>SYOC01000024.1 GCA_005804965.1 Pseudomonadota bacterium
AGCAAGACATGGCTGCGTTGATTGACCGGACGGTGACGGATCCCGACAAAGCAAAACTGGTGAACGGATTGGTCACCGACATTATCGCCGAGCTCAAAGCGGCCCGCGAGCAAGAGCGCGCCTACCATCGGCAACTCTATATGCTGAACGCCAGCTATACGACGGCACCGGAGGAGTTCTCCAAGGTCCTCAACGAATCGGCCCAGCAACGGATGGGACGATCTGCCAAGATTCTGAGTCTGCGCTTCAAGATGAAACATCTCATGACCGCCGATGAATGGAAAGCCCTGTCCGATCAAATGCTGTCCTACAGCGGACGGTATCAGCACGGCGGCGGGACTAAAACAGGCTACTAGGAAGTCCGTGAAGCGTATCTCGTGAAGCGCCGTTCGCTTGCGAGAGGCGAGCGACGAGATACGCGGTATTAGTTCTGAGCCGGCGCGGCTTTCAGCGGCACCGCGGTCCAGGTCGCGCCGGCGTCGGTTGAACGATAGAGACCGCTGCCGTTCGTGCCGGCGTAGATCGTCTGAGAGGCAGTAGGCGCCATCACCAGCGCTCTGATATTCAGCGTATCCAGTCCGTGATTCATCGCCTGCCAGGTCTTTCCGCTGTCGGCGCTTTTCCAGACACCGCCTGGTCCGCCGACATACAGCAGCGACGGGTTTGTCGGGTGAATCACAATACTGCTGACGAACGGATCGGGCAGCGACAGCCCGATCCGTTCCCACTGCTCCCCTTTATTCCCCGTGCGAAATAACCCCTTCGTTGTTCCGGCATAGGCGATGTCGGGATTCACGTGGTCGATCTCGATGGCGTTCACGCCCAACGCCATCGCCGCCATGAGCTCACTCTCCGGGATCAGCCCATTGTTGATCTTTTTCCAATTCATCGCTCCATCATCGGACCGATAGACTCCACCGGTGGTGCCTCCATACAGGATGGTTGGGTCTTTGGGATTAATCGCGATCGACGTCACGATGTGCACTTCTTTCATGCCATTCATCCGCTCAATCCATTCACGGCCTGCGTCCTTCGTGAAGAACGCCCCCACAGTAGTCGCCGCGTAGATCTTCTCGCTCTGCGTCGGGTGAAAGACGAACTGGTTAATGAACGACACATGTTCTTTCAAACCGACATTGTGCGGCAGCCAATGTTGTCCGCCATCCGGACTCTTGTAGACCGCATCTCCCATCGTCCCGGCATAGACCGTCGCAGGAAGCTGAGGATCGATCGCCAGCGTCGTCACCCGCCGTGCGCTAAAGCTTGGGAACCGTTCCCAAGTCCCACCACCGTCACGGGACTTATAGACGGCATCGTTGGTGGCAACGTAGAGACTATTCGTGTTGGTGGGATGGAGCGCGATCGAGACGACAGACTCGCTCTCCTTTTGGCAGCCGAGAGAGAGCAAAATGAATGGCAAGAAAGCGAGTCGAGCGAGGAAACCGATGGCTTGAATCAACATGGCGTAATGGCGTGAGACTGAACCACAGCGGTCGAATGAGAGTCAAGGCGGGAACCGGCCGGGGTCGTCGAGTCTGCCGGAAGCGAAAGAACCGCACGAGTGGGCCATACGACTTGGCCACCCAGGTTTAACATGCCATCCTTGCGGGTTCTCACTGATGTTATAATTGACAACAGCTGACGACCGTTGCTATCGTTCGGCATGAAAGCTGTCGCGCTCTTACGGACGCGTATTGCATTCTCAGAAACGGCATTCGTCGAGCTGTCAATATGGAAGGTTCCAAAGCCTGTAGCCGGCTCGACCCACTCATTCAAGTATAGGCTGGCATACGTGGTAAACGGCGTGTGCGTCGTACGCTACGACAATGAGGCAGGAAAGGGCGACCACCGACATTTCGGCGCGGAAGAGATCGCCTACCCATTTCAAACGCCGGAGAAGCTTGTCGCCGACTTTGAACACGACAGGATGAGGTGGAACCGTGAAAACCGTCGTTCTTGATGTTCGCACTCCCAGCGAAGCGATGGATGACTTTGTCCGTGTCTGGAAAACCGGAAAGGGGGAGAAGGCCGCACGCATTACCTTCGCCACACCGGAACTGCTCTGGAAAGTGCTGACGGCTAAACGCTGGCAATTGCTGAAAACCATGTGCGGAGCCGGCCCTTTGGCGATTCGCGAAGCCGCGCGCCGTGTCGGGCGAGATGTGAAGGCCGTCCACACGGATGTGACGGCGCTGTTGAACGCCGGAGTGCTCGATCGAGTCAAGGATGGCCGGGTGATTTTCCCGTTCGACTCCGTGAAAGTCGAGTTCCTACTCCACGCCGCATAACTCGTCGTGCCGCAGCAGATGCCAACCCCTGAGCAGAAATCTCAGCCCGCTGGAGGCATTTCGAGATGAGTAAAAAGCTAACTGGCAAGGCACTCGCCAAATTCGAGGCCAAGCGCGATGTGTGGCAAGAAGTCCTGGACGGTGTACGGGAGATCAAAGCCTGGGGCGGAAAGCGGAAGTGCATTGAAGCCAAGTCATACGTCGTTCAGAAATAGGGCTCAGAGAACAATTGCGACTTCGGAGCAAGGACTTCTGACCCATAACGGCGAGCGAGGGCGCGGTGTCGGCTATCAGAAAGGTGGGAAATAAATAGCGTGAACGCACGGATATGGACGGGAATTGCACGCGTACATTTATTCGTACGGCGCATACGTTCGCAGGCCGAGACTGTAAAATCGGACGCGGCCATCGCTGCCAATTTGAAGGAATTGGGGTTGGACGCATGAGCCCCCTGGGATGGGACCCATCTGCTCCAGTGGCCCCAGCCATCAGTTATACGGCATAGGCTATATGCTCTTCCTCCCATCCCCGCCTTCCGCTCTTCGCATCCTCTCTATTCCAGCCATCTGCTATCAGCCATTCGCCATATGCTCTTCCTCCCAGCTCTGCTATCCGCAACCCGCTCTTGTCCCTAGAGTTCTCGCTGAGAAAGGGGTATTCTGCGGCGGCAAATAAATAGCGAATCTGAGCCGCCCTAAGGCTTTAATGAAGCTCGAAGATCTCCAACCCAACGCCGCTGTCCGCGGCATCCTCCCTGACTCATTAGTTACTGTCGTGAACGTGCAATGGTTTGGTTCGGACGCACTCGAACTTACCTACAAAGACCCTACCGGCCGTGTGGCAAACATTCTTCTGTATCGCCATGATGAGCCTCGTCTTGAGGTAGTCGAGCAGGGACGCCCCTGGAGCTTCGACGGTAATGGCAGTCTCTTTCGGCTCGTGTCGGAAGCCCACCGCATTCGCCTTGCCCATCTCTTCGATCCGCTCCTGGCAGTCCACACTTCGCTTGTCGATCCTCTGCCTCACCAAATCACCGCGGTCTACGAGGCCATGC
>SYOC01000271.1 GCA_005804965.1 Pseudomonadota bacterium
CTTGCTCAAGGTCAGTGAAGAATTCAAAGATACGCTCCTCATCGTCATGCGCGTCTATTTCGAGAAGCCACGAACAACCACAGGCTGGAAGGGGTTGATCAACGATCCGCATCTCGATGGCAGTTGCGAGATGGAGATTGGCCTGCGTTTAGCGAGAGAACTTTTGCTTGACCTCGCCCAAGCTGGTCTTCCCTCTGCCACGGAAATGCTCGACCCCATCACACCTCAGTATCTCGCTGAACTCGTCACCTGGACCGGCATCGGCGCACGCACCAGCGAGAGCCAGACACATCGAGAAATGGCCTCTGGCTTATCCATGCCAGTCGGATTCAAAAACAGCACGGATGGCAGTATTGCCCCGGCAGTGAATGCCATCAGCGCTGCCATGCAGCCGCATCGCTTTCTTGGTATTGATGGCGACGGGAAAGTGAGCGTCGTGAGCACGACCGGCAACCCCGACAGTCATTTGGTCTTGCGAGGCGGATCAAATGCACCAAACTACGACGCAGAAAACGTCGGCATTGCCGCAAAAGTGCTCCAACAGTCCAACCTATGTACGCGGATTATGGTCGATTGCAGCCACGGGAATGCGCAGAAAGACTTTCGCAAGCAGCCAGCCGCGCTAGCTAGCGTGGCCTCACAAATACGCGCCGGCAGCCCGTACCTCGCTGGGGTCATGATCGAGAGTAACCTTGTGGCTGGCAAGCAACCCTTCCCGGCCCCACGGTCGCAACTCATTTACGGGCAAAGCATTACTGACCCGTGTGTAGATTTCCCCGTCACCCACAACATGCTGCGAGAACTAGCAGAGGCCGCCGCAGCCCGCCCAACGCGACGGTTGAACTGAGCAGACGAGAGCCGGACTAACGCCGGAGATTACTCTTCGGCACTGCGCATGAGGTGCGCCACGCAGCGCGCGATTTCTTCTCGGAAAAGTGCAAGCCTTGCTTGGTCGTCAAGAGCAAGCGCCAAGGTTTCACCTTCACGAAATACTACCAGCGCTTGGGCAAACTGACCTTTGCCCAAGAACACTCCGGCTTTGCGAAATAGGCGGCTGAAGCGTTCCGACGCGCTCTGAGCAGCAGATTCAGCCATGCCTAGCGCTCCTCATCCTTCTCTTCTTTAAGTCGTCGTCGCCGAGCGGCCAAAAGCGACTCGAAGGCAGCATCCAACTCTGGACGACCGCTCTGCGGTGAGGCGATATCGTAGAATGGAGGCAACGGACGGCGCGGCGGGGTTTCGGGCCGGAGATTCATCCCCGTCACTCGCCCCAACGTGAAAAAGATATCTGTCACCAAGGGTTCGCTGAGCTGCTGATTCACTGCGTCACGAATTTTCGCTTTGTAGAATTGCATTTCCTGCAAGTAGGCAGAATTCGAGACCGTGACAAAGAGCCGGCCGCGCTGAATCTTACTGGGCTGTGCCTTGCGTGCCACGACACTCCCCACCGCTGCTTCCCAAACCTCCCAGACGCGATACTCACGTAGTCGTTCGCCGCTGGCCAAGTCGGGCAACACTGCCGCCAAAATATCCGCTGCCGATTTCCATCCTTCGGGTTTCGCCATGATCTGGAATCTTAAAAGACCTGACACAAAAAAAGAAGAGTCTTTTCGCACACAAGCACTAGCGCTCCTCGCAGCTTGACAGCCCTATATATTGTGTGTAAGCCGAATTTCGCAACAACATTTTGTGGCAGAGGAGGAGGGGATCATGGCGGAGAAACTACGAAGAAAAATGGGGTTGGACACCACTCCCACAGTCAAACCACAGGGGACTCCAGTTCTCGGCAAGCGCAAAGGCGTCACCATGAAACGCTACTTTACCCAGCTCGGCACGCATCCGTACACAGAAGTAGAATGGGAAAAACGCAGCGCCGTCATCTCTGGGGAAAAGGGAGAGGTGGTTTTCGAACAACACGATGTAGAAATGCCGAAACCCTGGTCTCAGCTCGCGACGAACGTCGTCGTCTCCAAATATTTTCGCGGGACGCTGGGCACCCCGCAACGCGAACAGAGCGTGAAACAGCTGATTAGTCGCGTTGTTGACACCATCACAGGTTGGGGGCGCAAAGACGGCTACTTCGCAACCGAAGTTGATGCACAGACTTTCGCAGACGAGTTGACCTATCTCCTCGTCCAACAAAGACTCGCGTTCAACAGCCCGGTGTGGTTCAACGTCGGCGTCGAAGAGCGCCCACAGTGCTCGGCCTGCTTTATCCTTTCGGTCGAAGACCGTATGGAATCCATTCTCGACTGGTATCGTAAAGAAGGCATCATTTTCAAAGGTGGGTCCGGGTCGGGGGTCAACCTGTCGCAAATCCGCTCATCGAAAGAGCGCCTCGCTGGCGGAGGCACGGCATCAGGCCCGGTGTCGTTTATGCGCGCGGCCGATGCATCTGCCGGAGTGATTAAGTCGGGCGGGAAAACTCGGCGTGCAGCCAAGATGGTGGTCCTCAACGCTGACCATCCCGACATTCTTGAATTTATTCAGTGTAAAGTCGAAGAAGAAAAAAAAGCGTGGGCGTTGATCGAGGCTGGCTACGATGCCTCCATCGACGGCGCAGCCTACAGCTCGATCTTCTTTCAGAATGCTAACAATTCTGTGCGCGTCACGGACAACTTCATGCGGGCAGTCATTGAGAACGGCTCTTGGTCCACACGCTTCGTCACTTCCGGCCAAGTCAGCGAAACTATGCCCGCCCGGGAACTGCTCTACAAACTAGCAGAAGCCACGTGGCAGTGCGGCGACCCTGGCATGCAATACGACACGACGATTAATTCGTGGCATACCTGCTCTGTCACCGGGCCGATCAATGCGTCCAACCCCTGCTCTGAATACATGCACCTGGACAACAGCGCCTGCAACCTCGCCTCGCTTAACCTCATGAAGTTTGTGCGCGACGATGGCGGGTTCGATACCACAGCTTTCAAACATGCGGTGGATATCAGCATCACGGCACAAGATATTATTGTCGATAACTCCAGCTATCCGACGCAAGAGATTACTGCCAATGCCCATGCCTTTCGCGAACTCGGCCTTGGCTATGCGAACCTCGGCGCGCTTCTGATGTCGCTAGGTTTACCTTACGACTCCGAGGCTGGGCGGCAATATGCCGGGGCGGTCACGGCACTGATGACCGGAGAGGCGTATCTACAATCGGCACGAATCGCCGAACAAATGGGGCCATTTTCCGGCTATGCTGAGAATCGCGAGCCCATGCTCAAGGTAATCGACAAGCATCGCGCGTGTGCGTACAAACTCGACTCTGCGTTGGTGCCGCTCGATATGCTCTCTGAAGCCCGTAAAACCTGGGATGAAGCCCTCGCCTACGGACGCAAAGCCGGCTATCGCAATTCGCAAGCCACCGTGCTGGCTCCCACCGGCACCATCGCCTTCATGATGGATTGCGATACCACCGGCGTGGAACCGGATATCGCTCTCGTCAAATACAAACGCCTGGTCGGCGGCGGCTTATTGAAAATCGTCAACAATACTGTTCCCCGCGCACTCAAACGTCTCGGCTACGATCAACAGGCGATTCAAGCCATCATCGAATACATCGACGAGCATGAGACGATTGAAGGTGCGCCACTCCTGCGCGACGAACATTTGCCAGTCTTCGATTGTGCGTTTAGGCCGACGCGCGGCAGCCGCTCCATTCATTATCTTGGCCACCTGCGCATGATGGGCGCGGCCCAGCCGTTTATTTCCGGAGCCATCTCGAAAACGATTAACATGCCGACCGAGGCCACGGTTGAGGATGTCATCGAAGCCTACGTGGAAGCATGGCGACTTGGTCTCAAAGCGGTGGCTATTTATCGTGATGGCTGTAAGCGCGTTCAGCCTCTAGCCACTGGCGAGAAGAAAGTCGAACTGCAAACACAAGCTGCGGTGGGAGCCGAGCTTGCTCCCCGTCGCCGCCATTTGCCGATGGAACGGCAAGCGATCTGCCACAAGTTTGAAGTGGCCGGACATGAAGGCTACATTCATGTCGGGTTTTACGAGGACGGCACCCCCGGCGAGATCTTCATCAAGATGGCGAAGGAAGGCAGCACGATCTCTGGTTTGATGGATACGATTGCCACGCTTACTTCGTTGGCCTTGCAGTACGGCGTGCCGCTCGAAGCACTGGTCAGCAAATTTGGCCACGTCCGGTTCGAGCCCTCGGGATTTACCAAGAATCCCGATATCCCGTACGCCAAATCTTTAACCGACTATATCTTCCGTTTCCTCGGTTCGCGCTTTCTGCCAACGGAGTTGAAGCAGTCGGTTGGTCTTATTGAAACCGACGAGACCACCCTTAGCCTTGGAGCCCACGGACAGGTGTCCGTGATTGTACCCACAGCAACAGCCCACGCTGCCCCGGCGGTCGTAGCCCCGCAACCGGCCCTCCATGCAGGAAGCAATGGCGTTGCCTACCAGAACGGCATCACCACGTGGCGGGCGCAGGCTGATGCCCCGAGTTGTGCGGATTGCGGGTCGATCATGATTCGCAATGGCTCCTGTTATAAATGCCTAAACTGTGGCGCGACTAGCGGCTGCTCATAGACATTGCTCATCAAAAGTATGAACAGCGAGAGTTGAAAAGATTATCAACAGAGTTGAGTGGGGCCTCGGCCGAGGCCCCAGCAAGAGAAGAACACATGCAAGCTGCGAAGGTCCGCCCTCAAGTCTATACCGTTGCCGAAATCGCCCAAATGCTTGCCGTCTCCCCGCGCGTGGTACGCGACCTCATTCGCAAAGGCGACCTCCCTGCTCTGCGCATTGGCCGCGCCTATCGTATTCCCCGCAAAGCTGCTGCGGCTTATCTCGCGCGTGTCATGCCAGCAACGACCCGCGCAGCAGCAAAATCTCGCCTGCGGCTTGACGACGCACAGAGCGGCTTCTTATTTCCGGTCGGGACAATGCAGTGACCCAGCCGCCGAAGAAACGGCAAGCAGTCTTAGTTTAATGCAGTAGCTCCCTGCACGACCCGTCACCACTGGCCTCGCCGTACAGTTTGATCGCCGCATAATATAGATGTGGCCTGAACCCACCACGCTTATCCGGCACTTCGTCAAAATACACCACGTCAACTACCGAACAATCCGTCTCATATTGGGGATCATAACGTGCGGAGGCCGCACCAGCGTCGGCATAGACGGGTGAATCCGGCTGAAAGTGCACCACCGCCGACCATTCGGCTTCAGTCGGTTTATGCGTCAGATAACCGGAGTGCATTGCTCGGTCATCTCCCAGTAGAATAAACTTGCTGTCGTCGCGCATATGCAGGCTCGCCGCCTGCGCAAAGATTGATGGCGGGTCGTCGGCAATCCACAACCCTGCGGTCATCGTCCGCGTTTGTATGAAGTCGTTCAACTGTCCGGGCTCACCAGACAGATAGAGCACCACCGGTTGATTCTGGCCGTCGACAGCAATGCTCGGACTTTGATTGAGATCAACATTGGTTGAGACATTCGAGTCGCCAGCGAAGACAACCTCCGAGGTACTCCACACCCCACCCTCACGCACTGCGTAATGCACGTCACTTGCTCCGCTGTATTCTTCTAGCCATGCAACGTGGAGGCGATTCAAGCGATCAAACGTCATCGTCGGATGCACCGACGGCATCGCGGACAACGCTGCCTCTTCCATCCAGCCGTCCAGCGTCTTGTGGAAAATCTTGACGCCTTCGTCACCGCCAACAGCAACGATTGGGTTGTTCTCACGATCAAGCGCTAGACTATTAATCGCCCGCCCTCGCAACCCATAGGCGACCTTCCCAGGTTGCCCGCTGAAAGTTGTTACTACAGTGGCCGTCGTATCCCATCGGTCCATGTTGGTATCAAAGAGCTGATACACCGTCGCACCGTCGCTGGTGCGGTAATACACGACATGGATGAGACCATGGCGATCAAGGCGCATATCGCCGCCAGAGAGGGTGGCGTATTTCTCCGTCTGCGGGCGGCGCGAGCGGCTGACTTCGCGAAAGCCCGTGGGAATACCAGTCGTCGTCGATTTGTACATGCGAAGATAGGTTGGCCGTGGAAAGCCCAGCGCTGAACCGCCTTGATCGTCTACCGTCGCGATATACACATGCCCGTCAAGCGTGCGGACGATCTGGCGGATTGAGCTTTCCGCTGCCCCCGGACCTACTGCGACAGGCAGAGAGATCTCTTCAGCGGCAGGAGCAAAGTCATTCTGGACAGGCGCGGCAATCGCCGCTCTTCCCAGCCAGTCAGACAGAGGAAAGCTCACTTGGAGGCCACAAAAGAAGAAGAAAAGAACGGCAGGGAATGAAGCACGGCACAGAGCAGGCATGCACAAGACCTCGGAGGAAAGCAGTAGTTACCTCAACGAGGGTAGTCCGTGCCACGGGCACAAACAAGGCAGGGTTTGCAATCACAGTATAAGAAGATGCGCTGCCTTCGTTGTCAGCGGAAGCAGAAACGCAAACCCCTCTCTACCCGTCAGTCCCGCGCAGGCGGGAATCCAGGTTTTTGTCCCTGGATTCCGGGTCTCGCATGGCTCGCCCGGAATGACGGGCTGCCACGCGAGTCGATCATGGGGCGAGCATTTGACAATCTCTTTTTTACGCAAAGATTGCTTCGCTCTATTCACAAGGACACGCTCCCTGAGTTTGCGGAGACACTATCACCGATGTTCAGCTTGTGTCACATCGCTCACCGCACCACGATCAGCACTGGTCGTTAATGCGGCGTACGCACGCAGCGCCGCTGACACATAGCGCTGGCGCTTTAGCGGTTTGTAGGCGTTGGCACCTTTGGCGAGCATCTGTTGCCGCCGCGCGGCCAATTCCTCGTCCGACACCAGTACGTTGATGGAACGATTAGGAATGTCGATGCGAATGAGATCGCCTTCCTCGATCAGCGCAATCTCGCCTCCCTCAGCAGCTTCCGGCGAAACATGGCCAATGGACAAGCCGCTGGTGCCGCCGCTGAAGCGTCCGTCGGTCAGCAGTGCGCACTTGGTACCAAGCTGTTTCGATTTGATGTACGACGTGGGGTAGATCATTTCCTGCATCCCTGGTCCGCCTCGCGGGCCTTCATAGCGAATCACCACGACATCGCCGGGTTTCAGCTTGTTGCCGAGGATCGCCATGCACGACTCTTCCTGCGATTCAAAAATGCGGGCTGGGCCTTCCATCACCCAGATCGACTCATCTACCCCAGCAGTTTTGACGATGCAGCCCTCTTTGGCGATGTTGCCGTATAGCACGGCAAGCCCGCCATCTTGGCTGGAGGCAAACTCGACAGCACGGATGCAGCCATTGATAGAATCGCGATCAGCTGTGTCGAACTGCTTCTGTTGTGAGAACGCTTCTTTCGTCCGGACATTCCCAGGTGCAGCCAAACTGCGACGCAGGGCGAATTCATCGGGTTGCTCACGGCGAATGTCGTTCTCAGCGATCATCTCGCCCAGCGTGTTGCCACTCACAGTCATGGCGGTGGTATGGAGCTTTCCAGCACGTTCTAGTTCGCCAAGAATAGTCGAGATGCCGCCGGCACGCGCACAGTCTTCGATGTGATATTTGTTCGAGGCTGGAGCCAGCTTACAAATACAGGGCACTTGGCGCGACAGACGGTCAATATCTGCCATCGTGAAATTGACGCCAGCCTCTTGAGCGGCAGCTAAGAGATGCAGCACTGTGTTCGTCGAGCCGCCCATAGCAATGTCAAGCGTGATCGCGTTTTCAAATGCTTGGAACGTGGCGATATTGCGCGGCAGGACGGACTCATCACCATCCAAATAGTAGGCCTTCGCCATTTCCACGATGCGCTTCGACGCTCGCTCGAACAGCTCCCAGCGCAAGGCGTGGGTCGCCAAAATGGTGCCATTTCCTGGCAGCGCCAAACCAATGGCTTCGTTCAAGCAGTTCATGCTATTGGCGGTAAAC
>SYOC01000025.1 GCA_005804965.1 Pseudomonadota bacterium
GTGACGGGGCGTACTACGGGGCCTTAAACTTCTCGAAACACAAAGGCGAGAATTTCATGAAGTACGCCACCTACGGGAAAGGCGGTGCCAGCTTCACTGAAGAGATGCGCGCATTTCCGACCTGGATGAATAACATGGCGGTGGCATCGCGTGGTGCCGATCACCTGAAGGGCATTGGCCTCATCGAAAAGTTTCAACGCAAAGACTTGTCGATGGCCTATTTCGGTCGCCTCGAAGCCGCTGATCTGAGCACGCCACTGCTCAAGGGCGCATGCACGCACATCATCGAGAACCAGGTGGCGCTCATTAACTCATATGGTGTCTGCATCTTCCACTGGATGCTGGACGTTTTGGGCTATGCGCCAGAGAGCTATTACGGCGAAGCCTATGCTGCGGTGACTGGTATTGAGCGAACAAAAGAAGAACGGATGCGCGACGGCGAACGCATCTGTAATTTGGAAAAAGCCTTCAACTCGCTCCTGGGCATGCGGCGTGGGCACGATACCATCTGCGAACGCTGGATGTATGAGCCATGCCCGGAAGGGCCGTACCAAGGGAAAGTCGCTGCCGACACGTTTGATACCGTGCTCGACGAGTATTACGAATGGCGGGGGTGGGACAAGAAGACTGGTCTCCAAACCCGCAGCCGCCTCGAAGCACTTGGCCTCGAAGATGTGGCAGAAGTCTTGGCAAAAGAAAAAGCCCTCGTCGAAGACCGAGGCCGACGCTCTGCAAGTGTGTCGGTTGCCCCAGCCGGTGTAGAGAAGACGGCGAAGTAACCGCGAGCAAAGGAGAGGTCATCTCACCGATATGCTGGCAGGAGACAAGACCGGGGCGGACAAGTCGCGAAGCTCGCAGTTTTAGGAGTTTAAATGATGGCAAAGATCATTGTTGAGGTTGGTAAACAGATGGACGGTGTCACGTTTCGCCTCAGCCCTCAGACGCGAGCTTTGCTGTCCCCTCGTTTTCGGAGCGAACAGGTTCCTGCCAGCATATTTGTTTCCTACGAAACCAAGTCGGACTTCGAGCATTTCCATGGTCCGCTGTGCGAGCATGTAGTGATGATACTCACCGGGCTGAATGAGCAGCAACTCACGAATTTCGGGGGCTTTCGCTTCGTCACTCCGACGGACGACAAGGTCCTCTTTGACTCACATGCTCTCCAGTAAAGGAGAGAGCTTTTTGTCGGGAAAGCACCACTTATACGTCGGGAGGGCTGGTCAGTTTGTTGTCATGGCAGAGTTTCTCTTGCGCGGTTGGAATGTCGCACTGCCCGAGGTGGACCTTGGGGACGATGTGTTTGTTGTGAAAGATGAAGGTGGGGACCTCTTTCGCATCCAAGTGAAGACCGCGACTGCCAAACCTTATGGGCAGGGGTACTCGGCGCAATTTACGCTCGGTCTCTCTCAGCTCAAAACTCCACGTACTCCAGACTTGACCTATATCTTTGCTGTTCGGCACGGTTCTCAATGGGGGCCATATATCATCGTAGGCCGAGATGCCTTGCGCACCGAACATGAACTTCATCGTATTGGCAGCGAGAGTAGAGAGAAACTGCTCTTGCGTTTTCTTTACGAACAAAGCCAAGTGAGATGTGGCCAACGGGACTTCACCCCATTTCATTCAGAGTGGTCACGATGGCCTATACTTCCTAGATAAAGGGGAGATTATCCATGATTACCGTCCGCGCCGAATACCAAGCCCGCTTCCGTGAGATTACCCGCGTCAACGAAGAAACCTTCCAACTGAGCCAGCCTTTAGTGTCCGAGCTCGCGCAACTGATGACTCAGAAATACGGAGCGAGGATGGAAGCGCTGCTAATCGACCCCAACACCAAAGACCTGAACAATAACGGCACGGTGTTCCTCGACTCCAAAGGGCGACGTATCTGCATTACCGATACCCTTGAGGATGGGGAAGTCATTGCTTTCATGGTCGCCATTGCTGGCGGATGAGGCCGAGAACCACTCAAGGGAGCGAAAGAGAGGCTTCTGATGATTCGTCCCAAAAAAGTTGGCCACGTTGTCTTAAAAGCACGAGATCTCGACCCGATTGAAAAATTCTATACCGAGGTGCTGGGCTTCGAAGTCGTCATGCGTCTGAAGCAACCTCGGGGCGTGTTCTTCACTTTGGGGGAACAACACCATGACCTCGCAGTCTTGGAAGTGCCTCCCGGGTCCGACGATCCCAAGATGGACCAAGTCGGGTTGCACCATTTTGCCATGCAGGTCGAAGATTTCGCGGCGCTGAAAGATTGCTACCACACCCTGAAGAGCCACGGCATTCCCATTGTCCGCGCTGTGGATCATGGCATCACCAAGAGTATCTACTTCTGTGATCCTGCGGGTAATCGGCTCGAACTCTATTGCGATGTTGGCGAGGATGGCATTGCCCGACTCCGCCAACAAACCGAACAGTCCATCATGGATTTTCCGCCGCTGAATCTCGAAGCGTAACGGCTAACCCCGGAGGGTGCGCCTGGACGCGCCAGTCGTTGAAAAGATTGGAGGCCGCCGAAAGTGGCTGCCTTTTTTGTGCCGAGAGGGGACTGTGAAATTTTCTGAAGCTGTAGAGCAAGTCCTAACGTTGTTACAGCGCCAGGGGCGGGTCTCGTATCGCATGCTCAAGCGCGAGTTTGAGATCGACGACGAATACATTGAGGACCTGAAAGCCGAAATTATCGACGCGAGGCGAGTTGCGGTAGATGAAGATGGCAAGGTGTTGGTGTGGGTCGGCGCGGTGCCAGTTGTCAGTTCGCAGTTGTCAGTTGTTAGTCCCCAGCCTCCAATCCCTCACACCCAACCCCCAATTTCTTACACGCCCCCTCACTTGGCCGAGCGCATCCGCGCGGCTACGCTGACCGAAGGGGAGCGCAAGACCATCACGGCCTTGTTCGCCGACCTCAAAGGCTCGACGGCGCTGATCGAAGGACTCGATCCCGAAGAAGCCCGCGCGATCATTGATCCCGCCCTCCAACTGATGATGGACGCCGTACACAGCTATGACGGCTTTGTTGCCCAAGCGTTAGGCGATGGTATCTTCGCTTTGTTCGGTGCGCCCATTGCGCATGAAGATCATCCCCAGCGGGCAGTGTACGCCGCGCTGCGCATGCAAGACGCCATGCGCCAGTATACCGACGCGTTGCGACAGAAAGGCTATCCGCCACTGCTCATGCGCGTGGGACTGAACACCGGCGAAGTGGTAGTACGCTCGATCCAGAAAGATGCCTTGCATGCCGACTACGTTCCGGTCGGCCACTCGACGAACTTAGCCGCACGCATGGAACAGTTGGTCACACCCGGTCCTATCGTCGTCTCCGCCTATACCCACCGTCTCACCGACGGCTACTTCGCCTTCAAGGATCTCGGTCCGACGCAAATCAAGGGAGTCGAAGAGCCTCTCCACATCTATGAAGTGCTCGGCGCGGGGCCGTTACGCACGCGGTTGCAAGTGAGCGCCAGTCGTTATGGATGAACGCGCTTTGTCGGTCGTCACAGAGAGATGGAGCAGCTCAACACCGCCTTGGCGCACGCCAAAGCCGGGCACGGGCAAATCGTCGGCACGATGGGCGAGCCTGGGTTGGGGAAGTCGCGGTTGTTCCATGAATTCAAACTGCTGTCGTTGGGTGGCTGTCTGGTGCTGGAAGCGTACTCAGTCTCGCATGGCAAAGCGACAGCGTACTTGCCGGTGATCGAGCTGCTCAAGAGCTACTTTCGCATCGAAGCCCAAGATGACGAACGGACACGGCGAGAGAAGGTCACCGGCAAAGTGCTCACTTTAGACCGCAGCTTGGAGGACACGCTGCCCTATCTGTTCGCCTTGCTCGGCGTTGAAGAGCAGCCCTCGCCGTTGGCGCAGATGGACGCGCAGATTCGCAGGCGGCGGACGTTCGAGGCGCTCAAGAAGCTCTTTCTCCGTGAAAGCCTCAACCAGCCGCTGATTCTGATCTTTGAGGACCTGCACTGGATCGACGGGGAGACGCAGGGCTTTCTCGATGTCCTGAATGAAAGTCTCGCATCCGCGAGAATCCTGTTGCTGACCAACTACCGGCCCGAGTATCGGCACGAGTGGGGGCAGAAGACCTATTACACGCAGCTGCGCCTGGCACCGTTTGGACGAGAAGAGGCGGAGGAATTTCTGGATGTGTTGCTGGGGATTCCCGTAGGGGCGGTTCGCGAACCGCCCCTACAATCGTTGAAACGCCTGATTCTGGAGAAAACCCAAGGCACGCCGTTCTTCATGGAAGAGATCGTGCAGGATTTATTGGAACAGGGCGTGTTGGTCCGAACCGATGTAGGGGCGGCCCTGTGTGGCCGCCCATCAGAGGGCACCCACATGGGGGTGCTCCTACACATCCCCCCGACCGTGCAAGGCATCCTCGCGGCCCGCATCGACCGTCTCGCCCCCGACGAGAAAGCCTTGCTCCAACAGCTCTCCGTCATTGGTCGCCACTTCCCTTTGAGTCTGGTCCGTCGGGTTATCACGCAACCGGAAGCCGACTTGTATCGCCTGCTGGCGTCGCTGCAGCACAAGGAATTTCTCTACGAGCAGGCGGCGTTTCCCGAGAGCGAGTATATTTTCAAACATGCCCTCACCCAGGACGTCGCCTACGGCACGGTGCTGCAAGAGCAACGCAAACTGTTACACGAACGCACGGGGCAAGTGATGGAACTGCTCTATGCCTCCAACTTGGACGAACATTACAGTGAATTGGCCCATCACTATAGTCGCAGTCCTAACACCGAGAAGGCCATTACGTATCTTCAGTTGGCGGGACAACAGGCAGTCCAGCGCTCGGCCAATACCGAAGCGATTGCGCATTTGACTGCCGCTGTCACGCTCCTAGAGACCTTCCCTGACACGAGAGCACGGGCGCAACAAGAACTCACGCTGCAAACAACCTTGGGGGCGGTGCTCATCGCGGCAAAAGGGTATACGGCTCCAGAAGTCGGCCAGACCTACGTGCGTGCCCAGCAGTTGTGTCAGCAGTTAAACGACACGTCGCAGCTCATTCCGGTGTTAGCGGGACAGTGGTTGTTTTATTCCATTCGAGCTGAGCATCAGTTGGCGCGTGGATTGGCGGAGCAGTGCCTGCGTCTCAGCCAAGAGACACAGGACTCGGCTCATCTGGTAACGGCTCACTACATGCTCGGACAGAATTTGTTGTTTATGGGAGAGATTGGTCCGGGGCAGCACCACTTACAGCAGGGAAGTGAGCTGTACGACGCCGCGCAGCACCATGCGTTGGCGGCTCGTTATGGAGAAGATCCAGGGACTGTGTGTCTGGTATGGGAGGCACACGCCCTTTTTCTATTGGGATATCCCGATCAAGCCCTCCAGAAGAGTCGCGCGGCTATTGCGCTCGCTCAGAACCTGAGCCATTCCTTTACACTCGCCGAAGCGCTGCTTTTTGAGGGCTGGCTGCGACTGTTTCGGCGAGAAGCACGGGCCGCGCAGGTGGCGGCCGAGCGCACGATTACCATGGCACAAGAGCACGAATTTCCCTCCTATGTTGCTTATGGAACCCTTCTCCGAGGATGGGGGCTGGCTGAATCGGGAGAGATCCAGGCAGGTCTGCTGCAGATGCGTCAGGGGTTGGCGGACGCACGGGCTGATAAATCGGAAAATAGCGTGCCTGGGTTTCTTGCGTATTTGGCGGACGCCTATAGAAAAGTCGGCCACATTGAGGACGGGATGGTGCTCATAGCGGAAGCACAAGCGTTGGTGGAAAAAACCCAAGAGCGCTGGCAGGAAGCGGAAATCTATCGGATCAAGGGGGAACTGCTGCTGATGAAGGCAAATCAAAAGGCAAAAATTTCCAACACCTAGCACCCAAGGCGAAGCCGAGTTGATACAAAAGATTTGCAAGAGGCTGAAGCGCTATTGGAGGAACTGAAACAGGAATGTTCATAGCTTGACGCCTGGAGTATAGTTCCGTAGCTATAATTTTCCAATCTGAGAGATTCAGGACGATACGGTTGAGGCAACCCAATGACACGACTGCAAGTGGTACTCACGAATGAGCAAGATGATCGCTTAGCCAAGCTCGCCCAGAAGCGGCGGATCTCTAAAGCGCGTTTAGTTCGGGAAGGCATCGACCGGCTGCTCCGACAAGATGGGGAAGACGCCTCTGATCCGCTCCTTGATCTTATCGGCCAAGCTGGTCGTATTGGGCGGAGCGATGTGTCTCATCGTCATGATGTTTACTTGGCTGCGGCGGAGCGTGCGGGGAATCGATGATTCCGGGCCGTGTGTTTGTGGACACTGGGGCTTGGTTTGCCTTACAGATTGAGGACGATAAGCATCACGTTGCAGCCCGCACGACGTTCCCTGCGCTGTTACAAGCCTGTCGCTCTGTCGTAACGTCTAATCTGATCGTCGGAGAGACTTATACCTTGTTGCGAACCACGAAGGGCCATACGGAAGCGAAGCGTTTTCTCGATACGCTTGCGCAGAGTCCCAAGCTCGAACGGTTGTTCGTGGCGCAAATGGTAGAACGACAGGCCTATGACCTGCTCCATCGCTATGCCGAACATCCTTTCAGCTTTGTTGACGCTACTAGCTTCGTTCTCATGCGGCAGCAGCGCATTCGTCATGCGTTTGCTTTTGACCGACATTTTGCCGTTGCCGGCTTTCTGCGGATACCAGACGATTTCCAGATCTAGGCGGTTGCTTGCCAAGACCTTGATGTGGCTACGAAGGACCTCGCTGAATGTTGCTCGTGAACAATGTCGCCGTGGAGCGCCTCCGCAAGGTATTGCTGACGTTGCTCTTCGTCTCTCTCAGTTTGCCGGTGGCTATACAGCAGACCGTGCTGGGCTGTGCGTGGGCATTGCTGAGCTACTCCATCTGGACGCGAGGAGCAATTCCCAGGACCCCGCTGGACCGCCCTTTGCTGCTGTTCTTTGCCGCTCTCGTGCTTGCCGCGCTTTTTTGTCCGTCAGTGGGGTCGTCGTTGCTCGGCTCGCGCAAGCTGTGGCTGGTCAGTGCATTTTTCGTGGTCTATCACTTGTTGGCCGATGAGCGTGAAGCCTGGCAAATGACGGTCACGGCGCTTGGTACTGCCGTCGTCGTCGCCGCGTTTGGCGTCAGTCAGCATTACACTGGGTTCGATCTCTCCCATTGGCTGACCGGCAAACCGCCGGCGGTCGAGCCGTTTTGGTTTGGCCGCTACGAAGGGTTTCGCACGGAAGGGATGTTTCCCTCCGGTATCACCTACGCGCACAATCTCCTTTTTCCCCTGACCTTTGTGACCGCTTGGCTCATGGCATCTCACGTGACCCGTCGTCAGCGGTTCGCGCTCTTCCTGGGCTGGGGAGTGATGCTACTCGCCTTGTTGTTCACCCTCACCCGTGGAGTGTGGGTGGCCTATGCCGTCGTGCTGCTCGGGCTTGCGGTAATGAAAGGACGCCGCGCACTGTTGCCTGTCGGTGCCTGTCTCGTTGCTATGGGCTTGGCCGTGACGTTGGTGAGTCCCGGCGTGTGGGAGCGGGCGTATTATGCCTTCGATTTACAGACGAACTTCGCGCGTACACAGATTTGGCAAGCCAACCTTGACATGATTCGCGACCGCCCCATCCTGGGCTGGGGGTACGGGAACTACAAGAAATTTCGTGAACCCTATTATCAACGCTACCCGCAGTCGGACACCAATGCTCACGCGCATAACAACTTCCTGCAAATGTGGGTAGATGCTGGCATCGTCGGCTTGGCGGCGTTTCTCTTTTTGTTCTGGTCTCTGCTTCATTTGGGTTGGCGTGCCTATCAACGCTTGCCTGTCGAAGCCGAGCCACTCCGCACCCTGGCGTTAGGGGGTACGGTCAGCATGCTTGGCTTCTTAGTCGGTGGGTTCACGCAATACAATTTTGGCGATGCCGAAGTGGCGATAGCGATGTGGATCATCGCTGGTGTGCTCGTGCGCGTGGCCGCGTGGGCGCAAGCGCGGACGTAGCTCTTCCTCCTCAAAACTCCCCTTGCTGCACGGTCTCTCTGGCCTATATGTTGGCCGCCACCCATGCAGCGTTTATGGCATTATATTCTGCGGTACCGAGCGCGGTATCTGCGCGGTATCCTTTGCCTTGTGGCAACAGCCACCATGGCCATGTCGATTCCTTTGCTGCTCAAGCAAGCCGTCGAAGTGATCGAACACGGCGCTCCTCCTGAGCAACTTACGTACTACGTGGCGGTCATTATTGGCATTGCGCTGGTGCAAGGCGTCGTGCGCTCGTATTCCCGCTTCATGATCTTCAATGTTGGGCGCGACATCGAATATGACCTGCGTAACGACCTCTTCTCACATTTGCAGACGCTCTCGTTGAGTTACTATCAACGGCAATTGACCGGCGATCTGATGTCGCGGCTGGTGAACGACGTGACCGCTGTACGCATGCTGCTTGGCATCGGTATTCTCAACGCCTTGAACACGCCCCTTTACTACGTGTACGCCGTGTCCGCCATGGTGGCTATTGATCCGTGGCTAACGCTCGTGTCCTTATCGTTTTACCCGCTCGTACTGATTGTCATGCGCAAGATGAGTCGCCAGCTCATGGAGCGGACGTTTCGTGTACAGGCAGGATTGGCGGATTTATCGAGTCGCGTGCAGGAGAGTGTCAGCGGCATCCACGTCGTGCGTGCTTATGGACGCGAAGAGTGGCAGAACGCCGAGTTTGCCCGGCTCAACGAAAAGTTCAAAGTCGAGAGCACCGGCTTGGCGCAGGTACGCGGCTTCTTTCCTCCACTCATGAAAATGGTCTCGGGTTTGGGCCTGCTGGTGGTGTTGTGGTACGGGGGGACGCATGTCATTGCCGGGCGCTTGAGCATCAGCGACTTGGTGGCGTTCATGGGTTATTTGCACCTGCTGGCGTGGCCGACGATGGCGCTGGGGTTGTTGATTTCTGTCGTACAGCGCGGAAGAGCAGCACTGAAGCGAATGGAAACGATCTTCCAAGAGCAGCCCGAGATTGTCGATGGGCTTGGTGATGGTTTGGCGCGACAAATTCACGGCGAGATTGGTTTTCATCACGTGGATTTTGCCTATCGCACGAAAGATAACGGCCATCAATTGCTCCACGA
>SYOC01000272.1 GCA_005804965.1 Pseudomonadota bacterium
CGCGTTGTTTACAGGGCTTACAAGTCGCACTGTGCAATTATCAAGCACCGGCAAGCTTGGGGACTGAAGGTCCCTGCACTGGACACCGGCACCGGTGCGAGTGCGCCATGAGCTTTCCGCCCGTGTGTGCGGTGTGGAGGCGGGGTGGGGCGGTATCTCAATTAATCGCTGTTGATCGTTCCAACTAGGGCGCGATAGTTCGATGTAATTCAACAGATCATCCATTGCCCGATTTACCAACCGGGGTGACTTCTCCACTAGGCGAAATGGGGTCGAAAACTCCAGGCTTGGCTTATCATCTGTGATGATTGCGGCCGCTTCATAGTAACCTTTCAGCTCTTCGCCCTCGAACAGCAGCAAATTGAAAATGGCTTCAGGAGAGTTTAAACTGGTTAATTGCAGATAGCTCCGGTCCTCAGGTTTCAGGAGAGAAAAACTGCTGCGCAGTGCGGCTAAGCCGAGTGCAATTGGATTTGCGGATCCGATAATTATTAGCTCGTTGCTATTTTGTTTTGCAAGATATTGCGTTCGAAGGTTATTGGCGCCTTTTATCTCATAATCAACATTCTCCCCTTTGCGTAAGTTGACGAACACCATCTGGTGGGGAAAAACAGAATTGAAGGTTTTGTAAAACCCCTGAAATTCTTCCGGCTTTAGATCGTAGAGGGGGAACCATTGAAAATATAGCCCGTCCGGGCTGAGCCTGCTTTTTGAAATTTCCAAGAACTCTTTGGTGAACAGCAGAGACGAGAATGACTGGTAGAGCTCCAGCGAATGATTGGCTATGACATCGTATTTGTTTTGTGTTCTCAACAGGTAATGCCTGGCATCATCGAAAACAATCTCGTGATTGGCATTGAAGACTCCGGCGTTAATCATTTCGAAGAAGCCGGCTGTTTTCAGGACTTTCGGCTCAATTTCCACGGTGGTTGTCTTGGTGTGCCGGCTCAGAATACTGGAGGAGGCCCCCGTTCCAAATCCAATGACGAGGGAGTTTTGGGCGCGCGGATTGGCCAAAACGGGCAGCTACCCCAGTAATGTGCTGGTTCTAACATCGCTGAGGCGCAGGCTGCTTGATCCTTGGCCGTTCAACAACAGCCGCTTTATGGCGCCAAATTTTCCCTGCCCGATCACCGTTACGTAGCCATAGTCGCCTTCTTCATAAAACAGGAATTTTTGATCGCCCAGATTGTTGGCATTGTAAATGCCGCAGGCCCCGCCGTTATAAAGGCTGGTGAGGCTGTAATTACCGCAATAACTCAGGCCAACGAAAACCGCCACCAGCGGCGGAGCGAAGAACTTCAGTTTGTCCGGGTGGCTGTGAAAGAGGGTCAAAACTCCCGCGCCAACATTTAGCAGGGCGCCGATAATGATGGTGTAACGGACCTCCATGTTTGGCAGCAGTATGAATCCTGCCAGCAGGGAGCCCGTGACTGCGCCGAGATTATTGGCGGAGTACAGCTCCCCGATGCCTTTCCCGACGCTGCTACCCAAATATGATTTGGCGAGTATCGGGAAGGTTGTGCCCATCAGTGTGGTTGGTACCAGCAGCAATAAATATATGCAGCTGAATTCAGCAAGGTAATACAGAAAAGGTGTTTTGATGACGGAGACTGTCTGCAGGACTGAGGGCAGCAATGAGAACAAGCTAAGCAGTAACAATGCATAAGCGGCAATGCCAAATTCAACGATTGAATAAAGCAGCAATGGCCGGCCAACAGCATCGATCCAAAAGCGTATGAGGAAGCTGCCAAGCGCCAATCCCAGCATGAATGCCGTCGGAATTAGTGCAACAACATATACCGTTGACTGAAGGACCGATGTGATCGGCTGGATCCACGACACTTGAAAAGTTAATGTAGCCATTCCGGACAGAAAAAGGGCCAGCAGCATTAACCAAGCGGGGCGCTGCTAGTTTGCATCTGTGGGATAGTGTCCGGGTAGCATTGCCAGAATTAGCAGCAGTGTTCCAGCCCCGATGTTGATCATGCCCTTAATTTCGGAAGTTGTTCTGAAACCAAAAACGGGCACTAAAAGGAAGCCGCTGGCAAAAGCTCCAAGCGCGGATCCAAGGGAGCTGATTGAATAAAGGGCGGCGCTCCTGCCGCAAGCCACTTGCTTCCAGAATGGCTTCTGCCTCAAGGCAGTCAGCTATCACCGCCAGCAGCTTGCGCCGGGCGAAAGTGAAGCTGCTCCACGACCTAGGTCAAGAATGTCTGGGTCCCGTAGGGAGAATGACGGGGGTCCCGGCCGCGGTTGTTTAGGTTTTCTGGCCTAGGGTTTCGGCTGCAAAGCGGATGGCTCATCGAGCCCGAGCGCGCGACGGGGGAGATCGAGGGCCGCGAGGCAGGATGGCCCGTCTCCTGCGCCGTAGGCCGCCTCGGCATCCAGCCGGCCCCACATGATGGCCGTGTAGGCTTCGTCGCGTAGCGTCGGCTCGGCGCCCAACGCAGCCGTGACCTCGGTCATCCAGGCCCAGCACCTCTCGAGTGCCGCTTCGGGGGGCGCCTCGCCGGCTACGGAGCAATTCCCGACAACGCCGATTGCGGCAATGAGGGCGGCCGCACCGTACCAGTGTCGTGTCACGGATAGGATTTTTAAGGCCGATCGCACCCTTACATATTACGCGCTGCCCACGCTCTTGTCAATTACCAAGTTTAAGCTTGACCACAACCAACAATTTACTTCGAGTAAAAGACCACATTTGCTCAAAATTCTATGGAGGTTAAGCCGCGTTTCCAAACTCGAATTGTACAACGTCGGCAAACTGGTGCTAGCAGTCCACCACTCACCTCGCCACGCCAGCGCCTGCACCACGCCGACTAAAGCGCCTCCGCGTGTGCCGTTACTGCACCGGATGAAGATCATGTGGGTATGGTAATCAAGGTAATCATGTAAATCATAGTCGTGGAGGATGCATGAACAAAGGTAAATTTGGCGGTTTTTTCTCGTTTGTGGATGATAACCTGATCCGGCTGGAGGTGGTGGCGCTGGTCATCTTCTCGCTGCTGTAGCCCAAGTTTTTGACGCCGGTCAACATGGTGAACACGCTGTGGCGGGTGGCGGTATTGAGCTTGTTGGTGATTGTCCAGGCGTTCACCCTGATCACCGGAACTTTGACCTGTCGTCCGAGTCCACCATGGGGCTGACGGCGATGGTGGCGGCGCTGCTGCTGGCCATTGCCGCCAAGCTGGCGGTCGGCCTGCTGATCACCCGGCGGAAGATGAACAACTTCTGCCCGGTCGACGGTTGGCGGCTAGTGCAGACCGTGGTGTGCGACACAAGGAATATGAAAGTGCGCGCATATGTCCCGCTCTTCATGGAGGGGTCGCCGGAGTACCGCGAGCTGGTGCAGAAACTGCAGGTTCATCCTGAAAAGCGTCTGTTGTTCGACCCCGAGCTGGTCTACGACCCGGAGATGGTGCTCTTCCTGACCTAAAGTGTCGACCAGGCCGACTGGGCGCACACGCTGCAGGTGCACCCCGATAGCAGCGCCAGCGTGGCGCGCCACCGCCCAAGACAGTTGGACTACAATGTGTGCTGGATCTACCGCACCCCTAACCAGGATGCGCTGGGCATGGAGCCCTGCACGGGGGAGGTGGATGGTAACCTGCGCTCGCTGCCCGGCGACGCATCGTTTGCCTGTGATCTGGAGATCGGCGCGCTGATGCCCGAGGAAGCCTGGCGTGGGGAGCAGCTGATCCAGCAGGTGCTGAAGCAGGCATGATCAGGAAATCCGCATGGAACATTGCATTCGGTGCGCTACGCCCGGTACTGTTTGTCATTGACATATTTCAAAAAGTGCTACAATTTACTGATGATGGCATTCACGCCACACATTCTTATTTTCCTTGGTTTCTACGGCACTAACTGTCGGACTGCTGGTTCTTCATGCCGCGTTGACAGGCACAGAATGCAGCATTTCGACAAGCTTGACAAACCATCGAGTCACGGCTAATATTGAGACACTCGACGAAAGGCTTTCAGATATGTTCAAAAAAACCGCATTGCCTTGTATGTGCAGAAAGCCCCCCTGGCCGCATCTCTCTAGCACATTAACAAACGTACATAAGTCTTGAAGTAAGCTTTGACTAGCGTATGGTCTGGGAAGGTAACAATAGTGCCCGAGGAGGACAAATAGCCAGAAAAAATTTGTGCCTTTTGGATAAAACATTGCCAAGCATTTTTTGAAAAGAATTGTGTGCTCATTACAAAAAGGAGGAAATGTTATGAATCGTAATCGTGTTATCTCTTATGTTGTGACTTTGGTGGGTGCATGTGCAGTACTGCTGTCTTCGTGCGTAGCTGCACCAGCCGCTAGTAATGTGCCAGCACCAGCGGCTCAATCCGCTCCGGTGGACGCGGGCTCCACTTCGGCCGGCGTGCCACGAACGATCTGCATGACCACGTTCAGCTTGCAGATTGGCTACTTCCAATCTAGCGTCGCAGGGGCGCAGAAAGCAGCCGACGAGCTCGGCGTGAAACTCGTGGTACAAGACCCGCAAGCTGATGCGGGCAAGCAGGTCACGCTCATTGAGGACTGCCTCTCGATGAAGCCAGATGCACTGATCGTGGACCCGATCGAATCGAGTTCGCTCGCGGGCGTCCTCAAGGAGGCCGCAGACAAGGGCATTCCGGTCGCGACCCTCGACACGCCTGTCGACAGCCCGGCCATCGTGACGTGGATCGGCGTCCCGCAGTACGAGGCATCGTACGGGTTCTGCGAGTTCATGGGTGGATGGATCATCGGAAAGCTCAATGCTAGTGCGAAGATTGGCATCATGCTTGCCTCGACCGAGGTCCAGCTCGCGCGCCGTGACGGCTGCGTAGCAGCGCTCGCCGCGGTACCGGGGGCGAAAGTGGTCGCCGAAGGGGACGGACGCAACATTCTCGAGCGGGCCACCGCGGAAGCTGAGGACATGCTTACCGCTCACCCCGACATCAACGTAATCTACGCGACAGGCGATCCCCAGCTGCAGGGTGGTCTGGCTGCTGCCGCCGCGCAGGGTCGCGACATCGCCTTCTTCGGATGGGACGATATCCCGGAACCGTTCCTCAAGCCCCTTGAGGAAGGCCGCATCGTCGGTTTCATGAAGCAGAAGCCTGACGTCGGTGGGTATACTGCCGTCACGCTGCTCAACGACCACCTGAATGGCAAGACAATCCCGGCGCGGTTCACGTACAACCCGGACGTGGTCACCCAGGGCAACGTCGAAAAGTTCAAGTAGTCCCAGCGGACTAACGAAAGGCCCGCGGGTCCAAGCTGCCGCGATTTCGCGGCAGCTTGGACCCTTCTTTGCCCTTCTGTTGTGATGAGACCGTGAGCACAGGCAGCCTCGCCACCCTAGGACCCATCGCTCGCCTTCTGAGCGACCGCCGACATCTTGTGCTGCTGGCCGTGCGATACGGCCTGTTCCTAGTGCTCGCGATCTGGATCGCCGTCATGAGCTTCGCCTCCGAGCACTTCTTGACGGTTTCGAACATGCTAAATGTGAGCCGGCAGGCAGCTCCGATCGTGATCATCGCTGTGGGCATGACGCTGGTGATGGCGACCGCGGGCATCGACCTCTCAGTGGGATCACTCGTGGCCCTCATCTCGATCCTGATCGTCGAGTTGTTCGGTCTTGGCCTTCAGACTTGGATCGTCATCCCGGCGGTACTCGTCGTGGGTCTCATCTCGGGCCTGCTGAATGGTGCGTTCGTGCGTATCGGTCTACCGCCCTTCGTCGTGACCCTCGCTGCGCTCGTATCCCTGCGAGGCATTGCGTTCGTGATCAGTGGGGGCTACGCGACACCCGTCGGGAATGAGCTGGTGCTGTGGTTGGGTCGGGGTGACATCGCAGGAGTCCACGTGCCGATCGTGCTTGCGGCGATCGCATCCATCGCCGGTTGGGTTGTCTTGAACAAGACCCGCTTCGGTCTCTACGCACTGGCCGTGGGAGGTCGCGAGGACGCGGCACACGCCATGGGCATCAACGTCGGCCGGATGAAGTTGGCCGTGTACGGCACGGTGGGCACTCTGGGGGCCGTTGGGGCCGTCGTGTTGACTGGACGGCTCGGGAACGGCTCGCCGAATGCGGGTATGTTGCTTGAGCTTGACGTGATCGCGGCGATCGTCCTTGGCGGCACCAGCTTATTCGGTGGGGTGGCAACGATCGGAGGGACCGTGGCTGGCGCGCTCTTCCTGAACGCTGTCCGAAACGGCCTCAATCTGATGGGGGTCGACCCTTACTGGGTCCAGGTCGTGACTGGCTGGATCCTTCTGCTCGCCGTGCTCGTAAACACTGTCGTCAACCGGCGTGTGACCGAATGGGCACGGGCCGCGCGGATCGACGATCAGCCAGAGGCCTGACCGATGACCACTCCGCTCATCGAGATGCGCGATATCACGAAGACTTTTGGAGCGGTGGTCGCGCTGCGCCATGTGTCGCTGACCGTCCAGGCCGCCGAGATCGTCGGCTTGGTCGGTGACAATGCGGCAGGGAAGTCGACACTCATGAAGATCCTCGCCGGCGTCCTTAAGCCGGACGTTGGCGAGATCCTACTCAACGGTAACCAAGTGCAGTTCGACGGCCCGATGGACGCGCGCGCGTCCGGTATCGAGATGGTGTACCAAGACTTCGCCCTGGTTCCGGAGCTGTCGGTCACCCAGAACATCTTCCTTGGACGTGAGCTCACCGGCGGGGGTTTCCGCAGCCGTTTCCTCGACAACCGTCGGATGAACGAGCGGGCGGCCCACCTCATCGAGAGATTGGGGCTGCGGATCCCCCCGGTGGACACGCCTGTACGGGCAATCTCCGGAGGACAGCAGCAAGCGGTCGCCATCGCCAGGGCCACGGCCTTCGAGGCGCGGCTGGTGATCATGGATGAACCGACCGCGAGTCTCGGGGCGTCCGCAATCGAGAAGGTGCGCCAGTCTCTCGTGCAGCTGAAGAACCACGGCGTTGCGGTCATCGTCATCTCGCATCGGCTCGAGGACATCATCTCGACAGCAGACCGCGTCGTCGTGCTGAAACACGGGCACTTGGTCGGTGAGCGCCCCGTCGCCGAGACACATGGGGATGAGCTTTTGTACATGATCGTCGCAGGCAAGGATCCGAAGCAGCCAACTGACGCGCTCACGAGTCAGTCGGCCTAGTTGTGTCCTTGCACATGTCGGACCAAGGCCGCGTCTTGGTGATCGGGAACTGCACTCTCGATGCCTCATTCCGTCTGCCTCGATTTCCGAAGCCGGGGGAGACACTGCTGACCGACGAACAGTCGCAGGACGTCGGCGGCAAGGGCGCGAACCAAGCTGTGGCCGCAGCGAGATGCGGGGTGACGGTTTCGTTCTGCTCCGTGGTCGGGTCGGACGAGTCTGGCCGTCTGATCAGGTACCGACTCTGCGATGAGGGCATCGATGTCGAACGTGTCCGTCAAGTCAATGAGCCGACCGATCAGTCCATCATCTACGTGACGCCGGGTGGTGAGAACAGTATCGTGAGCACGCACGCCGCCGCTAACACGATGACCACGAGTGACGTCGACCGCTCGCTCATGGGAGCCGCGAACAACGATGTCGTCCTTATGCAAGGCAACCTGGCACAGGGACTGACCGGCTATGCGCTCGAGCGAGCACGTGCTGGCGGTATCACGACGATCTTTAACCCAGCGCCGATCCAGTACCCCTTCGATGAGCTGTGGGCGTTCGTGGACCATGCGATCCTTAACGTGGTCGAGATGGAGCATCTGACCGGGTGCGTCGACCCTGAGGCCGGCGCGCGATCCCTACTGGACCGAGGCGTGGGCTACGTCACGATCACCTTGGGACCAGGCGGAGCCATCTCCGCGTCCCGTGCAGGCGTCGAAGTGGCGCCAGCCGAGCAAGTGGACGCCGTTGACACGACAGGAGCGGGTGATGTCTTCTGTGGGGTCTTCGCTTCGGCGCTGGCGATGAGATATCCCGTGGTGAAGGCCACACGTCTTGCTGTCCGCGCTGCGACCATGGCGGTGACTCGCCGCGGTACCCAGTCAGCGTTCCCCACATCGACCGAGATCGGCCGACTCATGGAGTGGGCGCCCTGAGCACGCGAAGCCTATCGGCCAGCGGTGGTGACGCTCAGAAGGCGTTCATCGGCGCAGCCCCCGGGTCCACCTTCTCGGAATGGATGCGCAGTCAGGCGAGCGAAACCTGGGACCGCATGGTGGGCCATCGCTTCGCACGCGATGTCGCTGCCGATAGCCTGCCACCAGGTGTCTTGCAGCGCTACCTCCTCTACGAGCACGACTTCGTCGAGGTCGCGGTTACGATCTTCGGTTATGCACTCGTCAAGGCACCGACGATCAGCGAGCAGACTCGGCTGGGGCTTGTCATCCGAGAGTTGACGACCGACCAGCTGACCTACTTCGACCGGGTATTCGCGCAGCTCGGTGTGACGCCCGAGATGCGACACGCGGCCTCGCGGCCGCCCACCGTCATGGCCTTTCGGGAAGGCATGCTGGCGCTCGCAGCCCACCGGACCTATGAGGAAATCATCAGCGGCATGACGGCTGCCGAATGGATGTATCTCACGTGGTGCAGTGACGCCCATGCGCGCGGGCCTCGCGATCCAGTCGCAGCCGAGTGGGTCAAGCTCCACGTCGACCAGCCGTTCGCTGACCAGGTCGGGTGGATGAGGAGCCAAATCGACAAGTACGGCCCGTCACTCGCGCCGTGGCAGCAGGAGCGGCTTGCGGAGTCGTTCCGCCGCACGCTCGAACTGGAGATCGCCTTCCACGACGCCCCCTATCAGCTCGAAACCCCGGAACACGTCGCGTCGAAGGAGACCGGTTGACATGAGCACGAAAGATGGGGGCGTAGCGCCCTCTCGCGGCAACGCACTAGTCGTCGTGTTCGGGCGCCTGCGCGTGGCCATCGGCGTCGTCCACTGCCTCGCGCTCCCCGGATCTCCCGCCTACGACGGTGCCAGCATCGACACGATCTGCGACCGTGCCTTGGCTGATGCCGTAGCCTACGCGGATGGAGGCCTTCACGGTCTCATCATCGAGAACCATGGAGACATTCCTTTCTCGAAGCCAGAGGACATCGGACAAGAGACGGCAGCTGCGATGGCTGTCATCACCGACCGGGTCCGGCGTGAAGTGGGCCTTCCGCTTGGCATCAACGTGCTGGCTAATGGTGCGCTCACGGCTCTCGCTGTCGCAAAGGCGGCGGGGGCATCGTTCATCCGTGTCAACGAGTGGGCGAATGCATACGTCGCGAACGAGGGCATCATAGAGGGACCAGCCGCTAGGGCCACGCGCTATCGCTCGTGGCTACGAGCCAACGACGTGGCTGTGTTCGCTGATGTTCACGTGAAGCACGGCGCGCATGCCATCGTTGCCGACCGAACCATCTCTGAATTGACGCGCGACGTCGAGTTCTTCGACGCCGATGGAGTGATAGTCACCGGCCAGCGGACCGGGGACGCAGCGGCTAGAGAGGAGGTCCAGGAGGTTCGTGATGCAACGCCGCTCCCTCTGCTGATCGGAAGCGGTGTCACCAGGGAGAATGTCGGTGCGCTCATGGAACTAGCAGACGGCGTCATCATCGGCAGCTCGCTCAAGCGGGGTGGCGCTTGGTGGGGCCCTGTGGATGGCGGGCGCGCCCGGGAGTTCATGGCTTTGTTTCGCTAGGAAGGACGCACTGCGTCCACGCGTCACGTAGCGGGCCTTGGCCCGAGGGATTGGTCATGTCAATCCGGAACCTCCACTGACGGGGCTTACCGACCACACCACTAGAACCTTTTTCTCCCGTTGTCAATACCGGGGAACTAGTAGGTTCTAAAGCTATGAACCGAGGTCTGTTCGTGCTTATAAGTACCCGTGAAATTCCCATAATGGTTCCTGCCGTTCCTACACTATCACAAATAGAATCTATCAAAATCCCTTTCAATTGATCAATGATCTACTTACCCAATTGCTCAAATCCATCAAATATATCGTTGTTTGATAATTGATTGGTGAAAAAGGTGTTGGGTTCTTTAGCAATTTCAGCTGCCCTTGAAATCATGGCGTCAATGACTGACTTTGATACTTTTCCATCGGGGCTTTCAATGATTTCTAATTGGGCCCCTAAGGTACGCATCAGATTTATCTTTTCCTTGCTGAAAGCGTTGGATGTAACATACCTGAAAGGGTAGCCCTTTATCGAACAAATCAAAGCAAGGGCAGCACTTATTTTGTCGCTCAGGTCAGACTGGGATGCGAAAGCTTTGACGCTGCTGGCGGCGGGGGTGTACATGGCTCACATCTCCTTGTTGTGCGAGCTAGTTTAACGGGGCTCCCAGTGTCCCCTGCGGGGGTGTCCCGCGCGGGGGCTGAGTAGCTCATCGGCTTGCGCCCGCCCTGCGCGGCTTCTTTCAGAAGCGCGGGTGATGATGGCCGTGGTGACCGTGGCAAAGTAGCGCGCGCTCCAGCCGGCATAACGGTCTTCGTCCTCCGGACTGAGCGGCAGCACGCCAGGGCACCTAACGGCTGCTGCCACCGCCTTGAGCGTGCGCTCAGTGGCAGCCTGCACCGCTGCCTCGCGGAAACGGTTCTCAAAGCCCATGCTGTGGGCCAAATCGTTACGCCCGACAAACACCGCGTCCACCCCCGGCACAGCGGCAATGGCGGGGCATTTTCCACGCCCTCAGGGGTTTCGACCATTACCACCAGCGCCACATCTTGGATGTTGCGCTGGGTGTGCGCCGGACCGCCAAAGCCACCGTAGCCAGCCGCGCAGGTACACGTAAACGTGTACACGCCGTCGGTGCAGGTGCCACCGTTGAGGCAGGGATTAGGCGCGCATTCGTTGACTGAGCGCAAGCGAGTTTCTGGATCGGGTTGCGTTATTGATACCGCCACCGCGCAAGCATCGGCACCGCTAATTTGGGGTGCTGGCACCGAACCCGCCGTGGCGGGAACCGGTGACGGCGCAGGCTGGGCGGAAGCTGGCTGCGGGGCGTAAGCCACCGCGGCCAAAGGCAGCGGATGTAGACAGCGGCGCTCAGCGGAGCGGACACCCGGCGCGATATTTGTGGGCGCAGTTGCTGGCGCGCATCTAGGGGGTGTTTGCGCTCAAGTGCAGCGGGGTGCGGCGGGCGGGTGCGCCTGATTGGCTTTATCACAGAGCCGGAGACGGTGCGACAGATACTGGCGCATGTCGGCGAGCCGACAACTGCACCAGCAATTGCACCCGCGCGCTCACCACCGGTGGAGGTGAATGCACAGCAGCTAATTGGTCCAGAAGCGGTAGAGGCAATCCCCGAGCTTGAGTTTGACCAGACGGCAAACCTGACAGCGGAAGCCGGGGATTATCAGTGGCCGTCCCCTGTGGGTGCGGATGCGGAGCCGGTCCCGGAACTGGAGTTTGATCAGACGCTGGGATGGTAATCCTGCGCTGCAGTAATGGCACACGCGGCGCAGCGTGAGTAGGCGTGGTGTGGCTGCTGGCAGGGTGCACTGAATATTCAGGGCTGCCGATGCTGGTCGGTCCAAATCGGGCCATTTCCGCCTGTTGCGCTGAGCGTACCTCTCGGAATATCCAACAAAAGTGATCGTTGACCACTAAGCAATGGCGGGATGGAGTTTAGCGCAAATTGGTACTTGACTAGTTCGGGCTTAGCGTTTACCCTTTATTGGCTTCAATTTCCTATGCGTCGGGCGCGTGTCGAGAGTTTCATGGAAATCGTCGAGCGCTGCCGCAGTTTGAAAACAGAAGACAAGGAGTAACTGGAATGACCAAAGCCTACACGATCCCTGAGGAGAAACTCCGCCAGTTTGAGATCGATGGATACTGCATTCTAGAAAACGTCGTGGATACAGCTACACTGGATTCCCTACGCGAGGAATGCGCCTTCTTCGTCGCCCGTGAGGATGCCAAGATGGACGCTCTCGGCGTCGACGTGCTCGACATCACGCACAGGAACAAGCGCTACCACGCCTCTTTCTGCATCCGTGATAGACCCGAACTAGGCCGTTTCGCCTTTGGACCTATCATAGAGGAGTTGTGCAAGAAACTTGTCGGTCCCGATGCCTATCTCTTCTACGACCAGTTCGTGGTGAAAGGGGCGGAAGCGGGAATGAAACTCTCCTGGCACCAGGATTCCGGCTACGTCAATTCCGTGGACGGCGACCCCCAGCACCTGCCCTATATCACGGTTTGGTGTCCTCTGGACGATGTTACTGAGGAGAATGGCACAGTCTATGTGCTGCCGAAGCACGTCTATGGCAATGGCGAGCCTGTTCCTCACCATTTCGACAGGGCCAGCAATGACTGGGTTGGCTACAATGGTCCGGAAAAAGGCGTGCCGGTCAAAGTAAAGGCCGGTTCGATCGCAGCATTCAGCAGCATGACCCTGCACAGCAGTGGCGCAAACAGCACCAACCGCCTACGGCGCGTTTATCTTGCCCAATATTCTCCCGAACCGGTCCTCACCTCCGATCGCAGCATGCTGTGGGGCAACGCCTTGCCCTTCCTCAAGAATAACGAGGTTGTCGTCGGCTCGCCGATGCCGGACCTACCACTTCGTATCGACCGGCTGCTGCACGCCGGACAGAAGCTTGAGGACGGCAAGTCGGAACGTGGCTGATCGCATTAAGCGAGCCAGTTAGCAATGGCTGGTGGAGCTTCAAAGCTTCCTCAGTCGGCAGTGGGACGATTTCAAATGCCAGATGTTGTTCACGCCAGGATCGATGTTTCGCTCCTTTAGTACGAATGCAGAATACGGCATGCCTCACGTGGTCCTAGTGGCCTCGATCAATCAATTTGAAAGGATTGTGTGATTCTCTGTTGCCGTGACATCGATGAGGGATTCGATCATGGCATTCAAGGCGATAGCAGTAAAGAAATACGTCATCAGGCTGAGCAAGGACGAACGGGCTCGTCTGAAGGAACTCATCGGAAAAGGCAAAAGCCCGGCGAAGCGGCGGCAGAAAGCGCGGATTTTGCTGAAGGCCGATGTTTTGCGGAACGGCGAAGGCTGGAGCGACAGCAAGATCATCGAAGGGCTCAGCACCAGTGTTTCGATGGTCTATCGCGTCCGTCAGCAGCTTGTGGAAGAAGGACTTGAAGCGGTTCTCGGCCGCAAGCCGCCCGACGACGCCCTGGCCGGCACGGAGGCCCTCGACGCGTGGCTCGACCGGAGCGTCATGACCGGCCACCATGTGTCAAGCACCTGCCGGATGGGCCGGGCCGACGAGCGACCTGGGCAGACAGTGCGCCAAGGAGCGTCATGCGGAGGTCGACGAGGGTCGGCTCGACGAGTTGCTCGATGCCCTGCGCGTTTATGCCGACGCGAACGACGAGGCGCAACGATGCCTCGGCCACATCGAGACGAACCGCGATCGCATGCGCTGCCCGGAGCTCCGCGCCGCCGGGCCTGCGCGTCTCCTCGGGCGTCGTCGAGGCCGGCTGCAAGGTGGTTGAACGCGGTGTGTTCAGGACACATCGTGACTGAACGAATGTAACAGCGGAAATGGAATCACACGCCAGAAGGACTGTAGTTCTTCAATGAGCAGTATCCTCTGCGGCGAACCGGCGTTCCGATGGATATCGCGAATGCGATTGCATTTCTCAGCTCAGATGATGCTTCATTTACCACCGGACAGGCTATGGTGGTTGACGGCGCAATGACACTAAAACTCTAAGAGGATCTCACGGTACGACTTGCCCAGAGGGGCCGAGCCAACCCTGAGACCGACATTCCGCGCTAATGTCACCGATGGGCGTTTGACCCCGATCGCTCACTGGTGAGATGGATTGGTTTTCACGCAAAGAGCAATCGCCGTTAAGATTTGGTTGCTAATTATATTCCTAGGAAAAAAGTTTTATCTATAGATAATCAGGTCGCATAGATTTGGTTTGTGTAATGCCACAGGGACTTAAGATTGCCATCCAAATCTACTGCGGCAACAAAAAGTGGTCTGTTGAAAAACTTTAACGCTTTCAGTCAGAATCACAATCACATATTGGTCTTTGGACTCGCGGGGGGCGCAGGTACGAAACGTTGATACTGATGAAATCATTTTGATGAATCTAACATTAGCCTCCGCCGTTATAAAATGGTCTGCGAAATGATTGTACTCGCCGGTAACGCAGTTTCGCGCTGCCGTGGAAGCGGGCGCGGGTGTGGTTATTGAGGATCGCGCCCGGCTGCTGGAATTTCAGCTTGGTCCTTAATTATGAGCAGCGCTGCTGGTGTGCCGGGGACAAGCGCAAGCAGTAATTGCAAGTTGAAGCGGGCCGCGGTGTATGTACGCCGGCGGCCGGAACGGAGTGCGGCGTATCAAGTGGTGCGTTAGAATTTGAAGACGCGGCTGGCGCGCCAACAACTGCACCGGCCACGCGCAACCAAGCCACTCTGGCGTCGCGCCCAAGGGCCGGGCAGCGGCCTGGGGCTGTCGATTTTGTAGGCTATTTGCGAGCGCTATGGTACCGAGTTGAAAATTTAGCGCTGGACCATCGGCGGACTGACGATTTGCCTGGCACTA
>SYOC01000273.1 GCA_005804965.1 Pseudomonadota bacterium
CTGTGGCGGACAACGCTACAACGAAGAGACGCTCACCATTGCCTACAATGGTAAGAGCATCGCTGATGTCCTGAAAATGACGATTGAGGAGGCTGCCACCTTCTTCCACGGCGTGCCAAAAATCTCCGGCCCGTTACGGCTGCTTGACGACATCGGCATGGGGTACATTACGCTCGGGCAAGCGAGCAACACCCTCTCCGGTGGCGAGGCACAGCGCATCAAACTCGCCTACGAACTGGCGAAGGAATCCCGAGGCAAAACGCTATACGTGCTGGACGAGCCGACGACCGGACTTCACTTCTCCGACATTGAAAAACTGATCCGCACCCTGCATCGTCTGGTGGACAAAGGCAACACCGTCGTCACGATTGAGCATAACCTCGACATCGTCAAAGAGGCAGATTACGTGCTCGACCTCGGTCCAGAGGGCGGCGTAGGTGGCGGACACATCGTCGCGTGTGGTCCACCCGCTGAGATCCTCAAGGCCGAGCCCTACTCGCATACCGCACGTTGTTTGAAGGAGTATCTTCAGGAAGGATAGCAAAGACGGGAGCACTGCACCCGGATGACTATTTCCGTAAGAAAGCGAAGAACAGACCGGCGATCACGCCAATTTGACCAAGCCATGAGTGAATACTTCCCCTTGACGGGAGTTTGTAGCACAGCGAGCGAGAAAACGTTATAAGCGTGAAGTATTCTTTTCAGGGAAAGCCACCGAGGGGAGGACAACACAATGAAGTCAAACGGTCACGAAATCAAAGTCGATGTCCGCGATTTCGAAAAAGAGGCCGAGGAATGTTTTCTCAAAGCGATTGAGATTGCCCAGCGGCAACAAGCGAAATCTTTGGAGTTGCGTGCAACGATGAGTCTCGCACGTTTGCGACAGAAGCAAGGGAGATCTGCCGAAGCGCGTGCCATGCTCGTCAACGTGTACGAGTGGTTCACCGAAGGGTTCGACACTGCGGATCTGCAAGAAGCCAAAGTGCTGATCGAGGAATTGGCTACCACTTAACGCTCTCGGGACGTCCTTTGTAGAGCGACCGCACGAAGGAGATAATCTTCCAGGCTTGATCGTCAGAAAGCATGCTCTTGAAAGGCGGCATAGTGCCCTTACCGTCGCGAATCTGGGCGAGCAGAGTGAGGTCGGAACCGTCCCCAGTCTGCCAGGTTTCGTCCGTGAGATTCGGCCCCATACCCCCGCCACCTTTCATTCCGTGGCAAGCGTAACAATTGAATTTCTTGTAGAGGGCTTCACCCTCGGCGATCACTTCCGCCTTCCCCGTGTAGGGATTGATCTTTTGCGGTGCCGTACCGTTTTGCTGACCGTGTGCCAGAGCAACCCACACGAGGAGCAATCCGTACAGACCCACTAGGCTGCGAGCGACAAACGGAAGGCAGTCACAGCAGCGCAGACGCGAAAAAGAAGGTGGCTTGCGATACATGGGAAAGTTCTCATCATCACGGAAGTAACGGCACTCCATATTCCATCAGCAGGGCACGAATTTCCGTCGCTTTCCGCTGCAACAAATCATCGAGTCGAGTTTTGCGTTCCTCGTCCAGTCGCCTGACGCCAAGGGCCATGCTGTACGACAACGGCAACGTCGGAGCACTGTCTACCATCGGCACCGGTGTCAGCAACAGTGACAAGGTTTGCTGTTTGGCAAAATAGCCAGCAATCGGCCCCCAGACAATTGCCACATCAATCTCTTTCTCCGCCACCGCCCGAATGATCTTCCCTGGAGGGCTATCCTCAGCGTAATTCCCGAACACACTGTAGCCGACCACATTGCCCACAATCCCCTTGGCAGCCAGCACATGCGCGGGTGGGCTGTTTGTATAATCGTCCCCAATCAAATGCACGCCGATCTTCAAATGCCGCAGTTCCGGGGCAGCGAATGAAGTGATGCGATAGTCCGCCTCTTGCAGGTGGACAAAAACATATGTCGAACGATAGTACGGCTGCGTGGTCAGGACAGGGTCAAAACCCGTTGGTACTCCCATCACGACATCACACACCCCAGTGTCGAGCGTGTTACGGAGGAAGCCGCGCCGTTGCGGCCACCACGTATACTGGAGTTCACTCTTGAACTCGCGAGCAAGGAGTTCGGCAAGTTTGTTCTCGAACCCTTGTTGTTGGTGATTAGAAAAAGGGAGGTTGTTGGGGTCGGCACAGACGCGGAACGCATCACGTGTACCGACTGGCTCCGCGCTCCAACTCACGGCGGCAAGAGTCGCAGTAAAGAAGAGCGTCCATAATAAGAAGCGAACGAATCGCATTTGAGGAGGGCAGCCAAGACGCTGCCCAGTCTTCTATTATTGTGGCAGGAATTATTTCTTGGCCACCTGTTTCGCACCCCCATCGAGCGCAAACACGTAGAGCATGCCGCCTTTGTTGGTGTCTTTACCCAAGTCGGCAAAAGCGCCGACGGCACCGAGGGCAGCCGTCGGGTCATCAAGCGCGAGGTCTCCCGCAACCACCAAGCCCGACCAGCCGCCAATGCCAGATAAGATGGCGATGTATTGCTTGCCGTCTGGGCCGATGTAGGTCATCGGTGAACCGATGACGCCGGAGCCGAGCTTGAAATTCCATAGCTCTTTTCCATCTTTCGCGTCAATAGCGCGAAACCATCCGTCCATCGTGCCGTAAAACACGACGTCGCCAGCCGTCGACAGAGCACCACCCCAAGCGGACCATTTTTCTTTGATGGTCCACTTGCGCTCACCAGTCGTCGGGTCCCAGGCAATGAACTCACCGCGATGCCCACCCGGCCCTGCCGTCATCTTCACCACCGCGCCAACATACGGCACGCCGGCCATGTAGTTCACTTCCGTGCCTTCGTAATCCATGCACAGGTGATTGGTAGGCACGTAGAAGAGCTTCGTACGCGGCGAGTAGGCAGAAGGCTGTTGATCTTTCGCGCCCATGGCCGCCGGACAAATGTCTTTGACGTTGATGCCTTGTTTGGTGCGTTTCTGGGGATTCTCGACCGGCAGCCCAGTTTGCAGATCGACAGCGCTGGCCCAATTGATATGGCCAAAAGGCTTGGCCACCAGTACTTTCCCGTTGGTGCGATCAATGGTGTAGCCGAACCCGTTACGATCAAAATGGACGAGGGCTTTATGCAGCGTGCCATTGATCGTGAGATCGACCAGCACGCTTTCGTTAATGCCGTCGTAGTCCCAGGCGTCGTGCGGCGTCATCTGATACGCCCAC
>SYOC01000274.1 GCA_005804965.1 Pseudomonadota bacterium
AAGTCATGCGCCCCTTTCACCGCAAAGATCGGTCGCCCAGCCTCGCGCTCCCGCCGTTCAATGTGTCGGGCGTTCTCGCCAACCCGACCGTGCAGTTGGTTGACGGGCCGGCAACAATTGGCTTCAACGATAACTGGCAGCAAGCGACTAATTGGCTGAGCATTCCCGAAGGGTTGCGCCCCACCAATAATTTGGAGTCGGCCATTCTCATGGAGCTATCACCCGGCGCCTACACCGCGATTGTGCGTGGTGTTAGCGACACTACCGGGATTGGGCTGGTCGAGGTCATCAAGATTGGTTCTTCGAGCGGTAAATTCCGAGACATTTCCACCCGTGGGTTTGTTGATACCGGCGATAAGGTGATGATCGGCGGCTTCGTTATCAACGACGATCCGATGACTGTACTCATCCGCGCTCTCGGCCCCACTCTCGCGCTCCCGCCGTACAACGTGCCAAGCGCCTTAGCCAACCCGAAGGTCGCGTTGTTCTCCGGCCCGACGCAAATCGGCTCCAATGATAACTGGCAAGAGGCGAGTAATTGGCGGGATATTCCGACCTTGTTTCGGCTCTCTAACAGTGCGGAATCGGCCATGCTTGTGACCCTGCTACCCGGTGCCTACACTGCGATCCTGAGTGGTGTTGGCTCTTCTCCTATTGGAAATGGGCTCATCGAGGTCATCGATATGACGGGCATCCAGGTCTCCTCGTCCACTGCTGGACTCTTTACTGGCCAGACCTCACAAGGAAGCACTTGTGGACCGACTTCGGCTTGGTCTGGCTCTGAATGCGCGGCGCGTTTGTTTGTCGATTCGACAAAGGCTCGGCTCGATCCGTCGACGGGTGTAGCTTCTTTCTTCTCCATCTTTCCCGTGCCACCGTGTTCTTCTGGTTCTTCTGCTATAGCGTTTGTTGCTACCTGTGGAGATAAGGTACGATTCGTACAAAGCTGCACTGGCTCAATTCCTCTCTTCCCCGACAAGACTTGGAGACTTGACCTTTCCTCACAAGAAACCGGGACATCCGAAATTATTGGCAACTGCTTTGGGAGTAGGTGTATTGGATCTCTTAAAATGTCCTTCGCTCCCACTGGCTGTTCGACTGAGACGGTGCTCTGGGGCCAATAAACAACCGTAGTCAGCAATAACGAGTCAAATCCGCGCACCTGTTGGGGCGCGGAGCAAAATTCTGGATGCCCCGCTTGCGCGGGAATCGCGCCGACCATCCTCCTTCGTTCTTCCGAATGAGCAAGGGCACGATATGCCATGCCCTTGCCGACTCCTCTGTTTTTACCCTCATTTTTGGGTCTGAGCCTCCCTAATTTGCTTGATTCTCGGCAGGTCCGCAAGGCGTGAGAACACGACGCCGCTCGCCTTGACCCTCTCCAGATTTGGGCTTATGGTTCGGCGGCAATAACAAGGAAAAATCGAACAAAAATCGAGACAAGGGAGCAATGAACCTATGGCAGCAAAAGCATTTACTGAACTGCTGAAAGATGCGCCGAAGAACTGGGGGCGCTGGGGAGCCGACGATGAAATCGGCGCACTGAACTTTCTCACCAATGCCGAGGTGCTGCGCGGCATCCGCGCCGTGCAGCAGGGCAAGGTCTTTACCCTCGGGGTGCCGGTGGCCCGTCCTGGCGGCGACCCGATCTATCCCGGACGTGGGCAGCCGACGCGCACGATGGCGATGGATAAAGGCCATTATCTCAACGGTCGGGCGCACCCTTTCCCTGGTGGCATGGAATACTCGGATGACGTGATCTTCATGTACCTGCAAGGCACGACGCAATACGATGCGCTTGGTCACGTGTGGTACGACGATAAAATCTATAACGGTTATGACGCCAAGACTACGATTGGTGGTTTGCAAAAGTGCAGCATCGAAAAAATTGCTGACCACGGCGTGGTTGGACGTGGGATTCTGCTCGACGTTGCGCGTTACAAAGGGGTACCGCATCTGCAAGCCAATGAAGGCATCTCGCTTGATGACTTGCTCAAGACGTCCGAGTTTCAGAAGTCGCCAATTGAGAAGCATGACATCGTGTTGGTGCATACCGGTTGGCTCACACGTTTCTACGAAGAAGGATCGGATGCGTTCTTCCCGAATAAGTCCATGAGTGAACCCGGACTTGCCTACAGCCCAGAGCTGATCAAATGGTTCCATGAGATGGAAATTCCGTCGCTCGGTAGCGACACCGTGGCTTCCGAGCAGACTATGCATCCCGAATCCGGTGCATTCATCCCGCTCCATGCGGCGTTGCTGCGCAATCTCGGCGTGATTTTCAATGAGATTGATTGGCTGAAAGATTTGGCCGAGGACTGCGCCAAGGATGGCCAGTACTCGTTCCTGTTTGTTGGCTCGCCGCTCAAAGTCGTGGGCGGGGCTGGTTCGCCGGTGAACCCGGTGGTCATTAAATAACGGAGACGTGTTATGGCGGATCAACTCCTCAGCGGCATCATCGTCGTCGAGTGCGGCAATCTGGTGTCGGCATCGTATGCAGGCAAGCTGCTCGCCGACTTCGGGGCGGAGGTCATCAAGGTCGAAGAACTCAGCGGGGACAGTGCTCGTAAGAGCGGACCATTCCCCGGCGATACGCCCCACCCGGAGAAGAGCGGGCTGTTTCTCTACCTGAATACCAATAAACGCGGGGTAACGCTCAACCTGCATGCGCCCAAAGGACAAGCGCTGTTGCAAAGCCTATGTGCTCGCGCAGATATTGTGCTGCACAACTATCACCCGACCGAGATGGCGAGCTTGGGGTTGGATTTCGCGCGGCTCAACCATGCGAATCCCGGCCTGATTATGACCACGCTGTCGTATTTCGGTTGCACGGGACCCTACAGCCACTACAAAGCCAACGAGCTGATTGCGAGCAACGCTGGCGGCTGGGCGTTTATTAGTCCCGGCGCGTCGGATTACCCCGAGTTGCCGCCGCTCAAAGCCTTTGGCCATCAGGCGGATTTTCAAGGCGGGGTGCATGCTGCCGTGGCTACGCTGGGTGCGTATTACCACAAATGCCTGACCGGCGAAGGCCAGCATATTGATGTGTCGATTCAGGAGTGTATCGCCGCCATCTTGGAAATGAACTTCATGCATTACACCTATGCCGGGAAAGAAACCTCGCGCCTGGGGCGGCGCTCGATCTATCCTTGGTGCATGCTCGACTGCCAAGACGGCAAGATTTTTGTTGTCAACGTGGAAGAAGACCAATGGCGGCGCATGGTCGAATTGATGGGCAATCCTGAATGGGCGACGCTAGAGATCTTTCAGGATCGGGTCTCACGTGGCCTGAATTACGATGCGCTGTTTCCGTTCCTGCAGGAGTGGGCGGCAGAGTGGAAGGTGGCCGACCTGTACAAGGCTGGGCAAGAACGACGCATATGTTTTGCGCCGGTGAACACTATGGCTGATCTCTTTGCGTCTGCTCATCTCAAGTCCCGCGAGTTCTTCCAGCAAATCAGCCACCAAGTCGCCGGAACGCTGATGTATCCAGGCGCGCCGTTCAAACCTTCAGAAGGCGGTTGGGCGCTGCATCGTCCCGCGCCCACGCTCGGACAGCATAATGCCGAGGTGTATGGCGGGATCGGGCTTTCTGCGGCGGAGATTGAGGAGCTGAAAGGGCAGGGCGTGCTTTAGGAGTTATTAGTTTATGGTTTGTAGGTATTAGTAAGAAGTGTTCGGACTGCCTTTGTCCGACTAACAACTAAAAACTACCAACTAACCACTGAATCAGGAGCCACATCATGTCGCGTCTACCGTTAGCAGGAATCCGCGTGACCGATTTTACTTGGGCGTGGGCTGGGCCGTATTGCACGTTACAGATGGCCCACATGGGTGCCGAGGTCATTCGCATCGAAAGCCAGAAGCGCCCGTGTGTGAGTCGCCTTATTCCTTCGTTTGCTGACGAGGTGCCCGGTCCGAACCGTGCTGGGTATTTCAATCAATACAGCCAGGGCAAGAAAAGTCTTCAGCTCGATCTTGGACGCCCTGAAGGGATTGAGATTGCCAAGCAACTGATAGCCAAGAGCGATATCGTCGTGCAGAATTTTTCTGCCGGTGCCATCGACCGTATGGGCCTGGGGTACGAAACGCTTAAACAGCTCAAGCCGGACCTCATCATGGTCTCGATCTGCGGTTACGGGCAAACTGGACCAGAACGACAGTACATGGGCTACGGTCCAGCCTCAGTACCGCTGGCGGGGATTTCCTCGCTCACCGGTTATCGCGATGTTGGCCCAGCGGAAATCGGCATTTCCTACGGTGATCCCAATGCTGGGATTTTCGGTGCCTTTGCCGCAATGGCGGCGTTGGCGTATCGGCAGCGCACCGGCAAAGGCGTGCATATCGATCTGGCATTATGGGAAGCCTTGCTCGTGCTCATGCCAGAAGGGCTGATGGACTATGCTATGAATCAGTCACAGCCGGAACGCGACGGCAACCGTGACCATTGGATGGCACCGCACGGCTGCTTCAAATGCCAAGGCGATGCCGACAAATGGGTAACGATTGCCTGCGGTTCGGAGGCGGAATGGCAGGCGCTGTGTCAGGTCATGGGCAAACCCGAGCTAGCGACTGACAAACGCTTTGCCAATGTTACGGCGCGTAAAGCTAATGAGGACACCTTAGAGGCTCTCATCTCGGAATGGACTCAAGCCCGTGACCGTTGGGAAGTGACAGAGCTTCTGCAGAAAGCTGGGGTCTCGGCATTTCCCTCGATGAGCAACAAAGACTTGGCTACCAACCCGCACCTACAATCGCGTGGCTACCTCGTCCAGAAAGAGCATCCTGAAGTCGGGAAGCGCATTCACGCCGGCATTCCTTGGCAGATGTCTGGGACGCCGTGTGAAGTGCGTGCGGCTGCGCCGTTGCGCGGGCAACACACCGACGACGTGCTGCGCGATATTCTTGGCCTGTCCGAAGAGGCAGTGCAGAAGCTGCATGAGGAGCAGGTGTTGGTGTAGCTTGTCGCTGCCAGTTCTCAATAGGGCGACGTGTGAATCGCCCCGGCCTGCCTAGGAGGATATCATGGACGTGAAAGCTGTTACCGAACTGATCGAAAACTATGTACGCCCGGCGACTTTTCCTGTGGGCATTAAGATGCTCAAGCCCGGCGAGGCGCTGCCGCCGAAGACGCGTACGCCAGCAGATATGGGCTCGCGCTTTGCCACCTGTCAGACCATCAATGTCGTGCGCCGTTATGGCTGGTCGATTGGTCTCTCTGCCGATCACCATTCTTGCCCGCTGGGCCTAGTCGCGTTGGGATTCAAGCCCAACGTCGAGTATCTGCAAGAAGGACACGCCTGCGAAGGCATGTACACGGCCACGTTAGAAGCTGGCGTAAGAACTGAAGCTGAAGTGCCGAAGTTCGCCTTGGGTCAATACGCGCAGTTGTTTGTCTCGCCTCTGAAAACGCATCCTTTCGAGGAGCCTGACGTGATTGCTGTGTTTGGCAATTCCGCCCAAGTGATGCGCCTTGTGCAAGCCGCGCTGTTCAAACGTGGTGGGTATCTCAACTCCTCGTTCAGCGGGCGGCTCGACTGCGCTGACATCGTGGTGAAAACCATGAAGACCGACGAGTGCCAAGTGATTCTTCCTTGCACTGGCGACCGCATGTTCGGGCAGACCCAGGACGAAGAGATGGCATTCTCGATGCCAGCCTCGAAGGTCGAAGAAGTCATGACTGGCCTCGAAGCCACGCATAAAAATGGCATCCGCTATCCAGTCACGACGTTTATGAATTACACGGCCAAGTTCCCGGCCAAGTATGAAGCTGTGTGGGAGATGTGGGGGGAGAAAAAGCCAGGGGCAAAGTAGAGATCGCCTTGTGAAAGATAAAGGATAAACCGCAGGGCGTCATTCCGGGCGAGCAGTGCGAGACCCGGAATCCAGGCAGAACTTGGATTCCCGCCTGCGCGGGAATGACTGACTCTCGTTAGGAAGACCTATGCGCAACTTCCTGTGCTGGTTAGGAATCGCGGTGCTCGCGAGTAGCAGCCTGTTTGCGTGTAGCTCGCAATCCGACCAGGACTGCGTCCGCCTCACGCCGTCATCTCGCCGCTGCGCCAAACCAGGATTTGCTGCCGATCCTCCTCCGCCAGCACCTCTACCGACGGTCAGCGCCGCTCCAGCCTCAACCGTTTCTAGTGCGTCTGTTCCGTCTTCCGCATGGTCAGTGGCGACTGCAGAACGCCTGCTTTCCGCCCTCCCTGCCGTGCAAGAAGGGGTGTGGACCTCTGCTCGACCACCGTTCGGCACCTATGATTTCGTGGCGCTGCGCTGTATCGGTCTTGGCGAGCGCGGGCAACGTCCTCCTGAGCGCCCGGTGATCGTCCTGCTCCCTGGTGCGCATCAACACGGCGAAATTATCGAGCCACGCGAGCAGTCTGACTGGCGTCTCTACCTTGCCACACGTGGCATTGAGACCTGGACGGTTGATTACCGCACGCATTATCTCCCGCGTGAACAGCTTCTCGATTCTCGCTTCATGCAAGCCTGGACGACTGAAGCCTTTGTCGAAGATGCCGTGGCTGCCATTCAGCAGGCACGCGAGGTGAGCGGGCAGGAAAAAGTATTCGTCGGTGGCTTCGGACAAGGGGCAACGTTTGCCGCGTTGGCGGCAGCACGTATTGGTGGTGAAGGCATTGCTGGCCTCGTGTTGCTTGACGGCTACGTACTTGATCCTCCGGACAAGGATGCGTTCTATCGTCAACGTCCGCCGACACCGAATTGGTTTGCCGACGATTTGGAGAGCCATTACCTACCATATAAGCGCTGGATCAAAATTCTCCAAGATGTGATTGATGACCCCAATGGTCCGGACTTCTTGCCCGAACCGATCTTCGATAACCGGGCGCAAGCGCTGGCACATTTTCTCTATGCGGCGAGTGCGTTTGGTGGGCGCGGGGGCTTGTCGAATGCGAAAAATGGCCGCGCCGATGTCGTGCTGCTTGCGCGGGTGCTCCAACGGCAGGATCGTTACTGGCCACGCGCACAGAATCATGGTGGGTTTGAGCTGAAGCGGCATTTGGCTGGGGTGCAGTTCGATTACGCAACGGCATTCACAATGCTTCAATTGCCGTTGCTTGCTTTTAGCAGCGATACTATGGACAATGCCGGTATCGCGTGGTCAGAGCGCATGCGCTTTACCGCACATGCCACTGCGACTTCGGACGTGGAATTTCGCGTCCTCCATGACTGGGGACACTTGGATGTCCTGTTTGGTTCGGAGGCTGCGGACGAGGTCTTCGCACCAATGGCCGAATGGATCGGGCGACACGCAGGTGGGAGGAGGAAGTAGGAGGGGAGGCTAGCTCACGCAGGAGTGACCGCACACCGTTCAACCGACGCCAATGATCGTGACGTTCCGAGAGGGGGGAATCATGGTTCATGCTTCGCATACGGTCGGAAAGACGTTCGCACTTGTCGGAGGTTTTCTCCTTGTCGCTTCAATTTACGCTGCGGTGATTTACTACCCACTGCATCACATCTGTGCCTTCTGCACTACGCGCGTGCGCTAGCGCGGGTGCAGAAATATGGAGCCCAGAGAGCCAGAACGAATGAATCTGCACGACTGTGCCGTTCGCTCTGGGCTGGGCGTTAACACACGGCTTGCAGTGATCCATCCTTGCCGATAGAATCCTGCCCATTCGGAAAGACCAGCTGGTATCATATAGAGACCGTGCGTTCTTGTGGAAGGCGCATGGTTATACACTCTTACCTTTAGTGGAGGGATACGCATGGCTGCGCGTAGTTTGCTCGATGGTTATAAAGTGCTCGACTTTACGCAGATCGTGGCCGGGCCGACGACGACGAAGCTGATGGCGGAAATGGGAGCCGAGGTCATCAAGGTCGAACAAGGCCCCAAGGGCGACCCGGCCCGCCTCAACCCGGTGCTGCGCAACGGTCGTAGCGCCTATTTCTTCCAGCATAATCTCGGTAAACAAAGCTTGTGTGTCAATTTGCGCAAGAAAGAAGGCCGAGCCCTCATTCGCGACCTCATTCCGCATATGGATGTCGTAGTCGAAAACTACAGCCCGGGCGTGATGAAGCGCTTGGGGTTCGACTATGCCTCCCTCAAACAATTGAACCCGCGCTTAGTGATGTGTTCGATCTCGGCCTTAGGGCAGACCGGACCGTCGGCGGAAGTGCCAGGTTTTGATTATATTGCGCAAGCCTATGCTGGTATCACCGATGTGATGGGTGAACGTGACCATCCGCCGGTGATGCCGATGGTGGCCATGGGTGATGTGAGCACCGGCGTGCATGCGCTCGCTGGTGTGGCCTGTGCGCTGCTCCACCGCGAACGCACCGGCGAGGGGCAGTACATTGACGTGTCGTTGCTCGATTCCTACATTCACTATCACGACTTCAGCTTACAAGTGTACACCGCCAGCCAAGGTAAGTTCGTGCCGCAGCGTGGTGGCTCGCATCACACCGGCCTTGCTCCCTGCGGGATCTTCAAAGCTCCACAGGGTGGTTACGTGCTGCTCATTGCTGGGTTAGAGCACCAATGGCAGGGGCTGTTGCGCGCGATGGGACGGACGGAATTGGCGAGTGATGCCCGGTTTCGTACCGTTCGTGATCGCATCAAAAATAAAGACGCACTTATCCATGAGATCGAACAATGGCTGCTCTCGTTACCGGATCGTGACACCGCTGTGACGATGCTGGAGAAAGAGCGAGTACCGGTGGCACCGGTGCTGACTATCCCCGAAGTGGTCAAGCATCCACACTTGGTCGAGCGCGGCACTGTGCGTCCGGTCTCACATCCAGACTTTGGCGACTTTACTCTACCCGGGTTTCCGTTTCGTTTTTCTTCTGTGCCACCGCCGGATAAACTGACCGCGCCGGACTTAGGAGAACACAACCTCGCCGTGTTGGGCCGCTACTTGGGATATGACGAAACGCAGGTGACACAATTGACCGAAGCTGGTGTGCTCGTCCGCAAAGAAGTACATGACTAGTACCAGAAAAGAGAGGAAGTAATGATGGGGCAGTTACGGGAGAAGGGCCGACGAAGCGTTGCCGTGCGCCTCGTGGCGATGATGAGTTTGATCGCGGTTGTCGCGGGAGTGTCTCCGTGCGAAGCCAGTATGTTCGGCGATTATTGGTCGCGGTTCGACCGCTTCCTGGCGACATTTGATCCCGCTGGACGCTATATCCGGCAACCGATTGAAAAAGAAATCCCCGCGCTAACCTTCAAAGGATTTTATCGCCAGTGGTCAGACATACTGTTTACCAGCGACAAACAAGTGGGCTTTCGGCAGAAAGACTTTCGCTTTCTCCAGATCCAGAACTTGTTCGAACTGGAGATGCATTATCAGGTGTCGCCCAATATCGAGATCACCAACGTCAATCACTTTCTTTACGATGGTGTTTATAACTGGCAAGACTCCGCCGGCTTGTTTGCACCGCGCCGCAGCGAAACCCTGCGCCACTATCACAACTTCGAGCGTATCGTGCGCGAGCTGTATGTGAGCTACCGCACACACAGCTTGGACGTGGTCCTTGGCAAACAGCAGATCGCTTGGGGGAAAATGGACGGGCAGTTCATTGACGTGGTGACACCGATGGACCGTCGCGAAGGCGTGCAGTTGGAAGCTAGTGATTACGAATATCGCCGCGTGCCTACGTGGATGGCAAACGTGACCTATTTCTTCGGCTCGAACTCCTTGCAGCTGCTTTACATCCCCAATTTCGAGCAAGATCGACAAGCGGTGCCTGGCTCGCCGTGGTTCTCGCCGCGGGTGCCGCCGGTCGACACAACAGTGAAAGCGATTCTTGACGGACGCTTGACGCCCACCAGCGGCGATATTCTATTGAGGCGGAAACGTCCGGCTTTCGGTCACTTCGGCGACCACGAATATGGGGCACGCCT
>SYOC01000275.1 GCA_005804965.1 Pseudomonadota bacterium
ATAGTCGGATTTAACAGAATCGTAAAGGACCTCCTTGGACGCCGATATTCTTTAACTTATTGTTATGTATCGTATTGTGGACCTTATGGGACTCCTGTGGACTATCATCAGGCGGTCTCCCTCTCCGCCAAATGTCAAGCGTTGACGCCTGTTGCAAGTCGACAGTGCGTGTTGTTCCCTCAGTTGTTCCCTCGCTGCTGCAGCGCCGCTGGGGCCTAGTTACTGCTTCGCCTCCCCAGATCGTTCCCCTCGTCCGCACCAGACCTTCGCGTCTAGCAACACCCTAGGCATCGTTCATCCTGAACGCTCGGCTTCCCCAAAGCAAAACCCTGTCAGCCTGACCCCACCCCCGGGGCACCCCCCCTGAATAGGTTTACCTCCTCCCCGTGCACCCTTGCAATGTGATCCGGACGGACGATCTGCACTTTCTCCAGATCAAGACGGCATCGGCAAGTTAACTTCAAGTGAAGACGGCGAGGAGCACGCCTGTTGGCGCCGGCGCTGAATTGACCAGGTGCGCCGGTTTCGTTCTGACCAGGGTACGCCCATTGAACGCACTGGTCAGTCGATGATCGGCACTACCCCTTCAAACTGGTCAATTTTCGGTCGGCGTCAACAAAACACTGTGGCAAACTCCGAATGTTGGGGTGCTTGTTCAACGGGCGTAGCCTGTCATTCAACCAAGACCTCAGAGTTCTATGCTGACCGAAGACCAGATCCATCGTCACCTGGCCCGAGCGGCCGAGATAGCCCGTGCGGCCGCTGCCGCAGGGCACCACCCATTTGGTGCTCTGCTAGTGGCCGCAGACGGCGAGACGGTCTTGCTGGAACAGGGCAACATCGATACCGTCAATCATGCTGAGTCGGTGCTGGCGCGTGAGGCCGCGGCCCGTTTCACCCCCCAGGACCTGTGGAACTGCACGCTGGTGACAACCGTGGAACCCTGTGCCATGTGTGCTGCCACCCAGTACTGGGCCCACATCGGCGGTTTGGTTTACGGCATGGCCGAGTCTCGCCTGCTCGAAATTACCGGCAGCCAAAAGGAAAACCCTACGCTAGATCTCCCATGTCGCGAAGTCTTTGCAAGTGGTCAGAAGCCCATCGAGGTGGTTGGCCCGGTACTGGCAGCAGAGCTCGCCATCGCGGAGGTTCAAAAGTCGTTCTGGAAGAACCGCTAAATCTCGCCCCCAGGTTGCTCCGGCCCGGAAGGCGTGCCAAGGCCCACGAGAGGACCAAGGGCCACGCAGCAAGGCGAGTTGCCCTCGGGTGAGGTGGTCGTTTGGCTCTGGCCGGAAGATCCCCCTAGGCTGCAATTCGTGTCGCACACCCGAAACCATCCCATAGCGCAGCATGACCTCACCGCGCACGCCAAGATCATGGCGCTGCGTGCGGTATCGGGTCTTCCGCATTCAACGTAGGTCACTCCGAGAACCATAACTGAGCGCAGCGAGTGCGGGAACAGTTCTCGCCCATCCACTTTCGTGAACAGGGAGTTTGCAAGAGACTTTTTTGATTGACCACGGTTGACCGTTCCTAGGAAAAGCGATAACGTTAAAAGTCATAGAGGTAGTAGTTAAAATCCTTATACAAGCAAGGAGTACTGTAATGAATCCCACGGCCCGACTTTCGACTATCACTTACCTTCGTTGGTGCGCTCGCCGCTTAATGACGGGATTCGCCATCGCGGCATCCTGCGTGACCGCGCCCGTCTGGGCGCAAGACGTCAAGCTGCTTCTCGACTGGGTGCCGACAGGGGACTATGCTGCCTTTTACGCCGCGCTCGATCGCGGCTTCTACAAGGAAGCTGGCCTCAACGTTACGATCGAACGTGGCTTCGGGTCCTCCGACACGGTGACTAAACTGGCCACCGGGGTCGCACCGTTCGGTGTAGCCGACATTGCCGCCGTCATGACCGGGCGGGCACGCTCGCAAACCCCAGTGAAGGCGATCGCCTCGGTGTTCACTCGCCCGCCACATTCGGTGTTTGTACTCGCCGACTCCGGCATTCGTACTTTCAAAGATCTCGAGGGCAAAAGCCTGGCTGGCGCGCCTGGCAGTTCGGTACGACTATTCCTGCCTCTAGTTCTTAAACGCAACAACGTCGACATCAGTAAAGTCAACCTGATCAATTCCGAGCCGGCAACGATGGGCCCGTTGCTAATCTCTGGCAAAGCAAATGCCGTCACCGGATTCCTTGCGAATCAGCCGCGCTTCGCGTCGATGGCAAAGGAAGCCGGCAAGGAAGTACGCGTGCTGCAGTTCGCTGAGACGTTGCAGATTTATGGCAACGCGCTGATCGCTTCAGATACCACAATCAGCAAGAACCCGGACCTCGCAAGAAAATTCGTAGCAGCCACGCTGCGCGGGATCGAGTTTGCTCGCGTGAATCCACGAGGCGCGGTCGAGTCAATGGCCAAGCTGGTAACCGGCCTGGATCCGGCACGTGAAATTGGTGCTGCCGAGATCGCTAACAATCTCACTTTCGACAGCGAAGTCGCCAAGCGCCTGCCGGTGGGCGCGTTCGATGCGGTACAGTTACGTCGCACTTGGGAGACAGTCGCCGAGGCTCAGCAACTCGACCCGAAGAGCGCTGATCCTGAATCATTTGTCACGCGAGACCTGTTGCCGCTTCGATGAGCGGTATCGCGGCGATTGCCTTCAGCAACCTGTCGCAGGCGTTCGAGTCCGCTGACGGCAGCGAGATTGTTGCGCTGCGCGAACTTTCACTCACGATAGCTGAAGGGGAGTTTGTAGCGATCGTCGGCCCCTCGGGC
>SYOC01000026.1 GCA_005804965.1 Pseudomonadota bacterium
GAACAACGCCGATATCCGCTTTCATCTCAATACGTCATGTTTATCCGGTTATCACGGTATATCCTCGTTCCGCATCGATCGTCTCTATTCCAATATCAATCAGGCAGGGCACGGGTATTCCTATCAGACAAACACTGGCTACAGCACGGTGTGGCATATCAAAACGATTCCCTGCCCGAACCCGCACCCACTGAACTAACCACACCGGAGGCTGGGGCACGACCCAGCCTCCGATTCATCCAGACCATTTTATCTAGAAGGAGTATCTCTCATGCGGCGACTCAGCGTTTTTCTTTATGGTGTCATTTGTTACGTACTTTTTCTCGGCACTTTCCTCTATGCGATTGGTTTTGTCGGCAACGTACTCGTCCCCAAATCGTTAGATGCCATACCGACTCTGCCATTCGCGCAGGCACTACTCGTCAACCTCGGATTGCTAAGCGTGTTTGCCTTGCAACATAGCGTCATGGCACGGCCAGCATTCAAGCGTTGGTGGACGCAAACGATCCCGCCTCCGGCCGAGCGCAGTACCTATGTCTTGTTCTCCAGCCTCGCGTTGTTGCTGCTGTTCTGGCAGTGGCAACCTATGGGCGGCATGGTCTGGCAGGTCGAGAACTCGGCCGGACGCCTGCTGCTGCATGGTCTGTGCGCCGGTGGGTGGTTACTGGTGTTGGCCTCGACGTTCTTGATTAACCACTTCGATCTTTTCGGATTACGGCAGGTGTATTTGTATTTGCGAGGGTGCGAGTACACCCAGCTCACTTTTGGCACCCCTGGACCATACAAACTCGTGCGGCATCCGCTGTACGTGGGTTGGTTCTTCGCCTTCTGGGCGACGCCGACTATGAGCGCTGCGCACTTCGTTTTTGCTGTGATGACTGCCGCTTACATCTTGATTGCTATTCAGCTTGAAGAGCGCGATCTGCTTGCCGCACATGGGGAGTCGTATGCCGCTTACCGTCGCAACGTGCCCATGCTTATCCCTCGGCTCTTCACCAAGCAGAAGATGCCTCAACCCGCCGTTCCAGAAGAGCAAAGGAAACTGGCCGCCTAAGAGGCCTGTGTGACACACCCCTAAGCTAAGAACTACAAACCCGACAGAAAGGACGAGCCATTATGTACCGGACAATAGAAATACAAATCCTCAAGAAGACACTCACTGTCGCCGGGCTACTGCTCGGCCTCGCCACGGCCTCGCCAGCAGCCGCAGTACAGTGCGGCGACACCATCGGACCCAATCAGACCGTGGTGCTGCAACAAGACGTCGGTCCCTGCGATGACACCACCGGCGGGCTTACGGTCATCGGCCCGGCGGAACTTAATCTCAATGGCTTTCTGGTGTATTGTGAAGCCTCAAAACTGTCACCGCCTGACGTGATCGTCCCTGATGCGATCAGCATTGAAGGACAAAGCGCTCGGGTCCACAACGGCTCCATCCTATTCTGTCATCATGGGGTGCGCGTTGCTGGTCAAGGGCAGCACACCGTCGACACGCTGGCTATCCAGAACAGCGCGGGTTCTGGTCTACTCGTCGAGAGCAACCGGAACTCGTTGCGCAACATCTCCGTCTCGCTCAGCGGCGCTGAGGGGGTCGCGGTCAATGGCAACAACAATAAGGTCAGTGAAAGTTACGTCGAGAGCGCAGACGGCTCGGGCTTTGGTATCTATGGCAATAAGAACCAGTTGCGCGACAATACAGCGACGCAGACCTATTCTACCGGCTTTTACATCGCGGGAGATCATAACCGGCTGGAGAAGAACCAAGCTGTCGACAATTATGATGGCTTTAGCATCGAAACAGAACTGCCTCAGGACTCCGCCTCTCGTAATACGTTGGTGGACAACGAAGCACACGACAATAGCAATTGGGGTTTCATTGTGTATGGGTCAACCGAGAAAACTATCCTGCTCAAGAACAGCGCACAAAGAAACGGCGGTGGTGGCTTTTCTATCAACGGGCGACGGCACAAGCTCAAAGACAATGAAGCCATCCTGAACGGGCTTGACGGCATTAAGCTGAGAAGCACTGCTCAGAACATTACGATCAAGAAGAGCGTCGCGCGCGACAATAGCCAAATACCCTTCTTCGATACTTTCGATCTCGACGATAATAGCTCTAATTGCGGCACGAACACTTGGGCGAAGAACATCTTTGGGAGTAGTGCAGCGGGCAGCCCACCAGTCCTGAATCCTCTGTGCATCCAGTAACCTCGCCCCAGGCAAGCCGGGATTGAGCTCCAGGCTTGCCCTCTTCCCTAACCCTTAACCTCTCAGGAAGGAGAATAGACGCATGAAGACGAATCCACACAAGGCTCTCAGCACGACGATGGCTAGGCTGACTGCTCTCGTAGCGTTGCTTATGACGGGGAACTTCTCTCCCTCATACGCGGCAAACTGCGAGGCGAACCTCAAACCTCTTTATAAATGTACGTCCACCTTCGAGGATGGCGGAACAGTCGATTACTGCCTCGCCACTAGCAACGTTGTCATCCCTAATGACGGCATCTTTAGTCTGGTTGCGGACTCTACTTACTACGCTGGCTGCACCTGCGAAACCAAAGGTCGCCCACCCGACCCGCGGTTTGGCGCGTCCTCGAAGGATTTCTTCTGCAGCGATAACGGTACAGGGACAACATCCATCGGAAAGTTAACCGGTAACAAAATCAATGGGCAAGTCTTTAACACCACTGCCGGTCTCCTCGGTCTTCGGTCGGTGTTCACCTGCGAGGCGGTGGCAGCCTGTCCATGACCTGATGGCACCCGTGGCTGGGCACCCACGCCAGCGCGTGGGTGCGCCCCTTCGTGCTCCTGCCGGCAAGGTGTGAATGAAGTCTTACTCGCTCAATCCCTTGCTCGGCTACGCCTTCGTCACTCTCTAAACACCAGACGAGAACAGATAAGAATAATTGGATTCACCCTGAAGAACCTACTCACGACCAGAAGCTTGCTGCTGGCGTACATCGCCATTCTTGTCGTCTTCTTTTCTTTCCGCAAAACCTCTACTCTTGAAAGCCCTTTCCTCCTGCCTCCAGTAAGAAACGCTCCACCGCTAGCTCTTCGCTCAGTCGCTGAGCAAGCCGTCGTTGTCCACGACGCGAACTCCTCCTCTACCTGAAGCAGGTAAGGGACCAGTACACGCTGCATGGGCGTGTGCATGCGGGACCTCTTACCTCGCACTTACCTTCTTTACTTACCAGTCGTTGCGCAGTGAACAATCGTGCCCTCCTGAGTCACGCCTTGTTCTTCAGAACGCACGTAGCAAAGAAAGGAGAACACAGCATGATCCTCGACTGACTCAATTACCAACTTGGCAACGACGTAGTGAGTGAACTCTTAACCCTCAACTTTTCAGAAAGGATATGAACATTATGCAAACGAATCTTAGGAAGCTCTTTGGTCTGGCGGCACTCACGGTATGTACCCTGCTCAGCAACATTTCGCCCTCACATGCGGCGGCGAATTGCGAGGACGCTCTGAAGCCGCTGTATAAATGCACAGCAACCTTCGAGGGTGGCGCACCCTTCGAGTATTGTGTCAATGCGTATGATTCGGTCCGTCACGATGGCAGGTTTCTTCTGGATGCCGGCGGAATCTACAACTACTGTTCGTGCGGGGCCAAAGGTCTAGATTTTGGCTCGACCAAAGATTTCTTCTGCGACCAAGCCGATGCTGGCTGGGCAGTGACCGTCGGGAAGGTCACCGGGAACAAGATCAAAGGGCAAGCCTATGATGTGCTCCCGGATAAGCGAGCGATATTCACCTGCGAAGCCGTGGCGAGCTGTCCATAACCCACACCACGGAGGCTGAGAGACATCTTGGCCTCTTTTTCTCCCTTTGCCCTCCACGGCCCACATCCAAAAATGACGATCTCAAAGACAGGAGCACCCTACCCATGAGCACGACACAACAAAAGAAGACAACGACAACCGGATTAACTCTGAAACACACACTAGCAACCGCAGGCCTGATGCTTGGCCTCACTTTGGCCTCGCCCGCTGCCGCCGTGCAGTGCGGCGACGTCATCGGTCCCAACGTCACCGTCTCTCTCCACGGGACACTCACCTGTGACGACGCCACCACTGCCGCCCTGACCATCGTTGGGCCTGCTGACGTGGACCTCAGTGACCTCGATATCGCATGTCATGATGCCAACCAAAACGGTTATGTTCCCCTCGGCCTCATCATCGGAGGACAAGGTGCCAAGGTGCGCAATGGGGTTGTGAACGGTTGTTATCATGGCGTGCTGGTCTGGGGCCAAGGGCAACATCTCATTAAGCGGATGACGACCCTCTTCAGCCGAGCGCTGGGCTTTTACGTCGCCAGTTCCCGCAATACCCTCAGCCAGAATCGCGCAGCGGATAGCGGGTTCTGGGTCGGCACTGACACTAACAAACTCAGTGAGAACGTTGCCGAGTATTGTCATTGGGGAGCCGGCTTTCAGATCGAAGGGAACAAGAATCAACTCGACCGTAATGTCGCAAGATACGGTGGCTGGTTCGGTTTTTCTATTTATGCCGGTGAGGGTAACCGCTTGATTGCAAACCTGGTGACGGACAATGGATGGGGTGGTTTTGAGATTAAAGCGAACAAAACCACCTTGCGTCAGAACCAGGCACTCAGGAACGGCTACACTGGCTTTGAGATTGCGGGGAACAAGAACCAACTCGATGGCAACGTCGTGAGATACATTCCTGGGAATGGAGATGGCTTTGCTCTCTATGGTGGCGATGACAACCGGTTGACTGCAAACCTTGTGACGGACACCGACAGCACCGGGTTTTGGCTTTTGGGGAACAGGACCACCCTGCGTCAGAACCAGGCGCTTGGGAACGACGATGGCTTTATTCTCTATGGGGATGATCTCACCGTGACGAAGAATCAAGCCTACGACAACAGAGAGAGTGGAATTAGAGTCTCCTCCAGCGCGAACAATGCCGTGCTGACCAATAACGTAGCGTTCAACAACAATACGGAAAACAATGACCACGACTTTGATCTCTCGGATAGTGCTCTCAACTGCGGCACGCATACGTGGCAGAACAACACCTTCGGCACGGCCAATCAGCCGTGCATTCAGTAGCGTTACTTGAGGAAGGCGGGGACTGAAGTTCCCGCTTGTCCTTCCAAAGCTCGAAACTCAATCGAAAGGACAGAGGACCATGACTACGACTCGACAAAAAAAGGCAACGACAACCGGATTGACCCTCAAACATCCACTAGCGACCGTAGGTCTGATGCTTAGCCTTGCCGGGGCCTTACCCGCCGCCGCCGTGCAGTGCGGCGATACTATCGGTCCCAACGAAACCGTTACCCTCAGCGGAACGCTCACCTGCGACAATACCACGGGCGGCTTGACTGTTGTTGGTCCAGCCAAGGTGGATCTCACGGACTTGATTATTGATTGTCGCGACGTGAACAACGATGGATATTTGCCTGCGGGTCTCCATATTCTTGGCCACAAAGCTCTGGTCCACGGCGGCGTCGTGAGTGGCTGTTCCTACGGAGTGTACGTTGATGGGCAAGGGAACCACACCGTGGAGGATGTAGAGGTTAAGCGTAGCGAGATCCATGGATTCTTCATCCCGAGTCACAAGAACATCCTGCGGCGCAATTATGCCTTGCTAGGGAGAGCTTCTGGCTTCGTGACTGGGGATCACAGCAACCAGAATACCCTGATCGAGAACACTGCCACGTCTAACCGAGTCGGCTTCACGGTTGAAGGCAACAAACATCAACTCCGCCAAAACTCTGCTATCAGCAATGACGAGGACGGCTTTCGCCTTTATGGCGAGGCGCATCGACTCACCGAGAATGTCGCCACTGGCAACATTGGCGAGGGTTTCGATGTCGAGGAGGGAACCAACAACATCACGTTGTATAGGAACCGTGCCCTTCAGAGCGGAAATGGCGATGGTTTTGAAATCTCTGGGCAGCGGCACAAGCTCAAACGGAATGAAGCGTATTCGAATTGGCGTAATGGTATCGACGTTCATACGGCGCACAACATCGTGCTGAAGCACAATGAAGTGCTGAACAATAATGGCCCTCTCTCCGCCACGCTTTTTGATATGCGAGACCAAACCCCCAATTGCGACACAAACATCTGGAAGAAAAACACTTTTGATACGGCTAGCCAACTCTGTATCCAGTAGCGCTCGCTGTCATCTCAGCGAAACAGGAGCGCCATTATGGTCCAGACAGCAAGTTCTCCTCAGGCCGAAGCGTTTGCCAATCACATGTTCGAGGTGCTGAATCATGGAGCCTTAGCGTTGATGATGAGCATTGGTTATCGCACTGGCCTTTTCGATGTCATGGCGAGGTTATCGCCAAGCACGAGCCAATGCATTGCTCAGACGGCAGGGCTCTGCGAACGCTACGTACGCGAATGGCTCGGGGCAATGGTGACTGGCCGGATTGTGGAGTACGACCCCACGACGCAACTGTATGTGCTGCCACCTGAACATGCTGCTTCCCTCACTCGCACCGCCGCTCTCAAGAATCTCGCCATGTTCATGCAATACATTCCGCTGCTCGGTGCAGTGGAGGATGGCATCGTGCGTAGTTTCCATGACGGCGGCGGGGTACCTTATGCTGCTTTTCCCCGCTTTCAGCAGGTGAAAGCTGAGGAGAGCAGTCAGACGGTCACAGCGGCGTTGCTTGACGAGATTCTCTCCCTCATTCCAGAAACTGTTGCCGTGCTCCGCGACGGGATCGACGTACTTGATGTTGGCTGTGGGCGAGGCCGAGCGCTCAATCTTCTGGCCAAGGCGTTTCCACGTAGTCGCTTTACTGGCTATGACTTTTCCCCCGGAGGAATTGCTACCGGTCGGGAGGAAGCTCAGGAACTCGGTCTCACCAATGTGCGTTTTCTTGTAAAAGATGCCGCTACGATTGACGAGGTCCATCACTACGGGCTGGTTACTGCTTTTGACGCTATTCATGACCAAGCTCAGCCCCGCATCGTTCTTAAACGCATCGCGACGGCAGTGCGACCAGATGGCGTATTCTTGATGCAAGACATTGCTGCGTCGAGCCATGTCCACCAGAACCTCGCTCATCCTATGGGACCGTTGCTTTATACTCTCTCCTGCATGCACTGTCTGACCGTGTCGTTGGCCTTGGGCGGCGAAGGCTTAGGTGCGATGTGGGGCGAGGAGCAGGCGCTTACCCTGTTAGCTGAAGCTGGCTTCACGCGTGTTGAGGTGCAACGACTGCCTTGTGATAAGCAGAATAACTACTTCGTGGCGCACACCCATTCCCGGTAATCTCCTGGTCTTGCACGCCCTGCTGTTTATCGCACAAGAATTTGCTAAGAACACGACGACAGGAGGAAGCCGCCCACCTCGGACCGGGCGGGAAAAACCATGTCGTCACATACCTCGATTCGCTTTGATCGCTTTTGTCTGGACCTAGCGACCGCTCAAGTGCGGCGCGACGATACTGTGCTGCCGCTGACGCCCAAAGCTGTAGCCGTCCTCCATTATCTGCTCATGCACCCCCAGCAAGTCGTGACAAAGCACGACATTCGGCAAGCGGTGTGGCCAGAGACAGGTGGCAGCGAAGCTGCGCTGAAAGTGTGTGTCAGCGAGCTGCGTAAAGCCTTGGGTGACAGTGCGACCACAGCGCAGTTCATCGAAACTCAGCAAGGTCAGGGGTATCGGTTTATCGGAAAAGTTGTCAGTCCTCAGGCGGTCGCAGACAGTAGAGAAGACGAACGGCAACGGGCAACGAGATACGGCCAACTTCCAACTCTCCTTACTCAGCACTCAGCGCTTAGCACTCAGCACTTAGCTCTCGTGGGTCGCGAGGTAGAGCGAGCGCAGCTTCACGAGCGGTGGGGCAAAGCCTTGCATGGCGAACGGCAAGTCGTCTTTCTCAGTGGCGAGCCGGGCATTGGCAAGACTGCGCTCGTCGAGGCGTTTCTCGCAGGCCTCAGGCAACAGGCAACAGGCAATGGGCAGCAGGGCACAGGTGCTGAGTCGCAGGGGGAGACAGAAATGTCTCCCCCAATGCCTGATGCCCGATCTCTAATGCCTGTTCTCTGGATTGGCCATGGGCAATGTATTGAGCAGTATGGTGCCGGTGAGCCGTATCTCCCTGTTCTGGAAGCGCTGGGGCGGCTTGGGCGCGGCCCTGACGGTGAACAGATAATTGCGACCTTAGCGCAGTATGCGGTGACGTGGTTAGCGCAGATGCCGGCACTGGTGAATCCGGCTGAATTTGAGGCGCTGCAGCGCATGGTGCAGGGTGCTTCTCGCGAACGTATGTTACGGGAGATGGTCGATGCCTTGGAGGTGTTGAGTACGCGCAATCCGCTTATTCTGGTGCTGGAAGATCTGCATTGGAGCGATCAATCGACGCTCGAACTGTTGGCTTACCTCGCACGCCGGCGAGATCCCGCACGCCTATTGATACTCGGGACCTATCGGCCTTTAGAAGGGTTGGCGAGCGGGCGTCCGTTGCGTACGGTTGTGCAAGAGTTGCAAGGCCGAGAACACAGCACCGAGCTACGTCTGAAGCTGTTGTCCGAACCTGAAGTCACCGCGTATGTGACCCACCGTTTTCCTACGCTGACCGTTCCTCAGCAGTTACCGGCGGCGTTGCATCGCCGTACGGAAGGCAATCCGCTTTTCATGGTCACCGTGGTGGAGCAGTTAGTGCGGGAAGGGGTAATCGCGGAAACTGCTGGGCAGTGGCAGGTGAACAAAGACATCACGCTGATCGAGCAAAAGACGCCGGAGAGCGTGCGACATGGCATCGAGCGGCAATGTGCGAGTTTCTCTGCCGATACTCAGCAGATGTTAGCGGTGGCGAGTGTCGTGGGGGTAGAGTTCAGCGTTGCCGCAATATCAGTAGGAGCTGGGCAGCCTGTTGAGCTTGTGGAAGAACACTGCGCCGCGCTTGCGGCCAAAGGCCAGTTCTTGCGTACCGCAGGCATTGAAGAGTGGCCTGATGGGACGCTGGGAGGGCGCTACCGTTTCCTGCATGCCCTGTATCAGAACGTACTCTACGAGCAGCTCGCCGAAATGCAGCGGGTGCGGTTGCATCGGCGCATTGGCGAACGCAAAGCGGCAGCCTATGGCGACCGTACCGGGGAAATCGCCGCCGAGTTAGCCATGCATTTTGAAGCTGGGCGCGATCACCAACGGGCGGTCGAGTATTTGACGCGGGCCGGAGAGAATGCCCTCCAGCGTTCGGCCCACGTGGAAGCGATCAGCCATCTGACCAAGGCACTTGCGATCCTGACGACCCTGCCGGACTCTCCGCAACGCCAGCAACAAGAACTGCGCCTACAAGTGACGCTTGGTTCGCCCTTGGTTGCGACCAAAGGCTATGCCGCCCCAGAGGTGGAAGCCACGTATCTCCGCGCCTCGGCACTGTGTCAGCAAGTGCCAGAGACGCCCTATCTTTTCCCCGCGTTATGGGGATTGTGGGCTGTCTATGCTGTGCGCCCAGTGCACGGCAAAGCGCTCGAACTCGGGGAACAACTTCTCGTGCTTACTCAACAGCGACAGGACGCGAGTACACGTGTCCAGGCGCACTGGGCGGTTGGCCAACCGTTGCTTTACATGGGCCATTTTCAACAAGCCCAAGAACAGTTCGAGCATGGCTCGGCGCTGTACCAGATGCAGCCACGCGATCAGCCTCAAGCCCCTGTCGCTCGTGCGGGACAAGACCCGGGCGTCAATTGCCTGGCGATGGCGGCTCGGGCGTTGTGGGCGTTAGGCTACCCGGACCAAGCTTTACAAAAAAGTCACGAGGCCCTCGCCTTGGCGCGAGAGCTGCGACACCCATTGAGTATCGGATTTGCCCTCACCATGGTTGCTGTCGCGCATCAACTCCGTCGAGAAGGACGTGAAGCTCAGGAAAAAGCCGAAGCTGCGATTGCGCTTTGTCGTGAGCATGGGTTTTCCTTCTACTTAGCCTCAGGAACGATTTGGCAGGGCTGGGGCTTAGCTCAACAAGGCCAGACGATAGAAGGCGTGGCACGACTCCAGCATGGGTTGGCCGCTTGGCATGCTACCGGAGCCGAGATCGCTCTTTCACATTACCTCGCAGGGTTAGCTGACGCCTACCAGCGCGGCGGACACATCGAAGAGAGCCTAACGGCGGTTACCGAAGGATTATTTTTAGCAACAAAAAATGAAGAACATTTCTACGAGTCCGAGCTGTATCGTCTCAAAGGTGAGTTGTTGCTGCAAAAGGGGATGAGGGATTGGGGGGCAGGGGTTGGGCAAGAAGCACCGCCCCCGTCCTCTCCAACCCCTAGCACCCAACCCCTAGCACCCAACCTTCAGCGCTCTTCCGTTTTCCGTCGTGAAGGCGATCTGTGGACATTGGCTTTTGACGGTGTTGCTTGTCAGATCAAAGAGAACCGCGGGCTGGTCTATCTCGCGCATTTACTGCGCGAGCCTCATCGCGAATTTCACGTCCTTGCTTTGGCGGCCCATGTGTCCCCCGAGTCATCGACCATGATGAGTAGTGCTGAAACTTCTTCCGGGGGCCAGCTTCATGTCGCCACGAAACAGCGCCTTGCTGAGCTGCGCGAAGAACTCGAAGAAGCCCAGGAGTTTCACGACCAAGGTCGCATTGAGTGGTTGCAAGACGAAATCGCCGTGCTCTCCGACGATCTCATGGACGCAATGGGCTTAGGGGAGCACGCAGCCGCAGAAAACGTGGAGGCGGAACGGGCACGGGTGAACATCTCGCGCGCCATCAAAGTTGCCATCAAGAAGATCGACGAATGCCACCCTGCCCTTGGACGACACTTGGCGCACACGATCAAGACCGGCACGTATTGTTCCTACACCCCAGACTCCCGCCTGCAAATGGCGTGGCAAGTGTGAAAAGGTGGAGGCTACATGCCCCACACCTGAATGCGCTGACCATGCGCTCTACAATGCTCAAACTTCAGCCCTCAGCACGATCTACACGGTCGGCTTGGAGATGACCTCGCTCGATACTCGCCGCTTCAGCCAGCGTCCGTCCGTCGAGCTACCGACGAGTTTGCCGTTCTCAACAATCACCTTCCCGCGCAAGATGGTCATGACCGGAGATGCCGCACTCTGAAACCCGTCCCAGATGCTGTAATCCGAGTCGGCGTGCAGGTCGCTCACTGTGATCGTCTTCTTGGTGGGATCGAGGAGCACGATGTCGGCGTCGCTGCCAGGTTGGATCGCACCTTTCTGCGGGTACATGCCGAGAATCCTTGCGGCATTCGCAGAGGTGATGTCAACGAAGCGTTGGAGCGACACATTCCGCTCCGCCACGAACTTGGTGTAGGCCACAGGCATGCGCGTCTCGATACCATTATGCCCGCCACAGACAGTTTCAATCGTGTCGCCCCACAGCTTGGGCTTGCGATACGTGGTGTACTCGTCTGTTGCCGTGGTGGCTAAGCGACCATCCATCAGCCCAACGGTCAAGGCTTCGCGGTCTTCCGGGAACTTGATCGCTGGATAGGTATGAATCGCAGTGCCACCGGGTTTCTTATAGTCCTCGCAAGTAAATTGCAGATAGTTGTGCAAGGCTTCGCCGTAGACCGGCTGGCCTTCATTCCGCGCCTCGGCAATTGCTGCCACGCCTTCCTTCGCTGTCACGTGTACGAAATAGATCCCTACACCCGTGTGCTTGGCGAGGCGAATGATATGGCGAAAGGCAAGATCTTCCGAAATGTTGTTATGCACGAGGTGCAGGTTATGCCCTTGTGCCCGACCTTCGCGTTTGAGTTTCTCGGTCATGTAGCGAACGATCTCGTCTTCTTCGGCATGCACAGCCATAATGCCGCCATGTTTGGCTACTTCCTCAAAAATGCCCCACAGCGGACCGTAGGGCACCCGGATGGGATGGAACGTAGTGAAGATCTTGAAACTGGCGATACCCTCTTGGATGGCTTCGCCGATTTCGCCCACAGTTGTCGGCGTGACGTCACCGGCGAGGATGTAGTGAAAAGCGTAGTCCGTGTAGCTGTGCGTATGAAAAGCGGAACGGCGCTGCTCAATGTCGTGCATGATGGTCGTGGAAAGAATGCTGCCATCGGGGTTGAAGCTGAGATCGCCGGCAAAGTCGATGATCGTCGTCACCCCGCCAAACGCTGCTGCGCGGCTCGCTGCCTCAGGCGGTTGGGTCATGACTTCCGGAATACCGGCCCACTGCTCGGGAACAGGAATCCCTATATGCGCATGTGGTTCGATGCCACCGGGAATGACAATCTTCCCCTGTGCCGCGATTTCGCGACCAGCGCCAACAGCCAGCGTGCCGGGATAACCCACGGCGACAATCTTTTCCCCTTGAATGCCGACATCCATTTCTCCGACCGCGTGTGGAGTGACAACCAGTCCGCCACGAATAATGAGATCAAGCATGACACACCTCCTCTTTGGTTATGCAGTACTGTGGTCAGTCAACGACTCATGCCACCGACGGACCGACCGTACCATAAAGAGAAGCGAAACTGCACCACTCCCGTAGCGGGCCAGGGCTGGGACATCTGTGGCGAGTTTGCTATGCTGCCGCGCCATAGTTGACCCCTTGGAGGATATCGGCGATGGCGACACACGACTCATCTCACATGCGCGAGCAGCCGCTCTTCGGTATGCAGAAAACCTTCATCTCTGAGGTTGCCCCGCCTCAGGAAGTCGCAGGTCCAGCTTGGTGGTTTGCTTTTCACCGCAATCGTTTGCTGGTCGAGGTCGGAGAGAATGCGCTGCGGGTCCCTTATCGAGAGCGAGTTGAAGAGTTGGGAGTGACGGTTGTCCAACGGCACTATCTAGGTCGCTACGACGGCGTGCCTTGCCACGCGGTGGATTTGGCTGATGAGTCCTTACCTGAAGGGATGGATCTCAAGGACCTTCGGCAGGTCTATGGTCTGCTTGATGAAGACTTGTTTGTTCTTGGCGGTCGCGCCGTACAGATTGTCGAATGGGACCGGACGCATCAGTATTGTGGCCGCTGCGGGAGCCGGACGCAGACCAAAGAGAAAGAGCGTGCCAAAGTCTGCCCCCAGTGCGGACTGCACAATTTTCCACGGCTCTCGCCAGCGATCATTGTAGCGGTTGAACGCGGTGAGGAGATTTTATTAGCCCGCTCCGCCCATTTTCCTAAAGGGATGTTCAGCGTCTTGGCTGGCTTTGTGGAACCAGGGGAAACCATCGAAGAATGCGTGGTGCGTGAAGTCAAGGAAGAAGTCGGCGTTACCGTGGGCAATATCCGCTACTTCGGCAGTCAGCCTTGGCCCTTTCCGAATTCGCTCATGTTAGGTTTTACGGCAGAGTATCTCGGGGGGGATCTTGCCCTCGATCCGAGCGAAATTGCTGAAGCTGGCTGGTTTCGTGCTGATGCGCTGCCGAATATCCCAGGGCGCATCAGCATCGCTGGTCGCTTGATCAAGTGGTTCGTGGAAAAGTCTCGTCTAGCCTTGTAGCGTTCGCGAGCTCACGGCTGAGCACCGGCGGCCACGGATGCGCTGCGGTAAAGAAAGGAACGCAATGTCTACGCTTGTTTTGCTGTTTATCTTCTGCGATCCGTTTAGCGATAGTCGACCGGGTTGATGGAGACGCCTTTTTTCAGCAGTCCTTGCCCGGGCACGTGATTCATTTCCAGACGGATGCCATCGGGGTCCTCGAACAGCACAGAATAATAGCCGGGAGCCCACCCGCCTTCTTGGGGTGGATGCACGATCTTCGCGCCTAGCTCCTGGAGAAAAGTGTAGAAAAGATCCACATCCTGGCGTTCGCGAGCCCGGAAGCAGAGATGGTGGAGCCCTACGCGGCTCTGGATGAACTGCTCATGCCGCTGCTGTTCGTCGCATTTGGAAATCCCCACGGCAGTTCTGCCGCCGACGTAGTATAAAAACTCTTCTCCTTTAAACACTCTCTTCAGGCCAAGAAACGTCAGCATCTTCTCGTAGAACGGGACCGAGGTTTCAAAGTTGCTGACCGTGAGAATTACATGTGCCATGCCGTTGATTTCCATGGACGAAGGCTCCTTTCAGTTGACGAGTCGGGAATTTGTGCTGCCTTATCTTTCATGAAAGATCCTGGGACCTCCAGCCCCTGGGCTTGCGGACGTGCGAGACGCCGGGTCACCGTCGTATTGAGGATTGGGGGGGAGAAAGCTGGCAGACGATGACGTTGCCTGTCAGTTTTGGTCATTCTTCTTTTGCCTCGGATGTCTCCTCGCAGCCTCACTAGCGGATGGACACTGGGATAGTGGCGCTGGCAGCTACCGCGCCGCCAGCCTCCAGAACCTGCGCCACTACCTGATGCGGCCCGACTCTCGTGCCTTTGGGAATCTTCACTGTGCCCAAGAAGACGCCCTGCTTGGCGTTGTAGCGGGAGCAGCGCGAGGTCGTGTCCAACCCAGTTTTGACCCGACAGGCTTTGACCAAACTCTTAGCTGTGGCGTTCGGGATGGGTGTCCCAGCGGCGTCAACCAGACGAAACTTCACCTTGATAGTGGCTCCGATCTTGTAACTCGCTTCCGGTGAGGGAGAGAGAAAGGTGAAGAAGGATTCCTTCTGAGGAGCGACGCGTTATCGAAACGGCAAGTGTCGTCGGAGGAGAGTTTGTCGCAGCCGCAGTGGCCGGAGGCTTAGCCGAGGAAAGGGAGCGGGTCGAGGAGCAGTGTGAGGGGTTAGCACGGCGAGAACAATTCGTCCGGGCGCAAGGAACCGAGACCTTAACCGGTGGGATCATCACAGGTCGCTATGGTTTTACTCATGCGCTCTATCAGCAAGTCTTGTATGAGCGGCTAGCCGCAGTGCGGCGGATTCAGTTGCACCGCCGCATTGGCGAGTGGGAAGAGCAAAGGTATGGCGAGCGCGGCGGCGAGGTCGCTGCTGAACTGGCGATGCATTTTGAACGTGGACAGGACTACGAACGGGCGGTGCAATATCTGACTCAAGCAGGGTGTAGTGCGCTCTGGCGGTCCGCACCCCGGGAAGCCATCCGTCTGCTGACCAGAGGATTGGAATTGTTGATGGCCTTGCCCGAGACGCCGGAACGCGCCCAACGTGAGCTGGCACTCCAGTGCGCCCTTGGCTCAACATTGGCGGTCACCAAAGGCTATGCCGCGCTTGAAGTGCCGCGTGCCTATGAGCGGGCGGTCGAGTTGTGTCAGCGGATAGGATCTTCGCGTGCGTTCTTCCCAGCGTTGGCCGGGCTGTGGGGGATTCGCTTTCTACGAGCGGAGCTGCACCCGGCCAAGGAGTTGACGGCGCAACTCTCCCAGCTTGCACAGTCCACGCAAGAGCCTGCGCTGCTGTTGTGGGCTCGTACCGCGCAAGGAATGCTCTTGTCCACGCTCGGCGAGTTGCCAGCCGCTCTCAGATCTTTGGAAGAGGGAGTCGCCTTGTATGATCCGCAGCTTCACCAGCCGGGCGGCGTCCAGATCGTCGCGCAGGACCCCAAGGTCATTTGCCTCTCGTATGCGGCCTGGACCCTCTGGCGCTTGGGGTACCCAGATCAAGCATGGAAAAAAAGGTATGAGGCGATGACGGTGGCGCAGGAACTCGCGCATCCCTTTAGCTTGGCCTTCGCCCTGGATTTTGCGGGCGCTGGGGTGGGCATGTTTCTCCGCGAAGCGCCGCTTGTCCACCGGCAGGTCGAGCTGCTGATGCAGCTCTCCCATGAACAAAGTTTTCCATATTGGCTAGCCTGGGGAATAGTGCGGCAAGGGTGGGTACTGAGCGAACAAGGAGAGGTGGAGGCTGGGATCGCCAAGATGCGCCAAGGCCTGGCGGCTATCCAGCGCACTGGGGCAGAATTGAGCGGGTCGTATATTCTTGCTCAACTGGCTGAAGCTTACGGAAAGGCGGGGCAGATAGCGGAAGGATTGCAATTGCTAGCCGAAGCGTTGGCTCGGGTGGAGAAGACCGGAGAGCGCTGGTATGAGGCAGAGCTGTGGCGACTCAAGGACGAGCTGTTGTTGGCGAAGACAAGGGACAGTACGCAGCAGGAGAAAAGGCGAAAGGGCGAAGGCGTGATGAGGAAGGCAAGAAGAGTCAAAAAATAAAAGTCAAAAATGGCAACTAAATCTCTTTGTCCAATGCTTTTTATCCGAGGAAAAGCTGCTTTGACACGAAGAATTTACAAGAAGCAAAGAGGCTATCTCTCGTGTGGTGGGTTGCTTGACAGCGGTCTTCTCATCCTGTTTGCTGACACTATTTGTGTGACAGACAGGACTGGTGTCTAGAAGTGAGAGACAGTCTGAAGTGGAGCGAGGACCTATGCTAGCCACAAGGGCGGAGCTATGTGTTCTGACCTCTGGCCTTCTTACGAAGTGTAAGGCCTTTTCATCCTTTCCGTGAAAACAGGTTCTACTCTTCCTTTTGGATGACTCGCATGGTGACGGGAATGAAGATCTTCGTCAAGCGGTAAAAGGACTCATTTTTCTAAAAAAATAGGTCCTTTGGGGAGAGAAAATTCATTTTTTTGCGATATTGCCTGGACTGCTGCCTTAAGAAGTACTCAGTTCTTGCTGCCACGTCGTGGTATGTAGCTTGTGAGTAGTCTCATTATGTTGGATGATAATCAAATATTGCGACATCCTGTGGCGGCTGAGCGAAAATGTGTGAAAAATCCTTGCTCGTGGGAGGAGGTGCACAGTTTTCTGGGAAGGAGGAAGGGCAAAATGAGACAATCTCGACATTACGGACGGACCAATGTTCTCGCTCTTGTGATGGTCGTGGGGATGCTTTCGATAGCTGGGGGCGAGGTTCAGGCTAGCTCCTCACTCATCATTCCAGTGACGCCTGCTCGTAATAGTGAGGAAGGATCGCCCTCCTTGGCGAGGCGCATCTCGCCTACTCTCAGTAGCAGCGCATGTTCGGTGCCTGGCGATTATGCGACGATTCAAGAGGCAGTCGCCGACCTAGACTGTGACGCCATTGCTGTATCAGCAGGAACTTACGAGGAAGAGATCACGATCAGCCGTGACCTTACTGTGAGGGGTACCGGAGGAACCTCCGTCATCAAAGCTCCTGGGGTATTCATGGGTTCTCCTCGGGCCATTCTTCGTGTGACTGCTGGTGCGAGCGTGACCATCGAAAAATTGAAGATCACTGGCCCTGGTCCGCTTGACGACGATGACGGCCTGATTGGAGTGTTGGTGGACCATGGGGCGATCGCGACGATTCGGAACAATACGATTACGACGCTACGTCCTCCTGGGAAAGAAATTGGGACCGGCAGCAATTTTATCGGCGTGAGCGTTGGGTCGGCGGCGAACGCCACCACTGGGATTGCGACGATTGTCCAGAATAGAATTGAGAATTATCAGCAAGCCGGGATCGTAATCGACGGAGTCGGGTCAAGCGCGACCGTCTCTGGGAATATCGTCCTGGGGACGGGGCTCCATACTGACGGCCAAGCAGTAAGCCACGGGATTCAGATTAGCCGTGGTGCGGGGGCCGACGTTGTGCATAATGTTGTGCGAGATCATCGGTACCAGTCGCTGACCCGTTCGGCGGGGATCTTGGTGTTCGATGCTGGCGACAGCCTCGCTACCCTCGAACATAATACGACCTTGGGGAATGACATTGGCATTTGGGTCATTGGCACAGATAACGCGGTGATTGAGCACAATGGTGCTCGTGACTCGGTGTATGACGGCATTGCTTTGGAGAACCAGAATGCGACCTCGTTAGGCTTGGCGGTGAACGAAACGACTGACGGTCATTCTGTCCGTTTCAATTCAACCTCTCGTAACGGTGGTGCAGGGATCGTACTGCGCTCCTCAAACAATAACGTTGTTGCCGTCAATCGTGGAAAGAAGAATGCCGAGACTGGTGTACGATTGACTTGCGCATGTGACTACACAGTGAATCCCTCCTGCGCTCCCGGCTGCGGTGCGTCTCCGGACTTTCAACCGAATGCCCATGGCAACACCGTCACAAAGAATCGATACAAAAATAATGGCGTCGGCATGGTCGACGAATCGACTGGGGGAAGTGGCCCGGTAGGAGTTGATAATAATTATGCTCGAACTGGTTGCAAATTGTACGAACCGGACAAAGTGCTGTAAAGAGAAGAGGTTGAGTGATTATTCTCAGAAGCATCCTCGGAGACAATGCCATGCCACGTTCGCCATTTGCTACGGCAGCCCAGCCCGCTTCCACCGCCATTCCGGTGCAGGTC
>SYOC01000001.1 GCA_005804965.1 Pseudomonadota bacterium
ATGCGAAGGGGTGATGACGATGCCATCGGCCATCCCTGTGCTGCGTCCACGGTTATAGGTCAGAATCGCGTGGGAAATGACTGGCGTTGGCGTATAGCCATCGTGCTGGTCGAGCATGACTTCAACGCCATTTGCTGCCAAGACTTCCAAAGCTGTGGCGAACGCTGGTTCCGAAAGCGCATGCGTATCTTTGCCGAGAAACAAAGGTCCGGTGATACTGTACTGGTGGCGGTATTCGCAGATAGCTTGGGTGATGGCAAGGATATGCGTCTCATTGAAGGTGCGCTTGAAGGATGAGCCACGATGACCGGAGGTGCCAAAGGCGACGCGCTGGTCCTGTTCCTGTGGGTCTGGGCGCTCGGTGTAATAAGCGGTAATGAGTTGCGGGATATTCGCGAGTGTCGAGGATTGCGGCGGCTGACCGGCGAGGGGGCTCGTACTCATAGTCTGACTCTCTTGCTCTGCTCTCTTTACACGAAGAGGAGAAAATTGGTAGGGTAGGCCCTCATTACGCGCCAGGAATTGGAAGTGCGGCGCAGTCGGAGAGGAGACTGAAAGCATGGCCGAGTTTGCTTTTGCATCGCATGTGAAAGTTGGTGAGAATCGCTATCGAGAACGCTACGGACTGGACTTCGAGGATTTTCAGGTGGGGCAAGTGTTCAAGCATCGCCCGGGACAGTCTGTCTCGCAGCAAGACAACGTCGAGGAATCGATGGACTCGCTCAACCAAGCAATGCTCCACTTCGATGAGCGGTATGCCGCGCAGACCGAATGGAAAAGACCGCTCATGGTGAGTACGATCACGCTGCAACGTATGATTGGGCTCTCATGGAAAACCTTTGCCAAGAAGAAACGCCTCTTGGGGTGGGCTGATCTGACCATGACTTTTCCCGTGTTTGGCGGCGACACGTTGTACGCCGAGAGCGAAATCAAAGCGACAGAAGAATGGCCGAGCGATCCAAGCTGCGGGAAGCTGACGGTCGTAACGCGCGGCACCAATCAAGACGGGAAGTCGGTGTGTACGATGGAATATGACCTGCTCGTCTACAAACGCGGCCACGCCCCTTTTGAGCAAGCCAATTACTAAGCGAGAATGAGAGTCATCTATGTCGAACTTGTATTCCCATCGCAAACTTGCGGAGAATGTCTTTATCGAGATTGCTGGTGTCAATTTCGAGGATTTCGAGGTCGGGCAAATCTTTGAACACCGCCCTGGGCGGACGTTTACTGCCGAAGAGAATCGCCAACATATCATGCGTTCTGCTGACCTGAGCATGCGCAACGCCGACTTCTTCTACAACGAACAAGCCTATGGCGGAGAACAGTGCATCGGTGAGACCTGGATTCTCACGGTCGTGACAGCACTAACCACCAAGACGTTTAACAAGGTGGTGGCCAATCTCGGCTGGAAAAAGGTCCAATTCCCGACGCCTGTACATCCTGGCGACACGGTGTACGCCGAGTCGGAAATCCTCAATAAGCGCGAATCGCAGTCGCGCCCGGATCAAGCCTTGCTGCACGTCAAAACCCGCGCCGTCAATCAGCGTGGAGAGGAAGTGTGTTCCTTCGAGCGCCGTCTGTTGATTTACAAACGTGGGCTTGGCCCTTACGAATCTGCTGGGTATTAGCTCGGCGGTACTGCGAGACGAGCTGCTGTGTCTGCCTTCTTCGGGCTAGGGCGAGCCTTGCTCTTCATCGGCGGTGTGGTGATCGTCGGCGTACTGGGATATCGCTTTCTGGAGGGGTTTTCCTGGCTTGATGCCTTATACATGGTGGCGATTACGCTCTCGACAGTGGGGTATCGTGAGGTCCAACCGTTAAGCCCGCAGGGGCAGGTTTTTACGATCTTTCTGCTGGTTGGTGGGGTAGGGGCAGTGTTCTACACTGCTGTGACTATCGTCGAGAAAGCCGTCGAAGGCGAATTCCAACAATTTTTTGGCAAACGACGCATGCAAAAGAACATCGATGCCTTGACCGATCATTATCTGGTGTGTGGCTTTGGCCGCATTGGCGAGGTGGTCTGTCGGGAATTGGCCTCGAAACCCGTGCCCTTTGTCGTACTGGAACAGCAAGAAAGTCGCGTGCAGGAGGCTGAGGCGAACGGGTATCTAGTGCTGCAAGGCGATGCTACCGATGAAAAAATGCTGCTGGCCGCTGGAGTCCAGCGTGCCCGTGGACTCTTTGCTGCTCTGGCCAATGATGCCAGTAACGTCTTTCTCACGCTGACTGCCAAAGGCTTGTACCTTGCTTTGGTCGTGGTGGCACGGGCAGAGAACGAGCGCAGCGAGCGTACATTGTTGCGCTCGGGGGCCGACAAAGTGATTTCACCCTATGCTATGGGTGGGCATCGCATGGCGCAGGCCGCACTCCGCCCAGCGGTGGTCGATATCATTGATTTGGCGACCCATCATCAAAGCTTGGAACTGCAGCTTGAAGAAATTCTTATTCCCGCCTCTTCCCCGTATCGTGGTCAAACACTGGCAGCTTCTGGCCTGTGTGATCTTGCCGGGGTGATTCTCGTGGCCTTGAAGCGCACCTCGGGTCAGATGGTATTTAACCCTGGGCCGGAAGAGCGGATAGAAACTGGAGATCGGCTCATTACCTTGGCCGAGGCTCCGCAACTGAAAGAAATCGAACGGCGCGTGCAAGGTGAAGCAACCGTCTGATTCTCTCATGGAGATTGCCCATGACCGGTGGTGACGAACAGACCTTCCTTTTACGCTTCTCGCTCAGCGCTGAGATTCCGCCTTCTGCCTGGGACGACGAAGACTTTGAGGGTGACGAATGGGTGAAGGAATGGGAAGAGCGAGTGAAACCAGGGCTTGTGCGCTCCGTGTTTACCTACCTGCGGCAACAGGATGGCTGGATCTGTCACCCGCGCAATCGCGGGATCGCGACCTCTGATGAAATCGAGATCGTGGTGAGAAAAACGTGGCAGAAGAAGCGGTGAGCCTTTACGAGGCGACTTTCCGTACCGACTTCTTACGACCTTCTTCGGCAGCCGGAGGGGCGCTGAGACGCTGATGTAGTTCGTCTTTGAGCGTTTCGTAACAGCTGCGGCAGACCTCGGCCCGCCAGTTCCAGACTGAGCGATTCGGGCGTTCGTTGACTTCAATCGAAAAGTCGAGCAACTCGTCGAGCTGTTCGACTTCGGCCCCACAGCGATCACAAAAGAATTTGACCATTGTTTCAGTCTATCGAGTTTGTAGAGTGCATTGGGCTGAGAGAGTCCCTTCAACCCAATGCACGCAATGCACTTACACCGCTCTGGTCGATCCTAGCAGGTTGCCACCAAGAGTTGGGTGGCCAATGCGCTGGTCGCCAATGACATTGACGAGCGCGGTCTTGCCAGATTTGAGCGCACGTTCGAGTGCGGGAATGATCTCGTCCGGCTGTTCGACATGTTCGGTGTAGACGCCCATCGGCTCGAACACCTTGTCGTAGCGGATGTTCTGGACCATGTCGAACGGCTTGGTCTTGCCTTTGAGGATCGGCATCGACTCGAAGCTCGGTCCCCACGAGCTGTTGTTCCACAGCAGCGTCACAATCGGGATCTTGTACTTCGCGGCAGTTTCCATATCCATGCCGCCGATCCCAAGACCGCCGTCGCCAGAGACGACGATCACCTGTTTGCCAGGACGACCCAACTGCACGCCAATGCCCATGCCTACGCCGTGGCCGACAGGAGCCAACGGACCAGCATCGACCACTTGTCCCATCTCATGGGCAGTGAACCATTGGCTGGTGTAGCCGCTGAGGGTGAAGCTGTCGATGATGAGCGAGGCGTCTTTGTCGATCACTTTCATGAGATCGCTGGTGAGACGGTCGGGATGCAGCGGGGTATTGGTCGCGTATTTTTTCGCCCGTTCAGCAATGAGCTGTTCGTAGTTGGAGCGAATATCGGCAATTTGCTTCGTCCACGGACTCTCGCGCTTGGCGCTAAAGTCGAGTTTCATTTCTTTGATCTTGTCGATGATCTGGCGCAGCACCAATTTAGGATCGCCGACGATGCCGACTTCTGCTGGCACGTTCCAACCCACGCGCTGCGGTGTGGCATCGACTTGGATGTAGGTGGCTTTGCCGCTCCAGGTGGGCGGCTCGCCGAATTTCTCGCCGCTCCAGAAACGGAAGCCAACGGCGAGCACAACATCAGCTTCGCCAGTGAAAGGCTTTTTCCATGCACCGCGAATCGCGAGCGGATGGGCTTCATCGACCGCGCCTTGGCTGGCACGACGGCAATAGACAGGCGTGCTGGTAAGTTCTGCGAGTTCTTTCATCTCGGCAGCGGCATCCGACCAGAAGACGCCATCACCACCGGCGATCAGCGGCCTTTGCGCTTTGAAGAGCAACTCAGCCGTGCGCTCGATTTGGCGGGGATTGCCTTGTGACCGCAGATCCTCGGGATTGTACACCTTGGCACCAGGGCGTTGTTTGCTCTCGTCGTCCACGTGATAGAGAATGTTCTGGGGAATCTCCAACATGGACACGCCTTGAGGCGGGTTCATCGCTTCACGGAAGGCTTGGCGCAGGTCAACTTCAATCGTCGTCCAGTCCAGCACGCGTTTCGCGAACTTGGAGAACGTGCGCACAACATCGGAACCGTAGGCTTCTTGGAACGAACCGATGTAGTCTTCCGTCGTGGGATGTTGACCCGAAAGACAGACCACCGCGCTGTTGGTCAGACCTGCAACGCACAAGCCGGTGACGGCATTGGTCAGACCGCAACCCGCAGTGACGCAGCACACGCCAGGAGTACCAGTGACGCGGGCATAACCATCCGCTGCATAGGCCGTAGCTTGTTCATGGCGCATGTGGATCAGATCGACCCCGTTGTTCATCAGATTGGCGAGGATAGGAAAGGTATGCCCACCGTTCACGGCGAACATATACTTGACGTTTTGCTCCTTCAGGATACGTCCGATTAACGTACCACCATCTACACTAGCCATTGTTTGACTCCTCCTTCGTAGTGACCTGTTACTCGGTTATTGGCGGGTACGGAATGCGCATTCCATGCCGCGCTGTGAATGGGTTGCCTTTGAGTTGCGGCATCTTCCCATATTCTCCAAAACAAAAAAAGGGGAGACTAAAACGAGTCTCCCCAGGAAGCGCGAGATCTGTCGTCGTGCCTGTATTTTCAGGCTGCTGCTGGACGCAACCTTCTGCCCTCGAAGTACAACACGACAGGAGCCGCGATGTACACGGAAGAATAGGTGCCGGTAATAAAGCCGACGATAAGCGTAAACGCAAACGGACGGATGACGTGTCCGCCAAAAACGAACAAGGCGAGCAGGACGAGAAGGGCCGTCCCCGAAGTGATGATCGTACGGCTGAGGGTTTCGTTGACGCTGCGATTGATCGTTACCGCGAGCGAGTCGCGGCGAAATTTCCGCAGATTCTCGCGTACGCGGTCGGACACGATGATGGTGTCGTGCACAGAAAACCCGACGACCGTGAGTAGTGCGGCGAGTACCGATAAGTCGAACGGCATCTGGCTAATCGTTAAGGCTCCGGTGACGACGAGGACATCGTGAATCAGCGCGATGACCGCGCCGATCCCGAAGCGGAAGTCGAACCGCATCGTGATATAGGCCCCCATCAGCAATGTGGAAAACAGGACGGCCAGAAATCCCTTGCGTCGCAGGTCGCCGCTGACCTTGCTGCCGACCGATTCGACGCGCAAGACTTCGAAGGTCTGACCGAAGGCCGTACTGAGTGCGGTTTGCACCGTGTTGCTCACGTCGCTGAGATTTTTTTCGCTTTGCTTGAAACGCAGCATGAAAATTTTGCTGTCACGTCCGATATCCTGCACAGTGAGGTCTTCGAGCGGCTGATCTTTGACGGCTTCCTGTAAAGCGGCACTGGTCGTTGGCTGTGCAAAGCGCAGCTCAATCATGGCTCCACCAGCGAAATCTAAGCCATAATTTAGGCCCCACGTCATCATCAAACCGATACTAATGAGGTTGATGACGATGGAAAAGATAGTGAAGAAAAAGCGTTTACCAACGAAGTCGATATTGATGTTGTTGGGAACAATCTCCATGACCAACCTCTCGTGCTGTTCAAGATAAGAAAAAGGGGCACGGAACACCGTGCCCCTTTTTGGGCGTATCTTTTGTAGCGGGAAATCCTGCTGACTGCTACCCTATGATACCTTCCTCTGCGGCGCGGAGGAAGAATTTCGGCTTCCACAACACCAGCAGCGCTGGCACGAAGGTGCATGAGCCGAAGAAGCTAATGCCCATCCACAGCGCCAGGAGCAGACCCATTTCCGAGCAGAAGCGAATGTTCGCGAAGGCCCAGAGGAGCGTTGCCCCTACGAGGGAGATGGCGGTGAAGGTCACGGCTTTCCCTGAGGTTTCCAGCCCGCGACGTACGGCTTCGGTGACATCTCCCTTGAACTCTTCGACAGCGCGGCTGACGATGTAGAGCGCATAGTCGATGCCAAAGCCCACACCTACGGTCACGATCGGCAGCGATTGCAGATTGATGCCGATATTCATGTAGCCCATGTAGGCGTTGACGACGCCGTTCGCCAAGAAGAGACCGATCATCATCACGAACGAAGCGACAGCCGAGCGATACGTGAACATCACGATCAGGAAAATGGTGCCAAAGCCGAGAAGGTTCATCAGAATATCATTCTTGACGATTTCTTCGTTGGCTGCACCCGTTACGCCGATCAGACCACCGGCCATGCGGAAGTCGGCTTTCTCCATCGGATTTTCGCTCACGAATTTCCGTGCTTCGTCAATGATCCGCGCCACGTTATCGCCTTGGTGATTCTTACAGAAGAACGTCACATGTGAGACCGTATAACTCGGGTCGAGAAAGCGCGACGTTTCTCCTGGAGGAGCACCGGCGAAGTAGTAAAAGAACAGCGAGCTGATCTTCGGAATCTGCGCGGGCACGACACTCCAACGTGGTTGCATGTCGTAGAAGGTCATGTTGATCGACTGCACGATATCCGCAAGCGAAAAGCTGTAGCCGATATCCGGGTCACGTTCGAGATGCCGCTGGAACTTCTCCATGGTCTTGAGGATGTTAGGATCTTTCAGCACATCTTTATCCCGACCCTCCACGACTACAATGAGCGGTTCGATGCCGCCAAAGTACTTCTGAATTTCCAGGTGCGATTGATTGTATGGCGAGCTTTCATGGAGCAGCGGCGTCGATGCCGTTGGGTCGCCAAACGTGAGATGCTGCACTTGCGTGAGGGATACGAGGAAGGCCGCTATCCAGAAAACGACAATTATTACAGCGTTTCTCGGCTTGACAATCCAATTAGCACACGCCGAGACCACACGTTGGAAGATGCCTACTTCGCGATTCTCGACGTTCTCTCGTTCCGGTGCTTTGAGGTAGTAGTAGATGATCGGATTTAACAGCAACTCGCTGATGGCCACTGAAGCGACCCACACGGACGCTGAAATAGCGATACGCTGCAAGATCACGACTGGGACCACGACGATAGCAAGCATGCCGAGTGCGTCGGTAATAATACCGCTCATGGTCGGGACAAAAAGTTCGGCAAACGCGGCGATGATGGCTTTCTCTTTGTTCCATTCCCACTTTTTGTACTCTTCGTAATAGCGGTCGTGCATCTGCACGGAGTGGCTGACGGCGCGCGCTGTCACGAAGAAAGGAATCACCAATGACAGTGGGTCCATAGCGAACCCCATCATGGCTTGCATACCGAGACCCCAGAATGAAGAGATGACACCGGTGATGGTCGGGCGAAGGGCACCACGCCAGTCATGAAAATAGATGTAGAGCAGAATCCACATGGCCAAGGTGGCAGCGAGGAAGATGTAATACACTTCGGTCGCGTAGTAATAAATCCAACCATAGAGACGGGGTTCACCGGCGATCCAGATCGTGTGTTCCGAGGTCTCGAATGGCTCTTTGACGGTCCGATTTACTTCATCGAAAATACGTTTGTAATCCAACCGTCCTTCGATGAAGTTGGCTTGGATGAGCAAAGCTTGGCCATTCAGCGCTACGAGCTTACCGTAAATCGATTCCGTGTTGTAGGAAATCTTGCGGATTTCTTCGACCTCGTTATCCGTTTTCGGTGGCCGCCGCATGACCGGAGGGGTCGCGATGGTGCCACCTAAGACGGTCAGATAGCGGGTGGTACGGTGACCGATTGAGGCGATCTGGTCATGGTTCACGCCAGTGACGCGGTCCATGGCCTGCGTCATGTCATACACCTTCTTGAGGATCTCTTTGGTGAAGACATCGCCCTTCTCGACCTTCAACATAACGTTAATGTTGTTGGCACCGCCGAATTGCCCGGCAAATTTGAAGTGTACTTGCACGAAGGGATGGCGGTAGGGGAGCAGGTCGTTAAACGCTGTGCTCATCTCGAGCTGGAAGGTTTTGTACGCCATGAAGGCGGTAAAGATGCCAGTGATGATCAGCACTGGCACTCTGAGTCGAATGAGGCTCGCGCCGATACGGTATAGCGCCGCCTTGCTGGCCATCGCCTCTTCTAAGGCGGCCGATATTTTCTTTTCTTCAGCCACGGTGATCTCCTTCTATCCTTTTTCGCCGGAGAGTGTTCGCCAGCTTTGTCCGCTATCGTCAGTCAAGAGGACCAACCCTTTGCCGCCGACTAATACGCCTTTACCGCCCTCGCCAAACGCTACGCCGTTAATCCAGGTGAACACTCCGCCTGGAGCTTTTGAGGGCAGCCAAACATTGCCACCATCGCCCGACGTGAGGATGGTGCCATTCGTCCCGACCATGAGCAGCTTGCCGTCGTTGCTTGGCGTCGTGACGTTATACATGTGCAACCCGGGGACATCGGCCTTATTGCCTTCACGCGCAATCCACGACCATTTCTTACCGCCGTCCTGCGTGATAGCGACGGCACCACCGGCACCCACAGCAAACCCGGTGTTCTTATCGGTGAAATGCACCTTGAAGAAAGCGCCGAGGGTCATAACGTCCTTCGAGCCGCCTTTGGCAACGAGCTCGTCCAACAGGCTTTCATGCTGCGCGTCCCAGGTCTTGCCACCATCTACCGTGTGGCGGATGTTGCCGTACTCACCGACCATCCAACCTTCCAGTTGGTCTGCGAATTTCACGCTGTAGTAGATAATGTCAGGGACAGCGAGGCTCGTGTCCCCAGACAAACCGATCTGTGACACCTCGATCCGATGAGCCTCCCAGGTTTCTCCGCCGTTCGAGGTGGAGAGCCACGTCGACTCGTCTCCACAAGCCCAGCCATGCAGGCTATCAACGAAGGAGACGGAAAGGATCGTCTTATCGGTATTGCTTTGCTGCAGCGTCCACGTTTTACCCGCGTCGCGAGAATGGAGGATAATGCCAGTGTGACCGACTGCCCAGCCGTGGTCGCCGACGAAAGCGACTTGGTTCAAGGAAAAATTCGTCGGGCGTGGAGTGACTTCTTGCCAGTTCTGCCCATTATCTTCGCTGCGGATGATGCGCCCGTCGTAGCCGACGGCGACAAACACGTTGCCCGTGGCATGGGCGACATCGAAGAACTTGTCCGTGCGCCGGATTAAATCGTTATTAAGCTGTGTTTCATGTCCTCCGCCGTGGCATCCGACAAAGCCGAGCGCGGCAATCAACACGTACAAAGGAACAAGCAGGCTAAGGCGTTGGCGGCCACGCCCGACCTCCTTTTTATGCATGACTTCAAACCTCCTTCTAAACAGATCGAAATTTCCCTCGACGGGGGGATGATGTGTGGACAAAGACCTTTCCTATTTTTTTCGTAGATTGTCAAGGGTCGGGGGGGTGCGAAGAACGAAGAAAAGGCGGGGAAAGCTGTCTACGCAAGCCGCTCCAGACGTAAAAAAAAGAGCGAGTCGAAGACTCGCCCTTCTTGAGGTTGACTTTGGGCAGGGAACGCCAATCTTGGCCACCCTGCCCAAGTGTTGATTAGAGGATGTAGTATTTGAACTCGGCCCACAGCTGGTCGCGGTCCGCCCACGCATAGAGGCCCGTCCAACCTTGGCTCATGCTGCTGCTCGGATACCACGCCACGCCCGCCGACAGCTCAACGTTCGGATTCCCCAACACGTTGCGCCACCACCACTGCGAGAACAAAATCCAGTCCTTCGCCCGTGGCTCGAACACCACTGCATTGCGGGTCTCCAACCGGCTGCCGAACAACCCTTGGTTCGCAAACCCCAGGGTGAGGAGATGGTTCCAACGGTAGTTGCGGCACTGCGAATTGGAGTAATGACGCTTGCCATCGGCTGCCGACAGCGCTTTGGCCGCGTCCTTGGTCAGCCCGTTCCCACCGTTATCGACAGGGTAGCACAGGGGGTTGGCCACGTTATCCCAACGATTCATCATCAACCATTGGCCGGACAGGAACCAGGC
>SYOC01000276.1 GCA_005804965.1 Pseudomonadota bacterium
CGGGTACAGCGTGCGCTGCGCACCTGGGCGTAGCGTTCGAGAAACTCAGGAATCATCTCTTCCCCTTCACCAATGAGGAAGAGGTCAATGAAATCGGCCACCGGCTCAGGGTTGAGGAACGTAGCCGGGCCACCAGCGATGATGATGGGATGCTGCGCCTCACGATCACGGGCCAGCAGTGGAATGCGGGCTTGGTCCAAAATGCCGAGGATATTCAGGTAGTCGGTCTCGAACGACAGGGAAAACGCCAGCAGTTCGAAGTCCGTCAACAGACGCTGACTTTCGAGCGACGTGAGCGGTGCACGGGTGCGTTGCAGGGCTTCGGCTTCATCAGTCTCTGGAGCAAACGCGCGTTCACAACGGCAGCGCGGGTCCTGGGCGAAAATTTTGTAGGCGGCTTGGAAACCGAGGTTCGACATCCCAACCGCGTAGCGATTGGGGTAAATGAGACAGATGGAGATCTCGCCTTCGTCTTGTGAAGCAAAGAGACGGGTTTCATTGGCAAGGCGCTGACGCGCCCGTTCGCTCATCGACCACATGCGGGGAACGTAGCCGCCGCGTATCACAGGCGCAAGGCGGGAGGTCGCGGGAGATGTCGGACGCCAGCGCGGCTTTCGCAGAGCGAAGAGGGGCGGTTCGCGAACCGCCCCTACGGCTTAATTCGCTTGCTTGCGCAAGAAGGCCGGGATGTCGTACCGGTCTTCCACCTCATTGGCGGGACTCGGTGCTGCCGGAGGTGCCTCGGTTGGGCGTTTGCGCTGCCATGCAGGAGTATCGAGATCATCAACTACCACAGTTCCCATGTTCACCTTCTGCCGGTTGGCTGGCGAACGCGGCGAGGTGCGCAGTGAGGTCAGCCCTGAGCGAGTCGTGGAAGGTTGCGGCGGGGCTTGCAACACTTCGTTGTCGCCAAAGCCAGTGGCGATGACGGTAATGCGAATCTCTTCGTCGTCGCGGTCATCAATCACCGCACCAAAGATGATGTTGGCATCTTCGTCTGCCTCTTCTTGGATGAGCGTGGCGGCTTCGTTGACTTCATGCAGCGTCAGGCTGGCGCCACCCGTGATGTTGATGAGCACCCCACGCGCCCCACGGATCGAGATATCTTCCAGCAGCGGGCTGGCGATGGCATGTCGCGCAGCTTCTTCGGCGCGGGTTTCACCTTTGGCGGTAGCTGTGCCCATGATGGCCATGCCCATGTTAGCCATGATCGTGCGCACGTCGGCGAAGTCTAAGTTGATCAGCCCATGCACGGTGATGAGGTCAGAGATGCCGCGCACGGCTTGTAGCAACACTTCATCTGCCTTGTGGAAGGCTTCCAGCAACGGCTGGCTCCGACTCGCTGCGGCAAGGAGACGTTGGTTGGGGATGCAGATGAGGGTATCCACATGTTCACGCAATTGCCGCAAGCCTTCGTCGGCTTGGCGCATGCGCTTTTTACCCTCGAATAAGAAGGGCTTGGTCACGACGCCCACGGTGAGTGCGCCGAGTTCACGGGCGATCCGTGCCACCACAGGAGCACCGCCCGTGCCAGTGCCACCACCCATCCCAGCGGTCACGAACACCATGTCGGAATCCGCCAAGTAGCCACGCAGGTCGTCCTCCGACTCCACCGTCGCACGTTTACCGACATCGGGGTCGGCACCAGCCCCCAAGCCTTTGGTCAGCGCACCACCGACTTGAATTTTAGTGGAGGCCGAATTGACCCGCAGGGCCTGCGCATCGGTATTCGCGGCGATGAAATCCACCCCAGTCAGACCGGCGGAGATCATGGTATTAATCGCATTACAGCCGGCCCCGCCAATGCCGACGATTCTGATCAATGCTCTATTGTCATTCGTTTCTTCAAATTCAAACATCGCACACCCCCTATGACATGCTGGAAACTGTTCCTTGATCCCTACCGTTGCCCTAGAAAAATTCACGAATCCATTCCGCCACTCGCTCGCGAGCGCGACGCCAACCCCGGGTCTCGCTCGGACGAGAAGCACCTTTTAACCGTACTTGTTGGAGTTCACAGAGCACGAGGCCCACACCAGTCGCATACATCGGACTGTTGGCGGCGTCTATAAGCCCAGTGAGGTGACGAGGTGCCCCACGGCGCACGGGCAAGCGAAAAATGCGTTCGGCAATCTCGGTCATGCCCTCCATAATCACGCTGCCGCCCGTGAGAATAATCCCCGACTCTAATTTATTGAGCACCCCAGCTTGATAAAACTGTTCGCGCACGAGAGAAAAAATCTCTTCGACGCGCGGCTCGATAATTTCACTGAGGCGGCGGCGCTGCAGCGGAAGCGGGTCGCGCACGCCGACCTTAGGCATTTCAACTAAGTCGCCATTCGTCACTAAGCTCGGCACGGCACAGCCATATTTTTGTTTCAACTTCTCGGCTTCGGTCATGGTCGTGCGCAACCCGGCGGCGAGATCGTTGGTAATATGCCCACCACCGACAGGGAGCACGGCGGCATACTGCACCACCCCGCGCGAATACGCAACTAAGCCAGTGCTGCCGCCGCCCACATCGACGACTGCGACTCCCAGTTCCTTCTCTTCCGGCGTGACCACAGATTCGGCGGCAGCCAGCGCGGCGAAGTGGACCCCCTGCACTTCTAACCCGGCGCGTTCGCCACATTTGTGAATCGTCTGGATGGCATCGCCTGGCGCAGCAATAATCTGCACGCTCGACTCCAATCGCACGCCCGACGCCCCTAATGGATCGCGACCGCGTTCGTGTCCATCGACCCAGAACTCTTGCGGTAGTACGTGCAGAATTTCATATCCTGGCGGCAAGACCACCGCCCGGGCAATTTCCAGCACTCTCTGCACATCGGCCGAATCCACTTCGCGATTTTTCACCGCCCAGGCTCCGCCACTGACCCCCCCAAAGATGTGTTCTCCGCTAATGCTGGCGCACACGGTATGGATGTCGCACGCGGCACCAATCTGCGCCTCTTCCACTGCTTTGCGCACAGCTTGCACGGTAACGTCAATGTTGATGACCTGACTCTTGCGTAACCCTTGCCCGGAAGGGGCCATCCCAACGGCCAGGATTTCCACCTCGTCGGGTGCGGCTCTCGCCACCACGACCGCCGTCTTGTAGGTCCCAATATCGAGACTGACGATTAACGGATGTTCCCTAGCCATAGCCTCTCCCTCATAACGGACGGCTGAGCGCGGGACTTGGTGCGCTCGGTTCCCCGGCATACGGACGCACGACCACCTGATCGGCGAAACGAGCGTCAAAAACCGCCGGTGCCTCCGGATGCCATCGCGCTAACACTTCCCCAACCCGAGCAAATTGCCCTTGCGAATACTCTTGCCCGAGACGAATCGTCACCTGCCGTTGTTCGAGGAAGAGCGAGTAACCCTCCCGCGCTTCCCAATGAATCTCCGACAGTGGTTCTTTCCATGCACGCGCCAGCTCTAAAAGGTGCGGCACAGCAGCCAGTGCTTCGCGGGCCTCCTTGGCTTCGAGCGTCACTTCCGAAAAGCCGCTGATGTACGGGAGATTCATCGGCACCTCCCACTCGGGGTTGCGAAAGTACGTGCCGGATTCATCGAGGTACAGCGGCGGAGTGTGCATCACAATAGCAATAGGTTGACGTACACTCACGGCCAGATGGACTTGGCGCGGAAACGCCCGGCGCACCTGCGCCGTCTGAATCCATGAACGTGACAGCAACTGATTTTCGACCCGTTCGGGATCGACATCCCACATGCTCATGCCTATGGATACGCCACTCCACTCTTGTACGAGTTCCTGTGCAAAGCCGGCGCTCTCGTCAATCACCACTTCTTGGACGGTAAAGTAAGGATGGTGCTCAACGTACTGGGTCACGAAAGACCACCCAGCCTTCAACTGCTCGGGTAAGAGGGAAAGAAGAAGCACGGACGCGAACAACACAAGCCCCACGGAGCGTAACCGCTCCCACCGCAGCCCAGATTTTCGTAGGCGATTTTCTTTTCTGCGCCTCGACCACCACCGCTTCGTCTGCCTCATGCCGCCCTCCTCTGGATATGAAGAGTCGCTCGTCGCAGAATTTCTTCGACTAGATCGCTGTAGCTGAATCCTGCATACGCTGCAATGCGTGGCAGGTAGCTAAACGAGGTTAACCCGGGCAAAGTATTCACTTCGAGCAAAAAAACTGCCCCCTGCGCATCCACGCGCGTATCGATGCGACTGTACCCGGTGCAGCCCAACGTGCGATGCGCGGCGAGCGCTACCCGTAGCACCTGAGCTTCAACTTCCGGCGGCAGGTCGGCAGGAAGTACGAACTCCTCACGGCCGGCAGTGTACTTTACTTCGTAGGAATGAAACTCACCCTTGGCAATCACTTCCATCGCCCCGAGCGCACGGTCGCCAACAATCCCCACCGTCACTTCCTTGCCAGCAATGTAGGCTTCCACTAAGGCTTGGGCATCGTAGCGAAACGCCTCGGCAAGGCTGCTCTGCAAGGTTTCCGGCGAACGCGCGATGGAGACACCAACGCTCGACCCTTCGGTACTTGGCTTGACCACAAGGGGATAAGTCAGGTCAGGACGTAAGGTCCACGCTGCTTCCTTCTCGATCATTTGCCATAGCGGCGTGGGCAGTGCATGCGTCTCCCACACGCGCTTGGCCATCGGTTTATTCATCGCTAGGGCACTGGCAAGCACGCCAGAGCCGGTGTACGGCACGCCCAGTAATTCCAACACTCCTTGCACAGTGCCATCCTCGCCAAATTTGCCGTGCAGGGCGAGGAAGGCCACATCGACCTCACGCACCTGGGCGATCCACGCACCAGACGCATCGATTTCCACCGGAAGAATGGTGTAGCCGCAATCGCGCAAGGCCTGAATCACGGCTGTGCCGGTCAGCAAGGAAATTTCACGCTCGGCGGACATGCCACCAAAAAGCACGCCGACTTTTTTTCCACGCCACGGAGAAGGCAACGTCTTTTGTTCCATACCCATCACCACTCGCCCACAAGGCGCACTTCAGGCTCCAGTTGCACGAGATTCTTTTCCCACACCGTGCGCTGGACCTGTTCCATGAGTTGTTTCACCTCTGCTGCGCGTGCCCCGCCTTTGTTGACGATAAAATTGGCATGCTGCTCGGACACTTGGGCTTGGCCACAGGCGAGTCCTTTCAGCCCGGCCTCCTCAATCAACTTTCCAGCATAGGTCCCTGGCGGGTTCTTGAAGATGGACCCGGCGTTCGGGTAGCCATGCGGTTGCGTGGCTTGGCGTTTCCGTTGCGCATGGAGCAGTTTCGTGGCGATAGCTTCTGGTGCGCTGCGCTGCAAGCGGAACTCGACCTCGGTCACGATAAAACCAGGAGGCAGTGTTGTGCGCCGATAGGCAAACCCAATCTCCGCTCCCGTCAGCCGTGTACACTCGCCATCGGCCTGCACGCCAGTAATCGCCGTGACGACACGGCTCAGCTCTCCACCAAACGCGCCAGCATTCATGAGCAACCCACCACCAACGCTGCCGGGAATGCCTTCGGCGAACTCGACGCCACCATACCCCTTCGTCGTCGCGTCGCGTACGAAACGGCCAAGCGGACGCGCCGCCCCAACCTGCACGCACGCTTCGTCTCCAAGTGCTGTCCAGCGCTGGTAGTTGAACTCGGCTCCCAGGTGGATAACCACTCCGCGCACTCCTTTATCACTGACAAGCACGTTGGTCCCGCCACCGAGCAAAAAATAGGGTACGGTTTCCTCATGAAGCGTGCGTAACACCATCTGAAGTTCAGCAACCGACTCGGGCGCAACAAAGGCATCAGCCGGACCACCCACACGAAATGAAGTGTGGCGTGCCAATGGCAGAGCGAACTGTACCCGCTTGCCGAGCAGGGTCAGCAGGGTCGTCCGCAGCTCAGGAGGCATGCAATCCTCCCTGACGCAAATGGTCGAGCAACGCTATGCCGCTGCGATAAATATCTCCGGCACCCAAGGTCATCACCACATCTCCAGCTTGGAGTAGACTCGCGGTGGTCGTGAGGAGATCCTCCTTCGTAGGCGCGAAATGTACGTCGGCATGGCCGCGTTTCTTCAAGGCGCGGTATAAGAGTTCGCCAGACACCTGCGCGAGCGGATCTTCCCCGGCAGCATAAATCTCAGTCAAGATGAGGACGTCGGCATCGTCAAAGGCCGACAAAAAGTCGTCGAATAAATCGCGTGTGCGAGTGTAGCGATGCGGCTGAAACAGCGCCACCACACGGCGCGTGCCATTGTGCGCCACGCCCTCACGCGCTGCACGTAACGTCACTCGGATCTCCTCGGGATGATGGGCATAGTCATCGACCACGAGCACGCCAGCAGCTTCTCCTTTGACCTCGAAGCGGCGTTGAATGCCAGAGAATTTACTCAGGGCTTCCTGGACATGGGCGAACGGAATGCCCAACTCGCGCGACACGGCAATCACGGCCAAGGCATTGAGCGCATAATGCCGCCCTGGGAGATTCAGACACAGCTCACCCAGCATCTCTTCGCCGTGCCAGACTTCGCAATGCGTAGTGAGGTCGCTCACACGCAAATGGCGAGCGGTGAACTCGGCTTCCGGACTCAACCCATACGTCACGAACCGCTTACGTACCTGCGGGAGCAAAGCGCGAACATTGACACTGTCGAGACACAAAATCGCTCGGCCATAAAATGGCACGCGGTTGATGAAGTCGAGGTAGGCGGATTTCACGTGCTCCATATCGCCGTAGAAGTCGAGGTGCTCGGGGTCAATGTTGGTCACGACGACAATCGTAGGGTTGAGCAAGAGAAAGGTGCCGTCGCTTTCGTCAGCTTCTGCCACCAAAAATCGCCCTTGACCGAGCCGGGCGTTCGAGCCGAGGACGTTGAGCTTGCCACCGATCACCATCGTTGGGTCGAGATGGGCTTGCGCCAAGACGGCAGCAACCAGCGAGGTCGTCGTGGTTTTGC
>SYOC01000277.1 GCA_005804965.1 Pseudomonadota bacterium
CCAGTACTTTTGCAAATCGGGCCGATTACAATCTACAGCTATGGCGTGATGATGGCGTTGGGATTCATCTCCGCTGGGTGGGCGCTGGGACGCGAGTTGCAGCGTCGCGGGAAAGATCCCAATCTCGCTTCCACCTTTGTTTTGTGGGCAGCCATCGGTGGGTTGGTAGGTGCGCGTTTGCTCTTCGTGCTGCAAGAATGGCGCGCCTTTCTCGCTGACCCGTGGGCGTTGCTGGTCACTGGCGCAGGGTTCGTGTGGTATGGCGGGCTGCTCGGTGGCATTGTCGGCGTGAGCCTCTGCATTCGCCGCTACGGTTTGTTCTGGGGTGAGATGATGGATGCGGTGGCTCCATCTATTGCTTTAGGACATGGTGTCGGGCGCATCGGCTGTCATTTGGCGGGAGATGGTGATTGGGGGCCGCCGACCACATTGCCTTGGGGAGTGGCGTATCCGAACGCGATTGTCGGTTGGGATTACCCTCCTGGCATCTATGTCCACCCGACGCCGCTGTACGAAACCACGGCGTATCTGTTGGTCTTTGCCTTCCTGTGGATACGTCGGGGGCAGTCGCCTCAGCCGGGTACTCAGTTTGGTTGGTATTTAGTGCTGGCGAGCACTGCTCGATTCTTTCTCGAATTCGTGCGCGTGAATCCAGCGTTGGCGTTCGGTTTCACACAAGCGCAGGTGCTGAGCATTGTTCTTGTTTCTGCCGGGGCCTTTCTCGTTCTCCGTGGGCGTGAGACTGGCAGGTCGGCATCTGTTGCCGCCACAGCAACGCAGGGGAAACGACGATGAAACGAGTGTTGATCCTTGCGCTGGTTGTGCTGGTGGCCGGAGTGCTGCTGACCCTGTTTCGTGCGCCGTCAACAGGTCCGAGTGTGGCACCCGACTTCATCCTTCCCGACATGAATGGCCAAGTCGTGCGGCTTTCGCAGCTCAAGGGCAAGGTGGTGCTGCTGAACCTATGGGCGACGTGGTGTCCGCCATGCCGCAAAGAAATGCCGACGATGGAAGTGCTGTATCGCAAGCTGAAAGATGCGGACTTCGTGATGCTCGCGGCGAGTCAGGACATCGACGGCAAAAAGACCGTAGCTCCGTACATTCACGAGCAGGGCTTCACCTTTCCGGTCTTGCTCGATGTGACCGGTGAAACTGGCAAGAAGTACGGGGTGACCGGCTATCCAGAGACGTTTATCATTGACCGCCAGGGCGTGATTGTACATCGGCACATTGGCTACAACGATTGGGCGCGACCAGCGGTGGAGACCGCACTGCGCAAATTAGCCGACCAAGGTGTGTGGGCCGGCTGGCCGGAAGGGAGTGCGGCCGGGGAACAAGCGCCGCTACGGTGACGAAGCAACTGGTCGGTCGGAGCCCGGGTCGGGATTCCGTTTCTCTGCTTAGCGCGACATCGCTCCATGAGCGTGATCGGCGTCGGTCAGAGAGTGAAAATCGTATTAGCTGAAATTTTCTTTTCCAATTCGGCGACTACTACGGCGAGTTCCACTTTGGCTTCCGCCTGTAAACCGAGACACTTGGCAATGCCTGCGGCATCGGTGCTAGCTCGTGATTCGAGTTCCAAGCGCCAAACGCCTTCCGATTCATTCAACTGATAGGAGTGAAAGTGCATGGCATCTCCGATGCGGGGGGTGCCAAGATGCGTAAAATCGAATTCCGCACGCATGTAATGGAGCAAATGGTTCTGCACTACTAAGACGAGATGTTTATTCATATGTTCGAACGTCTGAACCTTGTGATGGAGCTGCATAAGAATGGTTTTGGCTGTCATCTTCCAATTCATGCCAAAACCCTTTGTTGACTGTACGTCCTTTGGGTGGCTGGACAAACCGAGGGACTTCAGTGCTCGTTGCCGCTCTGGCCAAACTGTCCCAGTGGTATCGAGCGTCTGAAATTCGATTGCCACAAAATCGCGAACCTTTCCGCCTTTAGCCGAGACCAAGAAATAATCGACGCGTCCACCTGGCACCGAAACTTCCGATACCACGTGAAACTCGTTTCCAGGCTCATGAAGCGTGAGAAGATGAACGCAGTCGGTGAAGATCTGTTTGCGCTCTAAGAGACGGTTCGGACAGATGATGACGCCTTTGTTGTCTTTGCCGTAGCGAACAGTACAGGTGCCAATCGAGATCTCCGGCTGACTTTTTCGGACCTTGAAGCATTTGGTGTTGGTGAATGGACACCATTGCTTCCGTATGACTTGTTGCCAGTTGATTCCCTGGACTTTCTTGTGCGGATTGCCGAAGAGTTCAAGTATTTTGTTTTCGGTCACCATGAATGGTCCATCATAGCAAGACGTGACATCTGCGCTCAGCAATGTGAAGGTATTCCTCCGAGAGATCGATCCCGATGGACCTTCTCCCCAGCTTCAGAGCTACCCACATGGTTGTTCCCGTACCGCAGAATGGGTCGAGCACAATCCCCTTTTTCGGACACGTCGCTAGAAGCGGAATTTTGCAGAGGTCTTCGGGATAGGGCGCAAAGTGCTCGTCCCGCTTTTGCGTGTCTTCGGGCAAGATATCCCAGACGTCTCTTGGCTTGCTGCCGTCAGGGTGATAGCGCAAAAAGTAATAACCTTTTTCGGTGAGTTCTCGCGCTCGTCCGGACACGCTCTCGGCATCGGAATGGGTGGTGCGCTGCTGCCCGCGAATAATCATGCGGAAATCCGCGATCTTTTCCTCCCGGATGTCATTGAGCATCTTTTCGAGGGCAGCGAAAGCGTTTTTCTTCTCGCTGGGGGTCAATGCGGTCGATAGCTCAAGCTGTCGCCGATACCTCACGCCGCTAACGCCGGTCGCAGAAACCACCGCGCCGTTCACTACTTTGACTTTCTTTGGATTCGAACGAATGGCATCGACATCATAGTAATAGTCTTTGGCATTTTTCACGAAGTGGAAGATCTGTTCGTGAACGTTGCCCAGCTTGTCGCGAGCATTATCTGGCCCGCCTTTCACTTTGTTCCAGATGACTTCATTGCGGAGGATCCAGTCTTGTTGATCCGTGAGTGCGAAAGCAACGCGCCAAGGAATCCCTAGAAGCTGTTTGTTGTGATAGGTATCGCCCAGGTTCAACCACAAGGATGCCGTGTTTTTCAGTATCCGTTTCACTTCCAGAAACAAACGGGTGAGATTGGCGATGTAATCGCGGTAATCAGCCTCCAATCCAATGCCAGTGACTGCGTATTGCCGCTGACCCCAATAGGGTGGACTCGTCATACAACAATCGATCGACTCGTCAGGAAAGGCTTTCAATACTTCCAGTGCGTCGCCGGAAATGAACAGAGGCCGGATGTTATCGCCATCGAGGTAGTGAAAGAGGTCACGGTCATCCAATTGCGGTGCTATCGTCTGTTGTGGACGCATGAACGATATTCCTCAAAATTTGTCATCCGACGCCCAGCTCGCGCGGGCTGCTCGATCCGCATTGCTACCCTCTTCACGCGTAATCATCCGCGCGTTGGTGGTTGCGTGGGCACATGCCACAGCCGGACTGGACTTTCTTCGTGGGCCAGAGGCGACGCCCGACATAGATGGCGGCGAGAAGAATAACCGCGAATACGATGATAGTCTGAGAGTCCACGTGATGCTCCATATGCCCCTGCTTTTTCGCGGGGGGCGCTAGGTGCCAAATAATCTGCTCCCAACTTGATAGACGAACAACGCCCCCACATATGCCAAACTGGTCATATAGATGAACGTGAACGCGGCATAGCCCCAGGAGCCGGTTTCACGTTTGATCGTCGCCAACGTCGCACCACATTGACAGCATAAGGCAAAGAAGACCATGACGGAGACGGCGACGACTGGAGTATAGACGACACGCCCATCTGGCCAGCGTTCTGCACGCATGGCGTCTCGCAGTTGCACGCTTTCTTCGTCTTGCTCGTTGCCTAAATTATAAATGGTGCCGAGTGCGGCGATGATGACTTCGCGGGCGGGAAAGCTGGCCAGCGTGGCCATCCCAATTTTCCAATCCCACCCGAGCGGTTGCACCAGTGGTTCGATGGCCTGGCCAGCTTGACCGAGATAGCTGCCGCGTAGTCGTGCCCCGGCTTCTTCTGTATCGAGGCTGGCTAGTGCTTCGGGTGCAGCGCTGGCGCGGCGAGCGGCAAATTCTTCCGCGAGTTGGGGCTGGTCCGGGTAATAGGACAATGCCCAGATCAAAATTGTGGTGGCAAGAATAATTGTGCCGGCGCGTTTGATGAATGCCCAACTACGGTCGTACATGCGGAACAATACCACCCGCCACGCTGGCACTTGGAACGGGGGAAGTTCGAGTAAGAAGGGAACGGATTCGCCTTTGAGCATCGTGCGTTTGAGCAGAAACGCGATAGGCGGAGCGAACACGAGGCCGAGCAAATACATGGCAAAGAGCAGCGTGCCTTGTAAGCCAAAGACTCCCCCCACGGTTTGGGCTGGGATGAAGGCGGAGATGAAGAGGACATAGACCGGCAGGCGTGCGCTGCAACTCATGAGCGGGGCGATGAGAATGGTGGCGATACGATCTCGACGATTGTCGATGCTGCGAGTGGACATGATGCCCGGCACCGCGCACGCAAACGACGACAGCAGTGGAATGAAACTGCGACCCGACAAACCGAAACTGGCCATGACGCGGTCCATCAGAAACGCTGCTCGCGCCATGTACCCGGAATCTTCGAGCACGGCGATCAACCCAAAGAGCAACGCGATCTGCGGGACGAACACAACTACAGCCCCAACTCCGCCGACGATGCCATCGACTAAGAGGCTTTGCAGAGGTCCTTCCGTCACAAAGCCACTGATCCAGACACCTAGCGCCCCGAAGATCGTTTCAATGCCGCCCATGAGGGGTGCTGACCAAGAGAAAATGGCCTGGAAGAGAATTGCCATGGTCAGGAGGAATATGCTAAGTCCCCAAACCTTATGAGTGACGACGGCATCAATGCGGTCGCTCCACGTGTAGGTTGCCACCAGTGTCTGGCGACCGGGGGCCGCGATCACTTGAGAGATCCAGCGATAGCGGGTGTCGGTTTCCAGTTGCTGCGGCGAGACCCCTCCTGTCGCGAGGCGTGCTCTCGCAGTAGTGACTTGTGGAAGGATCGTCTCACCGAGATCCTGGACAAGCAGCTGCTCTACCGAACCACCGGCATCGATCAAGAGGCGCTCAATCAGGAAGCGCGACGGAGTATCGTGCTGACTATGTTTGGCGAACAATGCGCAGAGTTGCTCCACTTCTGTAACGAAGGCTGCGGGGAGACGAATCGGTTGATTCGGCACGAAGGCAATACGGCTAGCACGCCCTACAGCTTGTTTGAGTTCGGGCAGACCCAGACGTTTAGCGGCGTGTACGGGAATTACTGGAACGCCAAGTTGGCGTGCTAATGCAGGAACGTCTAACACGATGCCCTGTTTGCCAGCGATGTCGGTCATGGTCAGGGCAACAACGACTGGCCGACCGACCTCAAGCACCTGCGTCAACAAATAGAGATTGCGATCAAGATGGGTAGCATCGAGGACACAGAGCACGACATCCGGCGCAGTAACATTCTCGCCAAGTCCTAACAGGACACTGACGGCGATCATTTCGTCAGGAGCACGCGGTGCCAACGAGTAGGTGCCTGGCAAGTCGATGGCCAGGAAGTGCTGTCCATCGCTGGTAAATTCTCCGAGCGCACTTTCGACTGTGACCCCGGGATAGTTCCCCGTGTGTTGTGACAGACCGGTGAGTGCATTGAAAAGCGTGGTTTTCCCAGTGTTTGGGTTGCCAACCACGGCGACAGTGTAACGGCGTTGAGGAGAAGTTTGGGAAGCCGTGGCGCGAGCAGACTGAGAAGCAGGATCGAGGGACGCCACCGATGTCATGAGTGATCCGCAACTACGAAGTGAGGGTGACGCGGCGGGCTTCGTTTTTCCGCAACGCAACATCGAATCCACGAATGCGAATCTGCATGGGGTCGCCCAACGGTGCGCAGCGCACGACTTGCACGGCTTGGCCGGGAGTGAACCCTATTTCTCCTAGCCGTTGCGAGAGGCCGTCGAGGCCAGAGATGGAATGGATGCAACCGGCTTCAGAAGGATTGAGATCCGCCAGAGTCTTCATAGTCTGCGAATGATAATGATTTTCAATTTCACTGTCAATAAAAACCTGCACGTGGTACAACAATCCCGGCAAACGATATTTTCCCGCTCCGCACTGCTGTGGTATGGTAGGCGGGCTCTTGTTGGTGGCAAGGAAGCTCGTCGTCGAAAAATAGGGGAACAAAGGAACGGATATGATACAAAGTACACGTAAAAGATTTTTCGCTGGAGTGCTCGCCTGCTTCGTGGTAGGTGGTGTCATGCTCTTCGGCGGGCAGGGGCCGGAGCGTGTGGCGGCTGTCGGTCGTGACACCTATGAAGGGCTAGAGGCGTTCACCAACGTTTTAGCTATCGTACAAAAAAATTACGTTGAAGAGGTCGGGCCGCAAAAGCTGGTCGATGGAGCGATCAATGGCATGTTGAATGCACTCGATCCGCATAGCGCCTATCTGACGCCGGACCTGTACAAGGAGCTGCAAGTCGATACTGAGGGCAGTTTTGGCGGCTTGGGAATCGAGATTACCGTTCGCGACGGGGTGCTTACGGTGGTGTCGCCTATTGAAGATACTCCGGCGCATCGCGCGGGAGTTAAAGCTGGCGACCAGATTGTCAAAATCGAAGGCGAGCTGACCAAAGACATGAGTTTGGTCGATGCCGTGAAAAAAATGCGGGGACCGAAGGGCAGTAAAATCGTCATTTCGGTGCGCCGCGAAGGGGTCAATAAACTTCTCGACTTTCCTTTGGTGCGCGAAGTTATCCGTGTCCAAAGTGTGAAGTCGCGCTCTCTGGAAAAAGGCTATGGCTACGTTCGCTTAACGCAATTTCAAGATCGCACCGGGACTGACCTGGATGCTGCCCTGACCAAACTGACACAAGAGAACAGCAAACTCGAAGGGCTGGTCTTGGATTTGCGCAACAATCCGGGTGGACTCCTCAGCCAAGCGGTCAAGGTGTCCGACATGTTCCTCGACTCCGGGATGGTCGTGTACACGGAAGGGCGCTTGGATAATCAGAAGCAAAAGTATTTTGCCCATGCCGGAGGCTATGTTGATGTGCCGATGGTGGTGATTGTCAACGGTGGGAGTGCCAGTGCATCAGAAATCGTCGCTGGGGCGCTACAAGATCATGGGCGAGCGGTGGTACTCGGAATCCAAACGTTTGGTAAAGGGTCGGTGCAAACGATTCTGCCGCTGGAAAGCGGAGCTGCCTTGCGTTTAACCACGGCGCTGTACTACACGCCCAATGGTCGTTCCATCCAAGTGACGGGTGTGACTCCGGATGTGACTGTCGATAACGCCCCGCCTGCTCAAGTAGCAACGCGGGAACAACGTGAGGTGCGCGAAGAAAACCTGCGTGGGCATTTCAATAATAAGAAAGCGCCGTCGTCGCCAGCCATGAAAAAAGAACAGGAACAGGACACCTCCGGCGAGGCGACCAAAAGCACGGAAGGCGGGGAAACCCCGCAAGAGCCAGAGGTGAAAGAAGGAGAGCTGGGCAAAGATCCGCAACTGGATCGTGCGCTGCACCTGTTGAAAAATTGGGAAGCCTTCAAGACAACGCTTGCCAGCGCGAAGAAACCCGCCACCGACGCAGCGACAACTGAAGGAAAGTAACTCGGTTGCGCTCTCCCACTTCTGGGGGGCGGCGGCTTCGCCGTCCTCCCACCGAACACGACGATCTCATGGCTGAGCTTGTGCTGCGCCCGCGCCCCCCTACGCTCTCTGTGTCTGAATTGGCCACAGCTATCCAGGCCTCTCTGGATGAAGGGTTCCAAACCGTGTGGGTGGTCGGGGAAATCTCCGGCTTACGTGTACCTTCGTCTGGCCATCTCTATTTCACGTTGAAAGACGACCAAAGTCAGATTCGTGCCGTCATGTTTCGTGGACATGCTGGGTTGTTACGCTTCCGTCCGGAGGATGGGCTGGAAGTGCTGGTGCGTGGTAACGTCAGTGTGTACCCAGCGCGGGGAGATTTGCAGCTCTATGTCTCCAGCATGGACCCGCGCGGTGTAGGTGAACAACAACTGGCATTTGAGCAGCTCAAGGCAAAGCTGCTGGCGGAAGGGTTGTTCGCTCAAGAACGTAAACGCCCGCTGCCTTTTTTTCCTCGGTGTATCGGCGTGGTCACTGCGCTGGGAGGCGCAGCGATTCAGGATATTCTTACCATCTTGTATCAGCGCTGCCCTTACACCCGAGCGATTATCCGCCCGACCAAGGTGCAAGGTGCTGGTGCTGGCGTAGAGATTGCCGCGAGCATTCAGGATCTCAACGAACATGGCGAGGTGGAAGTCATCATCGTCGGTCGTGGCGGCGGTTCTCGCGAAGATCTCAATGCCTTCAACGAAGAAGTCGTCGCGCGGTCGATTGCTGCCTCTGCCGTCCCCGTCATTGCCGCAGTCGGGCACGAAATTGATCTGAGTATCGCCGACTTGGTCGCCGACCGCCGCGCTCCAACGCCAACTGCCGCCGCCGAAATGGTCGTGCCGCGCTGGGCAGATTTGCAGGCCCAGGTAGGGAGCGACGCTCAGGCGTTGCATACGGCCATGCAACGGTTTCTTGTTGAACGACAAGAATTGATCGCACATCTGAGCAAACGCCTGCGTCATCCAGGCCGTCAAGCCGCCGTGTTACGTGACCAACTGCATTCCTCGGCAGTGCGACTACAGTTGGCGCTTGCCCGTCGCCAGGAACGATCTCGTGGTCGCCTACAAGAGTTGGCTGTTGCCTTACAGAGTCTCAGCCCGTTGGCTGTGCTTGGTCGGGGCTATAGTTTGACGCGGCGAGTGGATGAAGGAACGGTGGTGACGGATGCCAGTACTCTCGCCTCTGGGCAACTGCTACGGATTACGTTTGCTCAGGGAGAAGCGCGGGTGCGGGTAGAAGAAACGCGAGGATAGATGATAGAGGTAACCAATCGAAAGTTCGAAGATGCACTGCGCGTCCTCGAAGGGATTGTCGAGAAGCTGGAAACCGGCGAGTTGTCTCTCGATGAAGCGCTCGGCGCATTCGAGGACGGCGTGGCGCTGGTCCGCCATCTCGGCGAGAAGCTGACTGAGGTGGAGAAACGTGTCGAGGTGCTGACGCGCGAACCCAGCGGCCTATTTCAACTGCAAAACCTGCTGGAAGACGAGGACGAAGACGCGTGAATCTGAAAAAATATCTGGACGAACGTCGCCGTTTGGTGGACCGCTCCCTCAAGCAGATGCTTGGTGCCGGGGGGTCGTTTCCGCGCACAATCGACAAAGCGATGCGCTACAGCCTCTTTTCTGGTGGCAAACGCATCCGCCCTATTCTTGCTCTCGCGAGTGGTGAAGCTGTAGGCGGTTCGCTGGATCGCGTGATGCCGTTCGCGTGCGCTTTGGAAATGATTCATTCCTACTCTTTGGTGCTTGTTGATTTGCCGGCAATGGATGATGACGACCTGCGACGCGGCAAGCCGACGAACCATGTGGTCTTTGGCGAAGGGATGGCCATCCTCGCTGGCGATGGTCTCTTGACTGAAGCCTTCCGGGTGATGGCTGAAGGTGCCTTACACGCCGGTCAAGATCGCTCTGCTGCATTGCGTGCGATTCGCGAGATCGCTGCTGGTGCTGGTGCTGCCGGTATGGTTGGCGGGCAGGTGGCTGACCTCGAATCCGAAAAGAAAAAGCCCACGCGCCTGTTGGTCGAATATATCCATTCGCGGAAAACTGGTGCGCTCTTGCGTGCCTCGGTGCGTGCCGGAGCTTGGGTTGGCGGTGCCAAGCCTGGGCAATTCGCGCGTCTCGACCGTTACGGTGTCGCCGTTGGTTTCGCTTTTCAGGTGGCTGACGATATTCTCGATATCGAAGGTGGTACAGAAAAAACCGGGAAGCGGGAAGGGCGCGACGCCGAACGGCAAAAAGTGACGTACCCTGCTGCCGTTGGGATGGATAATGCCAAGAAGAAAGCACGAGAACTGTTGGCCGAATCTTTAGATGCCTTGTCCTCGTTCGGACCGGCGGCGGACCCTTTGCGGCAGATCGCGACTTTCATCGTCGAACGCGCCGTGCAACCATAGCGTGTGAGCAAGCGCCTCCGTCTTGATGTGTTAATGGCCGAGCGTGGCCTTGCCACCAGCCGAGAACAAGCTCGACGGCTGGTCATGGCTGGTGCCGTGGTCGTCAATGAGCAGCGCGTCGATAAGCCCGGTACGTTCGTTGACCCTGCTGCCGAGCTGCGGGTGAAAGATGGAGCGCAATCGCCTTATGTGAGCCGTGGCGGACACAAGCTCGAAGCCGCGCTCCGTGGTTTCCCTGTCGATGTAACCGGGGTTGTGGCCCTCGACGTTGGTGCCTCGACTGGTGGCTTTACTGATTGTTTGCTCCAACATGGTGCAGCGAAGGTGTATGCCGTCGATGTTGGTTATGGGCAGTTAGCATGGTCGTTACGGCAAGATCCGCGCGTCGTCATTTTCGAGCGGCGCAACATCCGCACGCTGACGCTGGCGGATCTCGGCGAAGTGCCTGAGCTGGCGGTGATTGACGCCTCCTTCATTTCGTTGGCTCTCGTGATCCCTCCGGTGTTGGAGCTGCTCGCTCTACAGGGGCGAGTGGTTGCGTTGATTAAGCCGCAGTTTGAAGTCGGCAAAGGACGGGTCGGGAAAGGCGGTGTCGTGCGCGACCCGCTGCTGCACGCCGAAGTCGTCGAGAACCTGCGCCGTCAGGCTGAGACATGGGGCGTCGAAGTGATCGGGGTTATGGAATCCCCGCTCTTAGGACCGAAAGGCAACAAGGAATTTCTTTTATATCTGCGAAAGCGCGGGCTTTCGTCATAGAAGCGCATTATGTTAGCAAAATCGCATCGGTTAATGGCGGCGTCTGGGGCCGTGTTGTTGGGCGCACCGCCGCTGGGGATCGCCGCCGCCGCCTTGGGTGCCACGCTTCCCGATCGTGTGGAAATGGTAGGGCTGCCACATCGCGGCATTTCACACTGGCCGTGGCCGTGGGCACTGGCGGTTTGGTTCATGACGATACAAGGCAACGAATGGG
>SYOC01000278.1 GCA_005804965.1 Pseudomonadota bacterium
CCCCCGATTCAGGGCGTATCACGATCGATGGTCAGCACTTTGAATACCCCCCGTCCGGACCGTCCTTGCCACCACCGTGGCCCCGAGTGACCGTGGTCTTTCAGCAGCTCCTCCTCTGGCCGCATCTAACGCTGCGACAGAATATTGTTTTGCCCCTTCGGCTGAGAGGGACACCAGCGACGGGACTACCCGAGATGGTTGAGCTCTTTGGTATGGCAGACTTTATCGATCGTTACCCGAACGAGGTCAGTGTCGGCCAGCGCCAGCGAGCAGCCTTGGCGAGAGCCGCCATCCTGGACCCGTCGTACATACTGTTGGATGAGATTACTTCTGCGCTAGACATTGAGCAGACCGGCGTGATCATGCGGTACTTGGTGTCCCTGCGTGATCGAGGTATTGGCTTGTTGCTTGTCACCCACTTGATCGGGTTTGCCAGGCGCCTTCTCACGCGCCGCGAAGGCGATGAGTTGCTGTTTCTCGAGAATGGGAGAGTAGTCGCATCTGGTGGCATCGACTTGTTAACCAGTACAGACCACCCGAGGCTGCGCGAGTTCTTGGCATCCGCAGAGGAATTGGGTTAGATCAGAATATATGGAGAACTGATGGCAAGATTTCTGGACCAGCAGAAGCAGATGGCATTCTTCTACGCCGAACAGGATGCTGCTTGCTACGACGATACGGTTGAATTGACACAGCCGTCCTATTGGCAGCTTCACGACACGATCGTTGACCTGTTTAGGTACCATTTCGGCGCATGGACCACGGAGCGTGCTGCCGCCGTTAGATGCTCCGTGCTCGACGTCGGGTGTGGAACAGGCGTAGAGGGGTTTCGTCTGCTGGATGCCTTTCCTTCCATTCATTTGCTTGGGGCTGATTTTTGCCAGCCCATGCTGGAGCAGTTCGAGCGGAAGCTTGCTGCCAAGTACGGAACCGCTGAATGGCCGAGCAAATGCACCCTGTCTCTCCTCGACATCCTCGACGACGGGTTGAACGCCGGCACTATCCTTTCATCTCTTCCTCAGGGGGCCCCGGAACTGAAAGCGATAGTGACGGCCTTCGCGCTGCATCACTATACGGCGGAGGAGAAGCTCCGGGCGTATCGCCTTTTTTTTGATCTACTACCGGCTGGAGGATTGCTTGTGTATGGCGACCTCTTCTCGTACGAATCTCCGACAGTTGCCTCATACGCTCAGCTCCACGAAGAACGTTGGATTCTTGATAGCTTTTCCAACCCTAACGAAGAGGTAAGGGGCCGTCTCGGTGAGATGGCAAAAAACACCGAGGTGCTCCGGGAGCTTTGGATCGAGCACCTGCGGAGGTACAATCTTCCCACACCAATTGAACACGGGTGGACCCGTCCACATGGCAGCAGCAACGGGGCACCTGCTGAGAGCGAAGTGCTCTTGTTGCGATCGGCCGGCTTCGTTGAAATTGCTTGCCCGTACCGCTATTTTCAGGCGGGCATCATATGGGCGAAAAAGTGACATGCAGAAGGATATGTACGCGTCCGCTGCCTGGCGCAGCGTCGAGTCGTTTGTTTACAGCTTTCTTGCCGGCTCGGATGCTCGCTTAAATAACAGCGGAGCGATCACACAGATCGACGATTACCTAGCGTCCGACACACTCAAGACCTTCCTGGGTGAAATTGGCGTCCTTTCCGCCGGATACCTATTTGATGCGTCGTGGGACAAGACATTTCGATTCTTCGTTCCCGATGAGCACAGCAGCCAGCATTACAAAACTCCATACCTGTGGAACAACCAAGACATTGGCGATCAGTTTAGCGAGTTTCTTCACTCTCTATTTTTGGTCGTACGCACAGAGCAGCTTGGGCGGCTCAAGAGCCAGGGCCATCACTTTGAGGAGTACTACGTCCGTCTGCCACAGATTCGATCTGGGCCTTCTTCGGATGACTTGGCCCATTACTGCCCGGTCGGGGAATTGCTCTTCTGGTTGTACGCATGGCGCCTGCTCTGGTATTTCGAGAACCTTGTTCCCGGTGAATCTGCGTTCGAAGCCGGAAGAGTGTCCCTGGATGACACCTGCCCGAATCGCAACGAAATCCAGTGGCGAGGAGTGAAGGTGGCACACGACGCGCTCAACCTTGCCATCGAGAATCTCGCTTTGGATGACTGGGCAGCAGAGTACCGAGCGCTGTGCTTGTACTCCCCAGCGACAGGCCGGAACACGGCATGGGTCGGCGCGGTCGGTCAATACCTATGGGGCGATGCTGCCCGCGCATCCGAGTTTGGAGACGATCTACCTGCGTTGGACTTGATCCTACAGGAGGCTGTGGTCGAGTGGTTGCACAGAACCGTCCCTAACTCCGATCGTCATTCGGCGGGCTCCGCTCGACTTTGGATGGAGGCCCACGCCCCCGCTCCACTGTTGCCATTCTACTTTTGGATCGGCTTGGATCAGCAGCCGAAGACCTACCTGGCTTGTCCGGTATGGAGTTCTCCGCTGTATCCGGCCAAAGTGCTTAAGGAGCGGATTGTCATACCCACTCCTATTGTTGGTCTCGCCCTGTCTGGCGTTTGCCCGCTCACTGCGTGGGACTCAACTCTGACAGAAGAGCTTCAACAGGAAGAATTTGGGGTTCGCGACACATCTAAGCGAGACGTGATCGAGATCCTCAGACTGCTTGGCCAGCCGGCCGTGGATCTGAATTATTACACCGCGTTGGGCGTTGAATTGGAGAAGGCGGAACGCATTCGCGTAACCGCAATGCACGCCCATGTGTTGCGTCGCGGCCTAATACATGAGATCGGCCAACTGGGTGCGAAAATCCTCTTATGGACTCGGGACACTCCCAAAAAGCAGGAGATCCGAGCAGAGTGTACGGTTCTAAAGCGAGCCTCGGAGGCCCTATGCGATCTCCTCGATCCGGCATCAGACGAGAGCTACCTCGGCGCACAAGAAGTGTTCGAAGCAGTTCAACGAGCGTTCGAGTATCACAAGTTTGAGCTGGATTTACTCTTGCCACCTCCTGAGAACGTAGTGGACTGTGATATTCCAACGCCGTTGAAATACGTTGTTATCGAACTCTGCCGTAATGCTTATAGATACTGCGACCCCACTGATGGTCGGAAGGCAGTGCGGATTAGCTGTACGACAGATGGAACTGAATCAGGTAACATTCTCAGCATCTCGGTTAGACAGCCAGGATCTATCGATCCGGATTTTACTCTAGACACCCGAAGAGATCCGGTTCCTAAAGAACCCGCAAAGGGATTGCCTGTCGTGCACTATATCGTCAGTGAGATCCTTCGCGGCTGGTGTGAAGTAAGGCAGGACGGAAAGGATGTGCTCGCTTATGTCGAATGGCCCCCGGATAGACAAGCCCCTCGCGCTCATCGTTGGGGACAAACCCGATTTGCGTAGTCAAATGAAAGTTGACCTTGAAGCGGCCGGCTTTCAGGTTCTGGCTGAGGAGGCCTACGTTTCGGCGAGCGCAAGCTTGAGTACTCACGCGTCTCGTCTTGACTTACTTGTTGTCGACCTTTATCTTCCGGAACGACAGAGGTCCAGCGAGAAGCCCAACCTAGGCTGGAGACTGTTGGCAGAGTCCCAGCAAAGCTTGCCGTCGTGGTGCGAACTCGTCGTGTGTACTGCATATGGAGAGACTCGCCCGGCGGCGGACGCCCTGAAGGTCATGTTCATCGAAAAGATGACTGGCGACTACGATGAAAAGTTCTTACCGTTCGCGTCTGAATGGGCGAGAACTTGTCAGACTCGGCTCAACGAAACGGACTCATCGTATCCCGGAGTTCCTGTAGTGAACGTGGACAGCATTTCCGGCGGCCTCGACTACGAATCGCTTATGATGTGCCGGGCGATAACCGACGCGAAGCGTGTTGAGGTTCTCAGGAGGCTGAGTGGCAGTCTTCAGGAAGCGCCGGTGCTCCAGGTCCGGCTGACTCCGAAAGGCGACGCACCCGATTGCTACGCCGTTGTCAAGCGTGGCTATAAGGACGAGACGTCGACCGATGGCAAGCCGATCAAGGGGAAGGCAGTCAAAGAGATCGAAGGGCAATCGAAGTTGATGTGGTATTGGGGAGAGATCGGCAGGTCGATCCCACCGTTGCGCAACTATCCGTCGCTTTTGTCCAGTCGGGAGCTGATACTGGTCACGCCGTTCGCTCGTGGGCGGACGTTGGCCGAGGTCGCTAGCGAAAGATGGTATGACGACAAGCATGGACGTGTGAGGTTGTTTCAAGGCATTTTTGAGGCAGTCGGGCGCTTTTTGGAAACTATTAATCACACGCGCTCATGCGAGCACGGAGTAGATTATGTATTTACAAATGCATATTTAACAGGCGACCCAGAAAGCGTGAGGAGGAGGACAAAGACAGTCCCGGCGCTTGAGGCGCTCATCGGCACCAGCGGGAGCGTCCTCACCTGCGCGGGTTCCTCGGTTACTGTAGCAAACCCTTTGATGCTGTTCTCTCATGAAGAAGGCGCAGGGTGGCATTGGCAGCGTGTCGACCCAGCTTGCGGAATTGCAACATATGGCCACGGCGACTTCCACGTTGGGAATGTGATGGTGGATCTATCTACGGACGGCACTCTCAATTACGATGGCCTTACAGTACTTGACTATGACTATGTTGGCGAGTATTGCCTTTATTATGACAGAGCACAACTGGAGTCTTCGTTCTTGGTTGAGCTCGCTTTGACCTTTGAGGAAAAATGCCAGACCACAGACTGGGATGGCTACTTCCTTCCGGCATTAAGAGTGTTGACGTCCGCCCGGACAGAGGCATCGATTGAGAACAACAAGTTTGCGTATGATCTAGTGTCTGTTTCGAAGACTTTGCGTGGTGATCTGAAAGGTTCGGCTCTCAAGCTCTATTACGGTGCGCTCTTTACTACACTCCTAAGGATCTCGGTCTCGAAGTATCAAAAGGCTCACGGCAAGTTAACC
>SYOC01000279.1 GCA_005804965.1 Pseudomonadota bacterium
ATGCCGGAAGCATGACGGTAGGCCTTTTCATTGGAGTGATCTCGATTTGGAGCTCCGTGAAGGGGTCGACGCTCTTGTCCGTCGCGCCACTTGTCGTTCTGACAGTACCACTTTTTGACTCGCTGATCGCAATTCTCCGCCGGGTCTTGACCGGCCGCAGCATCTATGCGACCGACCGAGGCCACCTTCACCACCGGCTACTGGACCGTTTCAGCCATGCGACCATGCTGCTCGTCGTCGCAGTTCTCTGCGGGACAACAACGCTCGCTGCGATCTTAAGTGTCTACTTCGGCCAACAAATCATTGCTGTCGGTGGGGTCGGATTGGTCCTGGGGGCTCTCGTTTTTACACGCTCCTTTGGGGACGCCGAACTGCGGATGTTGGCCTCCAAAACTTCTCACCTTGGTGAATCGCTGCTTACGCGAAGCAATTTGTGCGAGGTGGCGTCGAGACAACGGGCCGTTCAACTGCAGGGTAATCGGTGCTGGGACGCGATTTGGACTTCGTTGGTTGAGTTCGCAAGCGATCGAGGCTTGGCTCAGATCAAGTTGGATATCGGCATCGCATGGATTCACGAAGGTTATCATGGCGCATGGCGCCGATCGCGCATGCCTGACAAACCCGATCAGGCGTCACTGAAGTTACCGATCTACGTCGATCAGCGACTGGTCGGACGACTCGAGGTGATTTGCAACGCGAGTTCGCCACATCTTCATGACACAAATCAGCACCGGCAATGAGCGTGTCCTGGATATGAGCGGCGAAGGAATCTTCCGGACTCCAGACCGACGCAATACCGCCTTGTGCATAGGCGCTGTTGCTTTCCGGCAAACAGTCCTTGGTCACAATCGCGACCGAGCCGTGCGCCGCTGCTTTCAGAGCGAGACTTAAGCCAGCAATGCCGCTACCAATAATAAGATAATCGTAGGTCTCCATGGGTGCCGCCATTGCTCGCATGCCCTCCCCAACGTGTCAAGCCGGGAAAGTTCCAGGTAGTGGTACAGTTTCGTTTTGTCTTGTAGGGGCACCCCTATGTGGGTGCCCTTTTGCTGGGCGGCCACGCAGGGCCGCCCCTACGAAGACATAGGAATGAATCAAATTGAACCACTACCAAGTTCCAGGCGGATTTGACCTGAGAAGACGAAATCGTTTATGGTGCTGGAGATATGCAGTGGCGTATGTGGAAGAAAACGCTCGGAGCAGCGTTCGTTGTCGTAGCCTGGCAGTCCGCAATGGCTTCCCCTGTGGGAGCGGATGTCTACGTCTACAAAGATGCGCGAGGCGTACGCTATTTCACCAACGTGCCCACGAAGCCGCAATATCGCCCGTTCCTCCTGCTGCATCGCTATTCGCGTGCGCTCAAAAAGAAAGACGCCATCGAGTTCGACCACCTGATTGCCGCAGCGTGCAAGCGCTACGATGTCGAGTTCGCCTTGGTCAAGGCGGTAATTAAAGCAGAGTCGGCGTTTAATCCCACCGCCATCTCCCGCGCCGGCGCTCGTGGACTCATGCAACTGATGCCCGATACCGCCGCGCAGCATGGGGTCGCGGATACAGACGACCCTCGCTCGAACATCGAAGGCGGAGTGCGCCATCTGCGTTTGCTGTTAAATCGTTTCCAAGGCGATTTAGCCTTAGCTTTGGCTGCCTACAATGCTGGACCAGAAACGGTCGACCGTTACAGCGGCATCCCGCCGTACGAGGAAACGCAAAATTATGTCCAACGGGTCCTGCAATATCGTGAGTCGTATCGCCAACGCGGTGCTGTTTCTGCGCCATTGTTGAATGCCGCTCCGTTAAGTTAAACAGACATGCTAGAATCCTCCCCGTGTTATTCACGCTGCCTAACCAACTCAGCCTTTTCCGCATCGCTTTAATCCCGCTGCTGGTCTATTTCCTCAGCGACCCTGGGCCGGTATCAAGCGCGCTAGCGGCGTTCACGTTTTTCATTGCCAGCCTCACCGACTTCCTCGATGGCTACCTCGCCCGCCTCTATGGACACACCACCACGCTCGGAAAACTGCTGGACCCGTTGGCAGATAAATTATTGGTTGCCGCAGCTCTGATCATGTTGGTCGCCGCCAACCGTACCCCGCGCCTGCCAGCGTGGATGGTGGTGGTCATTCTCGGCAGGGAGTTTGCCGTCACTGGCTTACGGAGCATCGCCTCGGGAGAAGGCATCATCCTGGCAGCCGAGGAGCTAGGCAAATACAAGATGCTCTTTCAGATCTTTGCCTTGCATGGCCTCATCATTCATTACCCTTACTTTCTGATCGATTTTCATGTGCTGGGGATGTACTTTTTATGGATCGCGCTATTGTTCGGTGTGTGGTCGGGTGGCGAGTATTACATCAAAGTCATCCGCCTCCTCATGGCTAAACACGCCAAACTTGAGGAACACGCCCCGCTCCCCTCAGAACACGCCGAAGCACGCAGTTAGCCATTTCGTTTCTCCCAAAGAACTGGTTGCAAGTTTCAGGTACCACAAAACTCCCGGAGATTGATCAGGGTGAAGGCGAGAAGTTTGAACCCGAGATGATGGGTGGGGAGGGTTTCAAAGCGGAGCAAGAGGCGTTTGAATTTATC
>SYOC01000280.1 GCA_005804965.1 Pseudomonadota bacterium
CGTAGATGATCTGTGGATTCGTCGGATGGATGGCCAACGCTTGCACGACGAATCCTGCCAGCCCGCCGTTCGGTGCCCAATTGGCCCCGCCGTCGGTGCTCTTGAACACCCCGGCACTGGTGCCGACATAGAGAATTTGTGGGGCAGTAGGATCGATAGCGAGAGCGCGGGCGACAGTATTTGTCAACCCGGTATTCATGGCTGTCCAGTTCGTGCCGCCGTTCGTGGTTTTGAAGACACCGCTCGAGGTGCCAGCGTAGACGGTTGTTTGTGTGAATGGATCAATCGCAAGCGAGCGAATGTTGCTGCTGCTGATGCCGGTGTTGGTGGGTGTCCAATTCGTGGCCCCATCCGTGCTTTTGAACAGCCCATTGCCGGAGGAACCCGCGTAAATGGTAGCCGAGGAAGAGGGCGGAATCGCGAGGGCTTGGATACTGGTCGTTGCGAGCCCAGCATTCACGCCTGCCCAGCTTTGCGCAATATTCGTGGTCTTGAACACACCGCCGCCGAACGTCCCAGCGTACAACGTATTCGTGTCGTTACGGGTGATGATCAATGCCCGCACGTCGAGATTACCGAGACCGTTGTTGACCGGGCTCCAGGTTGCGCTGCCATCGGTGCTTTTGAAAATGCCCCCGCCTACCGAACCGGCATAGAGAAATAAGGGATTGTCGTGGCGGACAGCAAGAGAGCGGATTTCCGTGGCAGTGATGCCGTTGTTGGCCGCCGTCCAGTTCGTCCCCCCATCAGCAGACGCAAACACGCCGCCGCCCGAGGTGCCAACAAATATAATCTGCGTGTTGATGGGATTGATGGCGATAGTGCGCAGATTGGTAGTCGTCAAACCTGAGCTTGACGGTGCCCAATTGGCTGCGCCATTCGTGCTTTTGAAGACGCCATCGGAGGTGGCAGCGTAGAGGACTTGCGTATTCGTCGGGTCGATGACGAGTGCGCGGGTATTCAGTGTTGTGAGCCCGGTGATCATGGGGCTCCACGCGCCGTTCGCGAACTTAAACACCCCGCCCGTTGTGCCAGCATACAAGATGCTCGGCGTAACGGGGTCGACGATGAGCGCTTGCACGTTGAGGTTGGTCAGGCCCGTATTGAGCGTTGCCCAACTGTCGCCGCTATTCGTGCTTTGGAAAACGCCATTGTCGGTACCAGCGTACACGGTTGTTGTCGTGGTCGGATGGACCACCAGAGCGCGGATACTGTTGGTGTTAATCCCTGTGGTGCTTGGTGCCCATGACGTGCCACCGTTGGTCGTCTTGAAGACCCCGGCGTCGTTTGAGCCCACATAGAGGATCTGCGCATTGTTTGGGTTTATCGCGAGGGCTTGAACATCGCGGCGTTCTGGTCCCCGTGTCGTCCATTGATTTAATCCGGCATGAGATTGTGGCGCGAGCATGGCAGAGAGAAAACAAGCCATGGCCACAAAAGACATACCTCGTCGCAGAGAGAAATTGAGCGGCATTAGGTAGTACTCCTTTAACGTCGTAGTTCCCAGGGATTGTCTCTCTCATTAGGTCTTAGTCAACCCGCTGAGGATGCGAGCCGTGCAAACGAAATGCGGAGGGTCTCCTGCTGAGGAAAAATTGCAGTCTCTAACCTTAAAGCAAGGATTTGGCAGCTACAAGGTCCGAGCGTGCAAGAAAGAATGCGTGGTGAGGATACTGTTGTTGCGTGAGGGGAAGGGGCACTGTGCCCGGCAACGCTTGCTTTTCCCGTGCGCCCGTGCGAAGAAAAGCGCTGACCGTTAAAGGTATCTCCATGAAGGCATTACCTCGTTTGACACTGCTCACGCCGGCTCGCCGAGGTTAGCGAGAACATGGCTGGAAAGCCGTGGGTGTGAAAATGACGGCGGCGGTGGGGTCGCTGGCTTTTCTGACCGTTGGAAGAAGCCGTACGCTTGCGCGGCAGAAAGTGACATTTTTATGGCCATCTTAAAAGTAACGCGCTTAGGGCATCCTGTGCTGCGCCAAGTCGCGCAACTCGTCCCTGTTCACAGCATTCTGCAACCGGAGTTCCAGCAGTTTATTGACGATATGATCGAGACCATGCACGAGTACGAGGGCGTGGGGCTGGCTGCGCCGCAGGTGCATGTGTCGCAACAAGTTGCGGTGCTCGAAGTCAGTAAACATCCTCGTTATCCAGATGCTCCCTCAGTGCCCCTGACCGTGCTTATCAACCCCAAGGTCACGATGTTATCCGAAGAGAAAGTCGATGGATGGGAGGGATGCCTGAGTATTCCCGATTTGCGCGGCGTGGCACCACGCTATCGTGAGTTGCGCGTCGAGGCGCTGGATCGACAAGGGCAGCCACTCGATTTTGTCGCGCGGGACTTTCATGCGCGCGTCATCCAGCATGAATACGATCACCTTCAAGGCAAAGTGTATATGGACCGGATGCCGTCACTCGAAACTTTGGCGCATCTGCTCGAGGGGCAGCGCTACTGGCTCAAGGACTGATGCTTACCTTCATTACCGGCAACGCCGAAAAATTGGCTGAAATCGAGCGCCTGCTCGGGTATACGCTCGCGCACGCTGCGCTCGCACTCGAGGAAATCCAAGCGTTAGACCTTGAAGCTGTAGCCCGACATAAAGCGCGGCAGGCGTATGATCTCCTTCACCGTCCGGTGCTGGTGGAAGACACCGGCTTGGCCTTTGCCGCCTGGAACGGCTTGCCTGGAGCCCTAGTGAAATGGTTCCTCATCAGTATAGGCGCGGACGGGCTTTGCCGTTTGCTACAAGACGAGCCCAACCGCACCGCCACAGCAACGACAGTTTTCGCTTATTGTGATGGCGAACAATTGCACGTGTTTGCCGGACGGGTCGCTGGTGTCATTACTAGGCAACCACGCGGCGACAACGGGTTTGGCTGGGATACCATCTTTCAGCCCCAGGGCAGTGCCCACACCTTTGCAGAAATGCTGCCAGAGGAGAAAGACCGGTTTTCTATGCGCCGTTTGGCTGTGGAGCAACTCCGCGACTCCGGGCTTCTCGCCGTCTGAGGCTACACCTCTTGGGTTGACGCACTTCCTGCCACAGCGTATCTCTTGAGCCCCATGACCGTGACTGGCAGTACGCAAGACTTGTTGTCTGGACTCTTGTCTCGGGTGAGTCGTTCCTTCTACCTGAGTTTACGGATTCTCCCGCGCGAGGTGAGGCAGCCCATTGGCGTGGCCTATCTCTTCTGCCGCGCTGCTGACACGATCGCCGACACGGCGCTCGTCCCGGCGGCACAACGTCTTGCCTGCCTTGAACAATATCGGCGAGGGTTCGATGGAAATGCGGCTGCTGAGCCAGAGGTTTTGCCCGAGCAACTCGTGCATTCGCAGCACAATCCTGACGAACGTGAATTGCTGCTGCGTCTGCCCGACTGTTTTGCCGTCTTGGCGAGATTGCCGCAGGCCGACCAAGAGCACATTCGCGCTTTGGTGTTGACCTTGACCCAGGGCATGCAAATGGATCTGCGTCTGTTTCCGTCAGAGAGCAGTGGCATGCTAGCGGCGTTGGAGACTCGGGGTGATTTGGATCGCTACACCTACTTCGTTGCTGGTTGCGTGGGTGAGTTCTGGACGAAGGTGACGACAGCCCACGTGCCTTCTTTGCACTCGTGGAATGTCGAAGAGATGGCAGCTTGTGGGATACGATTCGGCAAAGGTTTGCAATTGACCAACATTCTGCGCGATATTGCCCACGATCTGCGCATCGGGCGTTGTTATCTGCCGCGTACAGAGTTGGCGCAGCTTGGCGTGTGCCCCGAAGAATTGCTGGATGCTCAAACCCTACCACGTGTGAAACCTTTGCTGCTGAGGTTGCTCGATGAAACTTTGGCTTTGTATCGAGACGGGTGGCGGTACACTCTGGCAATCCCGCCACGTGAATGGCGTTTACGCCTTGCCTGTGCTTGGCCGCTGCTGATTGGTCTGGCGACCTTGGCGGCAATAAAGACTGCCCCGCAACTGCTGGAGCCAACGATACGTGTCAAAATTTCGCGCAAGCACGTGTATCGCATTCTCTTCCGCTCGCTGGTGACGGTCTGGTCTGATCGCGCATTGGACGGGTATTATCGTCAGTTGCTCGGAAAGCTCGCCGATGGGAAGGTGGCCTGATGCCCAGTCGTAGTAAGGAAAAACCGGGTGCGTCCGCGCCGGGCAAGTCGCTGCCCGATTATTTGCGGCCAGGACTCGATATCGTCTTCGTGGGCTTGAACCCTGGGCTCTACTCCGCGCAAATTGGTCGCTACTTTGCGCATCGCCAGAACCGCTTCTGGCCAGCGTTAGCGGCTTCTGGTCTTGTGCCGGAAATGGTCGGACCGGAAGATGACGTTCGCCTGCCGGATTGGGGGATCGGACTCACAGATGTAGTGAAGCGTCCGACGAGTGGCATTCATGAACTGTCGTCCGTTGAGTTTCGCCGTGGGGCAAAAGCCTTGGAAGAGAAAATTGCCTACTACCAACCACGCATTGTCTGTTTTGTCGGCTTTACTGGCTATCAGTATTGTTGTGGGAAAACTGGGGGTAGTGGTCGTCAAGACGCTCGCTTTGGCGGTGCTCATGTGTTTGTGATTCCTTCGACCAGTCCGCGTAATGCGCATTATTCGCTGGAAACGATCATCGTCGCCCTCCGCGATCTCAGAGAGTATCGTGATCGACTAGGAGAGGATGAGCACGGCGAGCAACTGATATGCTGAATGTCAGCTAGCGAGAGAAAAAAGCAAACGAGCGTGTATCAAGCTTGAGAAAGGAGCGTGGCAGATGACTTCCCTGGTGTGGATTGCTGTAATTGGTATCGCGAGCATGCTGAGCGGATGTGCCGCACGACAAGCGCCACAGGCGAAAAAATCGGTCATTGAAACAAAAACCTTATCGTGCGAAGAGGCCAACCAACTCGCCTATCAAGCGGTAACGACGCTTGGGTACTCTGTTGCTGCAATGCAAGTGGCGACAGCAGGGCAGGCCGGAACGATTGAGGCAAAGAAAGAGGGAGCCTCTGACGGGAAAGTGACGATCACCTGTGCCAGCGGCAACATTGCCGTCGAACCAGAGAGAGCCGGGGTGCCGTTGCCTTCGTTGAAAGGCAAACAGATTGCGTCGTTTCCCCAATTGTTCACTCAGACGTTCAACATCTTATTGATGCAAAAAGGCTATGCTCCACAACAAGGGGCGACGCTGACCATGACCATGACTCGACTCAATAACTTTGAGTCGCAGATGGAGCTTGGCTCGGATCTCCCTGCCAGCGGCGTGTTGCCGGTCAAAGTGGTGATTACCAACCATACTTCGCGCCCATATGGACTCGATACTGGCAAAGTGTTCCTTATGGCCGAAGGGGGAAGGCGCGTGGCCCCTGTTGCGCCTCCAGCCGCTGGGCGCGATAAGGCACTGCAAGGAGAGCTGACGATTGCCCCTGGGCAGGTGGTGACTGGGTACCTGTTCTACCCGTCTGGTGCCTATTCTTCGGCACGCACGACTTTGATTGATAAAGAGACCGACGAAGGTGAGGGATTTTCCGTCCAGTTTTAGCCAGCCTGCAGGAAGAAAAGCCGCCTCAGCGTGCGAAAAACTATATTGGAGATTGCGGTTGACTTATGGTAGAGTAGGCCGGTCGCAAAGTCCTAGACTAGAAAAAGCACAACCGCAGAGTACAATCCCACCAACAAGGAGGGTTCGCTATGGCCCACAAAGGTTTCTCTCATCTTGGCTTCTCAACACTTGACCTGGATAAAACCCGTGACTTCTACGAAAGCATTCTTGGGTTTAAGCCGGTGCGGTGTGACACCATTAAGATAGCGGAAGGCGGCCATATCCGGCACATCTTCTTCGATACCGGACGCGATCAGTTGATTGCATTCATGGAAGCACGCAACGTCCCTGGCGTACCGGTGGAATATGATGCTGGGATTAACCGTGGCTTGGGCGTACCGAGTGCCTTCTATCACTTTGCTTTTGAGGCAGGGTCCGAGGCCGGGTTAGAATCGAAACGGCAAGAATTACTCAAAAAAGGGGTTGTGGTGTCCGAAGTCGTGGATCACGACTGGGCCAAGTCGATCTACTTCAAGGACCCGAACGGTTTGCAGCTTGAATATTGCTGCCTCACCCGCGATTTCGTAGATGAGGATGCGGTGATGAAGCAACGCTTTGAGGCTTCGATCCGGGCTATGGGGCTTGAGGATCGACCGAATATCGTCCATACGCAGGCCTAATCCTTCCATCGCCGTTCCTCTTTGTCGTCCTGCTGAGCGCCCTTCATCGAAGGGCGCTTGCATTTTTGCCTTTACTCTTCGTCGTTCTCAATCTCAGCGATGAGAAGAGACTGCTGTAGGCGTTGTTGCAAACGTTGTCGTCGTGCTGCCGTAAGGCGGAACAGCCACGCATCGCGCAGCAGCCGATTGCGAAAGCGATAACGAGTGGAGGAGGCACCTGCCGGCTCTTCGCTGACTCCAGCAGGGAGCAGAAAATAGCGCTTTTCTACGAGAGCCTCGCACAATTCCTCAATGCGCACTACATCCTTGCCGAGGAGCTGCGCGACTATCATGGCTGGGAACCTCTCGCCCACTACGCTTGCTGCTGCGAGGAGTTCGCGCTCTTCGGCTGTGAGACGATGAATGTGCCGCTCTAGTTGGGAACGAAAACGTATGGGGATTGCCTCGGCGAGAGTTTCGAGAGGGACGGTCAGTCGCCAGGTGCCCTGTTGGCAACTCAAAGCACCTTGAGCCTTCAAAGTTGTGAGCAAATCTACTAAGAAGGACGGATTGCCTGACGTGCGTTGGTTCAGGAGTGCTGCCAGTTGCGCAGGAAAGCGGTTCCTTGGGAATTGAGCGGTCAGGTGAGCATGAACATCTGGTCCCGTGAGGGGTAGGACATCGACTTCATGGCAAAAATGCTGAGACTTGAGGTCTTGCAGTAAGGAACGAAGCGGATGGGTCGTGCCATAGATTTCTTCCGGGCGATACGCACCGATGAGCAAGAATCGGGCGGGTTCGCGGCGGCGTGCGAGCAGCGCGATCAAGTTGAAGGTAGCTGGGTCACTCCACTGGAGATCATCAAGTATGAGAACAAAAGGGACCTGGGTAGTGAGTATGTCGATTGCTTGAGCGAGTTCTCGCGCCATCCCGTTATTTTGGAGAGGGCGGTTAGGCGGAGGAAGTGACCCGTGCTGTCCTGATGCTGCTAGGGCAGGCAGCCAGGGGAGCCAGGAGGGGGCATACTGACGGAAGACCGAGCGCAAGATTGTCCGATGCTGCTTGGCGAATCCTCCTCCTAAGGCATCGAGCACGGGGGCATACGCCTCTCCTGGTTCCTTTCCATAGTGCTCGCCACATTGCCCTGCCGCGACCCAGATTGGCATATCGGCGAGCTGATCTCGAAATGCACGTATCCGCGTAGTCTTGCCCACGCCGGCTTCGCCAGAGACAAAAACAACTTGGCGTTGGCCAGCCAGCGCTTTATTGAGATACAGATAGAGATCATCGAGCGGGTCGTTGCGACCGAGAAGGTGCGCTGGC
>SYOC01000281.1 GCA_005804965.1 Pseudomonadota bacterium
GAATCCACATGCCTCAGAAATAAGAATCCCGCATGGACGACAACAAATCTTGGATCCTGATAGATACGGAAACGAACGGGATTTCCGATCCTATTTTTGTTGTAGATATTGCTGCGCAGCGAATGTCCGGCTGGGAGCCAGTTGGAGATCCTTATCAGGTATTAATAAACCAAAATATCGATATTCCTCCGGAGGCGTCTCGAATCAACGGCTATACGCGTGAAATTCTTGAGCGCGACGGGGTGCCAGCGAGGGTAGCTTACGACGGCCTGAGCGCATATACGGGAAATCTTCCGTTAGTTTCATACAACCTAGAATTCGACTGGGATCGCGTGCTGATTCCCGAATGGAAGCGACTCGGAATCCAGCAAATAGGTTGCAGAGGATTTTGCGTTCTGAAACTCGCCCAGCGATTGCTGGATCCTGTTCCGGCAGGTAATTGCAAGTTACAGACGTTGCGGCAATTTTACCGGTTGCCTGAGCGGGGCGCACACTCGGCACTAGGCGACGTGCTGACTGTGGTGGATCTGATCGCCAAAGTACTCAGGCCAATTTCAGATGGTCGAAACATCAATTCTTGGAATGGGGTTAAAGAGTTCACAGAGGAAGAGTGGTTTCCTACAAGAATAGGATTCGGGAAATTCAAAGGGCGATCATTTCAAGACGCTCGTCATGACCAGCAATTAAGAGTATGGCTTGAGTGGTTATCAAATTCTAAGAACGAGCGAACAGCTCGTATGGGATCTTGGTACCTTTCAAGTCTTAAGAAACAGGAGCCAACCCAACAAGAATTCACGGCTGCTGCGATAGATCTAAATACTTCGCGCGAGCCCAGGGGAACGATGCGCTCCGGTATTGTTCTCTTCCATAGTGTAGAACTCGACGAGATCCGTTTTCTGGTAACCGCTGCGAGAGAACGGCTGGCGGACCTAGAGGTCATCTATGCGAGAGAATGCAATGCCATCGCTGTTACTCAGTCTAGGTTGTTCTCTCTATTGAAGGAGTCTTATCAGAGACGAGACCGGTTGAGGATGAAGGTCACTTATCGGCGGCGTTACTTGGATTCAATATCTTCGAGCGATGAGGATCTGGATGAGATCAGGGAAGCATATGAAAGCGAGAGAAGAAGGTCTAAGCAAGAGTACGACGAAGCCTCAAAGATAGCAGATTCGCAGAAGAGTCTAACTGAAGACCAGCAAGCTGAACTAAAAGCGTTGTTCAGGAAACTGGTGAAGCTCTTTCATCCAGACCGTCATGTTAATGACCCTGAGGCCTATAAGGCGTATACGCTATTAACTCAAGAAATAACAACAGCGCGTGATGCTGGCGATATAGATAAGCTAAGAGAAATCGCAAGCGACCCTCAGGCATATGCCAGGAAAATTGGTGCTGGACAAATTGATCTTTCAGACGAAGCGGAACTCGGAAAGCTCAGACGACTGTACGAGAGTATTCAGACTCAGATTCTTGAGATGCTTGAAGCGCTCGACGAAATTCGTTCTGACCCAAAGTACGAACTTGCGCAGCTTTCAGCTAGACGACCTGATTATTTGAGCGAAATCGCGGACGAATATCGGGCAGATATTGAGAAAGAGTGCGAGACGTTGGAGCGAGAAGCCGAAGACTTGGCCAGTCAAATCGAAGAGTTGACTGGATCGCCTGTCAGCGACGATCAGTTGTGAGAGGGGTTGATGGATATCGAAGATAACAACCAGCAACTGGTCGAAGCGAGTCGCAATAGCGTGGTTCTTTCTCGTTCGGGACAACTTCTGACCAGGATGACATTGGACTTGCTTCCGCTGGCTCAATGCAAGCGGAAGCATGATGACCAAGAAGCAGACCCATCATTTTCCAGAGGGATTGAGGCATACGCTCAGAAAGACTTCCAAGTGGCGATACGGGAGTTAACTGTCGCGGCCGAACTAGGTCATCGGATTGCGCAATTTCGGTTGGCGATGATGTATCTGGATGGCGTTGGTGGGGTCTCAAATTACAAACTTGCATACCACTGGTTTCACAGGGCCGCCGAGCAAGGAGATGCCGACTCATTGAACAAACTCGGGTGGATGTGCGAGGCGGGATTTGGTGTCGAGCGCGATCAAGCGCGGGCCGTAAATTGGTTTCGCCAGGCGGCTGAACGAGGGCACCTAGAGGCGCAATTCAATCTAGCAGTCAAATATGATAACGGCGAAGGGGTGTCCCAAAATCATGCCGAGGCTGCACGTTGGTACCGGTTGGCTGCCGAGCAGGGATTGGCTGATGCCAGGTTCTTTCTGGCGCAAGCGCTTGAATCTGGTGAAGGGGTACCGAAGAACATTGAGGAAGCTATCGATTGGTACATCCTCGCATCAGAGCAAGGGCATCGTTCCGCGAAGGTGACGCTGTGGGGTCATGCGTTAGCTGAGCGTTACTTGCCCGAGGATGAGATTGAAAAAATATCTGTCGAGAGGCTTGGCGTGGAAATGCGACATCCACTTGCAGAGTACAAATATGCCTATCGCTTGTTAGTCGGGGAAGGCATCGACAAGAACGTTGATTTGGCCTTTGAGTTATATCAAAAGGCAGCAGAAAAAGGGTTTGCTCCGGCCCGTGCCCACCTTCTATCGATTTACTCACTAAACTTTGAAGCAAGGCTCCCCGTGAAGGTGGATCCAGCATGGAAGAAGCAGGAATTTGATCCCGAAGGTATCGAAATCAAGCCACGCTGGATGTATCTGGAACCGGGGGCCTTCGACGTTGCGGCCGTGACCCGGTACCGTGAACACAGGCTGTGTGCAGAAGGTGGAGATGAGGACGCCATATCGGAGTTGGCCTGTGACTACTATTTTGGCCGTGGAACGGTATCGAATCAAGGCAGAGCTCTTGAATGGCTCCGCAAGGGAGTGGCAATTAATGATACCTATTGCCATTACCTCTTTGGGTACATGCTGCGGTATGGAATTGGTACATCTAAGGACGAAAAGAACGCACTGGTGCACCTCAAGAAAGCGTCCAAAGGGGGAAATGCCTCGGCTACCCGAATGGCAGCGGATTTATTACTCGAGGGTGAAAGTGATTCCAAGAAGGCGAAGCAAGCTATGAAATTGTGGTCAGGACTGGCAGAAAACGGTGACGCGGAGTCACAGTTCAGTCTTGGGCACATACTATCAACCGGTAAGTATCTGCCTATTTCTCATGAGAAGGCAGTATTTTGGTACACCAAAGCGGCAGATCAGGGTCACACAGCGGCGCTGTTTAATCTTGGCATAAAGTACGAATTTGGGCTGGGTGTCGAGAAAGATCAGCATCGCGCATTGTTTCTATACCGAAGGTCGGCTGAGGGTGGCCTCGTCCGTGCTTGCGAGGAACTGAGCCAGATTTATGAAAAGGGCAAGTTTGGCGACCAGAGTTCGAAAGAGGCAGGGCGTTGGGCGGCTGAAGCACAGCGACTTAGGGCCGAAGCTGAGACGGCAAAGGGTTCATCGCAACCCCCAAGCCTAACTGCCTTGACAGCCTCCCGCCGGCGCCAGAGATTAGAGCAGAAACGATCGCTACAGAGGAAGGCGTCCGAAATGATTGGTAAGGGCTGAAGCGGTCGTAAGGCATATCTATGGGATTCCCGTCTAAAATCGCATACGCATTTTCATGCGTGGGTGGTTTCGAATCCCCGACCTCACCAAAGATAGCGAGGTCGAAAACTGAGCAAGTTAGTTAAACAATCGCTTCTGCCCCGCCAGAACAAAAGCTTAAAATTGCACTTTCAGATTTCATTGCGCTCAGAGTCACGTACTTAATCAGAATTTTCGCTCGGGGCTTACGACAGACCCCGTCGCTACAAACTCCGTAAGCCCCAGTCTCAATCCTTTTTTCGCGTAAGTGATAAGGCGTAAAGTATTCGTAACATTCAGCACGAATCCTCGAGCTATTTAGGTGTGTCAAGGAATTCTTACCGCAGTCGTCTCTCGACATAGCGTCTGATCTGGAGTGCGTATCTCCGCTGCACCCCGATCTGCACCAAGTCGCTAACGGACATGGACGCCACCTGCCGCATGCTTTCGATCCCCGCCGACTCGAGTCTGCGAATGGTGCCGATCCCGGCCGTTTGCCCGTCGCGGTCGGCGTACAGTGTTTGAAGTCCTCTCAGAAGGCCACCCAGCGGGCTGCAGTGCTTGATTCGCTCCAGCAGTTCATAACCTTGGTACCGAATGTCTCTAAGGTAGCGCTTGACGTCTTTGATCTGATCGACGTCAGCCTCACAGTGTTCCCGGAGGTGGTGGTAGAAGGCGCGGATCTCGAACAGGTTGTTGATTCCGGAGACCAGCCAGAGCATTGTGTCTCGCCAGGCTTCTTCAACCCCTGCCAGGCCCGAGACGGACCAGCGTGACTCCAGATCGGTGATCGAAACCCCGTTGGCGCGCTGATGCATCACAGCAGCTGAAAGCATGCACGTGTAAGCCTTGTTCCGAGCCGCTTCGGCTTGCTTTTGCTTCTGACCAGCTGCGATACCCAGGGATCCGAACAGCTCACCGGCTTTCGAGGTGGACGCCGATCCGACGATCCATTCCGCAAAGAGCAGTGACTTGTCCGTGTTCGGAAGGGCTTCGTGCCACGCGTCAAGCTGCCCGGCGAGGGCCTCACTGAAGCGGCGCAGCTTTGGGCTCCTGTCCGAAAGCAGCGAGACGATCAGCAAGTGATCTACGCAGGACCACCTCTTCAGCAGCCCCCCGGTCTGGTCAAGGGAGAGTAGGTCTCGAACGAGCTGACCGATGCCGGCCACCACCTCTAACGGCAACATGGATTGAATCCCCGCCCTGCCCAGAACGGTCAGGTGCACGAGATCCTGTTCGTCTACATAGGCAAGGTGCCTCTCCTGGGCAGACAGCCATCTCACGGCCTCTTCGGTCCTGCTGGCGAGCGCTTCACCAGCGAGGGTGTTGCTCAAGACAGTGCGAAGCGACTTCTGGGACATGCCTTCGGACGCCATTCGGCTGAGGCAGCTCGCAACAACTGTTGCCGGTGCTGCGTCGTTCGACAACGCGCCGCGGGAACGCGCGCCTGCGGATGTGACCGGCGCTTGCTCAAACGAGGATCGAATCGGTTCAATCCGTTCCTCGTTCAAACTACTCGCCAACTCTGCGGCATCCCATTCGTCCTCCGGACGAACGATCACGATTCCAGTGCCTGCCCGATCACCTCGTCCTGCGCGCCCCAGGATCTGGAGCAGTTGGTCTACCGGCAGCTTTCCAACGCCAAAGAAGGTCGTGTCGCGCACGATGACGTGTGTGGCGGGTAGGTTCACCCCCATCGCCAGTGCCGTCGTCGAGACCACGCACCGACAGGTTCCGGAATTGAAGGCGTCTCTGCGTGAAGCCTTGTCGTTGGCCGACTGTCCTGAGTGATAGGACAGCACGGGCGTTTTCAAGACGTCGGTCAGCTGCCTAGCCAGAGCGTCGGCGCTGTTTTTCCGGTAAACGAAGACGAGCACGGAGGTGCCGGAGTCTTGAAGGATTTGCCCGATCGCCTTGCCGAGTGTCTCCTCGACCGACTCGCCCGCAGACAACTCCCACACCTCCTTTTTCAGAGGTGTTCGGGCCGTGGAGCGAATCAGCTGGCAAGGATTCAACCAGTCGCGAAGCCGCTCGGGGTTGCCTACCGTCGCCGACAGCAGCGCTACCCGTGGAGGTGCTGGCAGCGATATCAGCGATGCAATCAGCAGCTCAAGTGTGGGGCCCCGCCTGGGGTCCTTGATCAGATGCGCTTCATCGATAACCACTGCGCCGAGTTTTCCGATCCAAGCTGCGTTGGACGGGTTGCGCAAAATCGCCTCGAAACGCTCCGGAGTCGCCACGATAAGGTGCCCCGCTTCGGGCGGCGGTGAATCAGGGGACTCCGATTCGAGTCGATAGTCGCCGGTCGTCAGCCGGACCTTTGGAGCGGAAGGAAATACCGTAGGACTGAGGTCGCTGAGCAAGACTTCGAGCTCATCGGCCTTTTCCTGTGCGAGCGCGCGCAAGGGCTCAACAAGCAGTGCGTTCTGGTTCCGGAGTAGCGCTTCAATGAGGAGCATGTAGCCAACCACAGTCTTGCCACTGTTGGTTGGCGCACTGACCACAATGTGTTGTCGGGACTCCAGAAGCTGCGCTTCTTCGACGGCGAGCCGTTGCACGGGACGCAGCGATCGCCCCCCGGTGAGGGAGCCCAAGACGGTGTCCCAGGGCTTCGGAAGGTCGAGCGCCTGATCGGCGCCGGCATCTTCTGCCGCTGCGGTGGCCCAACCTGCGTCGTAGGTCTTCATTGCGGACCCAGCATCCGTCGCAGCGCGGGATACAGGTCGCGCAACTCGTCGGCTGACAGACTTTCGAGCCGCGAGATAAGCCATTGTCTGCGTTCGCTCAGGGCAACCGGATCGAGCGAAAGGAATACCGGATCACTTCGCAAATCCGTGCCAGCGGGGATGCCGAAATAGGTTGCAAGTTGACGCAGGGTCGCTTCGTTGGGCTGGCTGGTCCCGTTGAGCCACCGCGAAATCGTTGTCGGGTCTACGCCGAACTTGGCCGCTAGCGCCTTCTTGCCGCCGTGACCCAGGGCGTTCATGAGATACCCGAGGTTCTCCCGAAGAACATCGCACTCGGCCTCAACCATGTCCGCGAACCTGAGTGTCTCAGCCTCCGAGGTCATACCGATGGCTCGCGCAAGCTGCGAGCATTCGGCGTCCCCCACCTGGTCGTCGGTGGCGCTGCCCCCGACAACTGCTCGCACCAGATCCGGGCCAAGCTCGCATCGCGCAGCGATCCAGCCGACCCACTGGGTGCGCGGGATGCCCTGGCGCCAAAGCGTGAGCCTTAGGTTGTTGGAGATTCGGGTTGGCATTGCTTGGCAGGATGCATAGCGTCAGACTATATTTTATGCGATGGGTTCGACTATTGCATAGTATCGAGCATGATAGACGGCATGCAAGGGACTGTAGAAATTCCAGCCAAACAGGTCGCAACCAAACGACCGTCGGCCGAACTGAATCCTCCGCAGCGGGAGATTGACGACCAAGGTCTTCTGCGGAGCGGGTTCAGCGTCGTCCTCCAATTGCCCACCGGGAGCGGCAAGACGTGGCTGGCCGAGCAGGCCATCGCGGAGGTTCTCGACCAAGGCCAGCGGGCGATCTACCTGACGCCTCTTCGCGCCCTCGCAAACGAGCTTCTCGAGCGCTGGAGCACCCGCTTTCGTGGGCATCGGGTCGGCGTCTTTACCGGTGAGTTCGGGCAGTCCCAAGCCTATCCGGTGCCTTTTGAGCAGGCGGATCTGCTCATCATGACCCCCGAACGACTGGACGCCTGTACCCGTCATTGGCGGTCTCACTGGGGTTGGTTACCGAGGGTTGGACTGCTGGTGGTAGATGAGCTTCACCTGCTCGGCGACAAAGGTCGTGGACCTCGGCTAGAGGGGGCACTGTTGCGCACGAGAGCGCTCAACCCCTTCTTACGGGTCCTCGGGCTCTCGGCAACCCTCGGCAACCGGGCTGAGTTGGCTGATTGGCTGGAGGGGGTCCACTACCACAGCGATTGGCGTCAGGTGCCCATCTCTTGGCGATCCGAGCGCTTCAAACGTGCCGCGGACAAGCCAGGGATCCTGATTGCTGAGGCACGTCGTTGCGTTGATGAGGGCGGACAGTGTTTGGTGTTCGTCCAGTCCCGGCGCCGTGCCGAACAATTGTCCGCAATGCTTTCTGAGGCGGGTATCCCTGCCGGACATCACCACGCGGGGCTGGAATCGCATCAGCGGCAGAAACTTGAAGTTGAGTATCGAAGCGGGGCCACGCGGGTGCTCGTGTCCACCGGCACCCTTGAGATGGGTCTCAACCTGCCGGCCAGGCTGGTTGTCCTGTACGACTTGCAGTACTTCGACGGCACCGACTTCAAGCCTCTGCCGGTCAATACGGTCTGGCAGCGCGCTGGGCGAGCAGGCCGACGCGGTTTGGATGACCGCGGAGAGGTCTTACTGATCGGCCCAGCATGGGACCGAGAGATTGATCGGTACGCCGAAGGCCGATTTGAGCGAATCACGTCCGGTCTCGCTGACCGGCGAGCGCTTGCCGAACAACTGCTGGCCGAAGTTTCAAGTGGGCTAGCAAGGACGCGCCCCCAACTCCATCGCCGCTTCGCGCAGTCGTTGGCGGCGCACCAGGATCGCCTGCCGAATATCGATCACGTACTGGCCGAAATGACCGAGAGCGGCATGGTCACAGAGGTGTCCGATGACGACGAAAAGGCGCCACGACTGAAGGCGACCCGGTTGGGCCGGATCGCTGTGCGCCAGATGTTGGCGCCAGTCACGGTACTAAGCCTTGCGCGAGCGTTTGCGGACGAAGGTGCGCCCTCATTGAAGCTCTTTGACATCCTCCTGGCGTGTGCCGCGACCGAGGACTGCGAACCAAGAATACCGGCGGACTTCGAAGAGTTGGAGGATTTGGGAGGCAGGCTGGCTAAGCAGCCCAGTAGCTATCTGGCCCGCTCCGTCGGGGAGCTTCGGCAGGACATGGGTCACAACGGTCGCCGTTTGCTGGCCATCCTGAAGACTGCGCTCATTGCCCGGGAATGGACGCGTACTGGATGCGCGCAAACGGTCGCCGACGAATTCGGCTGCTATGTGTTCGAGGTGAGGCGCCTGGCCGAGAGCCTGGAGCGGATCCTTTCGGCGGCCGTCGCGATCGTGACGCCCCCCAAGAACGCCGAGCAGACGACTTCCGAGGAAACACCTCCCGCGGCGCCACTTGTCGAGGGGCCCGTGCTCGCGGATAGGGTGCGAGCCCTTGCCGCCATGGTCGCCCATGGGGTCGACGAGCAGACGGTCACCTTGACTTACGTCAGCGGAATCGGCGGCACACTGGCTCGGCGGTTGCGGGACGCTGGCATCGAGGACATCGAAGACCTCGCGCAAGCGGACAGCAAGGGCGTGGCTCAAGTACGTGGCGTTTCCGAATCCCGGGCCGCTTGCTGGATCGAAGAGGCTGCCCAAATCATGACAAGCCGGTCGGCGTTCTCGCTCAGGGAATTCGGCATGTCGGGTCGCTCAACCTTGAGCACTCTTGACTTGCCGGTGGATCCCTACCGATTGCGTCGCGCCCTCGACCTCATGGTTCGCCGACAGTCTGACGCGTACCTGGTCAGCGGTGGCTTGGAGCCACATCGGGTTGAGTCGGCGTCTGTCGGCCTCCGCTGCGATTGCCAAGGCTTCGAAAAGGGGCACGAGTGCAAGCACGTGCTCGCAGTACGGCTCAGCCAGAACGATGCCCAGCTACGGCTCGTCGTTGAGCGTCTTTCATCCGAATCGAGCCCCCTCGACTTCGACCTCATCCAACTCTGGTTCGATCGAGACAAGCCATGACCCACTCAAAGCCTCCGGATCACATCAACACCACCCGCGGAGTCATCAAATTTCCAGCCTACTTCCCCGTCACGACCTTCGGCGACAAGTATCCGCTAGACGATCTTGTTCGCCCCTACCTGCCACGTCTTGCGCCAGCGATCATGGTAAGTCTTCACTACGCGAGGCAGATGAAGGACCGCCCGACGATGCCGATGTTGATCGACTCGGGAGGATTTGCGTCGCTCTTCGATGGAGCGAGGGTTGTGGCGCAGCGCGGCTTTGGTGTTCTCGAGACCACACACGACGAGAAAGTCGAGGTGCTTCATCCGAAGGATGTTCTTGAATTCCAGGAGCAGCACGCCGATCTCGCGTTCACGCTGGATTTCCCGGTTCCTCCGTCGATGGACCCGGAGGAAGGAAAACGTCGTGTCGAACTCACGATCGCCAACGCCAGGTGGGCCCTCCAAAACCGCAGACGCAAAGACCTGTTGCTGTATGCCTGTGTTCAGGGGTGGGACGTCGACAGCTTTCGCGCGTGTGCAAAGGCATACGCTGGTCTTCCCTTTGACGGCCTGGCGATCGGTGGCATGGTCCCCCGCGTCAGTGACTTCAAGTCCGTGCTCGAGATCGTGGACGCGGTTCGCGCAGAAGTTCCGAACAAGCCCCTACACGTTTTTGGTCTGGGCAAGCCGGGCCTCGTCGATACGTTGTTCAAGCGTGGCGTGCAGTCGGTTGACTCCAGCAGCTACGTCAAACTCGCAGCAGACGGCAGGCTGTGGGGGCAACCGGCCGTGAAACTGGGCGATGCGTCGCCAACAGAGCGGCTTCAGTTGGCACTCTGCAACCTTGCCATGGCGACCCAACGCGCGCTGCCCCTGTCTGCGGCCCACCTGATGTTCGGGTCGCGCCTGTGGGAAAGCCGGAATCAGGCCGGCCTGGATATTGCGACCAAGCCAGGAAGGCGCACCAAGACCGCGACACAGCCGCTCACGGCACCGACTTGATGGCGGGCAGACGGGGCTGTGTCTCGTTGTGCTTACGAGCGTACTTCGCTTGATAGTCCGGACAAAACGTTCTGGAGTCGCAAACCACGCAGGTATCTTCCTCTGTCGAGTTCTTTGTCCAAGCCTGTAGTACCGGATGACCATGAACCTCTCGTCCTCGACAGGTTTCGATGTCATGTACGACACCGTCAAAGGACGTCAAGGCCTGAGCGATGGAAGCTGGCGTGATCGGCACGACTCGAAGGGCGCGGCTGAGGCGGTATTCGAACGACAGCTGCGGGAGCTGCTTGTCCCGCGTTTTCCAGTTCTTAAGCGCGGCTTCGTCCGCGGACCCCCCGATGGGCGGCACATCTGTCGTGCCTGCCGCCATCTCGTCCTTTAACAGCTCGAGATCTCTTCGTGTCGGGTGAAACTCGTTCACATAGAGCAAGACACCGGCCACAACGGTCTGTGCGTCAGACTGTGTCCGGCGCAGTTCTCCGTAGGTTTGCAGCTGCCACTCGTATTGCGTCCACAAGCTGTTTTTCGCACCAACCTTGGGTACGGGCGGTCTCCGCATACCCTTGTAGTCGATGATGACCTCGAAACTCGGAGGCAAACCCTGCCCAAGGTGCGACTTGAGCGCGCCGACGATCGGGTTTGCCGCAAGCGCCGGATCCGCCAGTTGCACATGCGTCACGACATCGACCACACCAACCATCTCATAGCGGTCCGCAACGCGGAACTGTAATTGGCTCTGTATCGGCGGTAGCAGTCGGGCGCCAGTCAGCCGAACTTCCGCCCGGTAGATCAGCGGGAAGAGGTGTGGGCCCAAGTCTTGAACTGCGGCGTAAGCGCGGTCATCTCCCAACTGCTCAAGGTCTGGGCTCCACGCAAAGAGTCCCCTGGCCCCCAAGCGAGCCTTGATCAACATTCGGATGTCATCAAGATCGGCGGACGGCCACGGAGGCAACGACGGGGAACCCTTCAAGACTGAGTCACGATAGCGCCGAAAGGCTTCCTCCAGAACGCCGTGAATGAACTCACCGAACCACTGTTGTACTGGTCTGGAGGCTGGCAGTTTACCAATACGGGTGTATCGGTATTGCAATCCGCAACGCAGGTATCCGAGCAGGTCTCCCGTCAGGCTATATGACGGCAATGAGTAAACCTTTGGACGGACGGAGAGTGTCATTGGCCCGTCCCTCTAAATCATCACGAAGGGGAGATTGTTTGCCCAACGACAAACACCGTTCCGGTCCCAACCGGTCGCCACGTTCGGTACGCGCCCGCCTGGTTGCGTCGGGGTCACTCCAACCAGAAGCAGCACGTCCTGCGGACGGCTGAAGGCCACGAAAAACTGCCGGAAAAGATCATCAAAAGCTCTATCGGTCTGCGTTCGCGCCGGTACGCCCAAGGGCGAGTGTTGCCGAAGCAAGTCCTCCATACGATGGGAAGCACTGCCCGCTGTTGGCATACGTTTGAATGCTGGTGCTCGGAGGTCCTTGAAATCGGAGCCGACATCAACAATCGTGAGGGGAAATTCCAAACCTTTCGATTGGTGAATCGACAGGATGGACAGCCGGTCGCGAGGAAACGTTTCCATCATTTCCTCGTTGACGTCGACTACGCCTTCAGCGATCGGTGCCAGAAAGTCCCGCACAAGTTCCTTGATCGATGCCTCTGAAAGACCCGTATTCGCTGGGTCTGCGATGATCCGCCCTTCAAATTTTCCTAGCTGCTGGCATGCGCTCAATTGACGCATGAAAACTTCAAGATAGACCTGTCCCTCTGGGTCATTATGCAGTTCCGGGAGGTAGTGAACGAGGCCATAAACAAGCTCAATCGCGGTTGTTATGCGCGGCCACTCGTACCCAACACGGCCGGAATCCCGGTTTGCCCATCCCTGCGCGTAGGCTACTAATCCTGGTGGAGCCGAAGCACTAGAAGCAAAATCAATAGCCTTTTGACGCCAATTAGCAAACACAGTCTGGGCTTCTTGGGATACACCGCTCGTTTGAGTTGACAAGGAATTATTAGGATCCAGGCATTCAAGAAGAAGCCCGCCAAGTCGTTCCACTACATCTACCGTAGAAGTGTCTTCGCCTCTGGGATTGAACACCTGAATCGCGGGGGTCAATGATGCCAGTTCCTGCCTAAGCAGGAGTGGGAGGCGTGGCTTCCCAGAGGCAGAAAATTCCGCAGGGCTACTGCATAGCAGCGCGCAGTCTCCAACATCGCCTCCGGTCGCATTGGCCTGAATCCTACCTCCCGGTATCGAGTACCCGAGACCACGGAACGCGGCGTGCACCAATAGCGCCAGATCTTCAGCCAGCTCCTTCACCGTGTTTCGGAACATCCCGACTACAGGCAAACCTGCCGTTGCCGATGGCCCGTGTATCAGAGCTGGCTTGCTAGCAACCCGCACCGCCTGATAGGTTAAGTCGAGAGAAGCATAGGCGTTCACGAATGAAACTATTCGCTGCGATGATCGATAGTTATTTGTCAAGAAGACGGTCGAAGGAGATCTGCCAAATTGATTCCGGTAGCGGAGGGGGAAATCGCGAAAAAGGTCAACAGTGGCACCGCGAAAGCGGTAAAGGCTCTGGTCGTCATCACCCACAACAGCGAGTGAGCCCGAGCAAGCGGCTGCAAGTTGGAAATAGATTTGCTCCTGCATCAAATTTGTATCTTGGTATTCGTCAACAAGAACAACCTTGAGCTCCTCCGTAAAATCCTTTAGTTGCCCAGCACGTAGCCGCAGTAGCACCTCATTCTCTAAAAGTGAGAAATCGACCAAACCGGCCAACCGTAGTGCCGTTTCATAAGATTGATGTGCGTCGCTTACTAACTGCCTGGCGGGTGCGCTGCCAGTCGGGAATTGTGACCAAACCACTTGGTCCTGAAATCGTCGCTCCCAGATCTCCTTAACAAGCTTTGCCTTAGTACCAACATGGTAGTTATAGGGCTTTGCACTTTCTGAGTGCAAGTCTAGTAAGAATGAATCGAGTGAGGGATCTTGGTCGCGTCTAGATCCGAATAGTCCCTCACGGAGCATTAGCGTCTTGCTTACGAACTCATCGACGAGAACTGGCGACTGCGTCCCTGGGTTACGGAATTCGCGAAGTAACTGCTCGCAGAGTGCATCGATCGTCCCTGTTCGCACCTGATTAATATCGATCGTTTCAATAAACGATTTTTGGCTCTGCGAAATGGCCGGGTCTGCCTTAAGTGCATCGATGATTCGAAATCCCCATCCAAGGACACGGGAGCGAAGTTCCTCGGCAGCTTTTTTTGTAAACGTGGTAGCTAAAATACCCCGAGGGGCCATGCCATCGACTAGTACAAGCTTCAGAATTCGAAGCGTAAGGCTGGCGGTTTTCCCGGTGCCGGGACCCGCCACAATAAAAAGAGCAGTAGTAGGGGCTGCGTCAACGGCACTCCTTTGTTGAGCGTCAAGGACAGGTCGAAAGCTACCCAGAGCTCGGTGAAGATCGTCGATGCTTATCATGCAATGTCGGCGCCAGGTTAGATATTGACGTTGCTTTTAGATCTGTGACCAGCTCAAGCTCAGTAAGCCAGCCGCCGGGATAAAAGAGTCGAATCCAGAATTAGCTAGATGCTGGAAGTCAGTATCTCGATAGCTTCCGTCGTAGATAAGAATTCGCCGCTGCACTCCACGTCGGGCTGCTATTGTTCCGCGGGAGGACTCAAAAAGATGACAGCGACAAAATCCCGCCAACTCTTTTACTTTATGTTCGCGACCTCCGTCGGTCACGGATCGTCCAATAAGGAGAGTGCCGCCTGAACGATAAGTAGTAAGGGTTCCTGCACCATTCACCGCAGCTAGGTCGTTTAAAACCGTCAAGCTTTGTTCTCTTGACCAGTTGGATGGTCTTTCCCTCTGCAAGAAATCCTCAATGACCAAACTGGTCGGGTCAGGATCGGAAGAATGGCAGTCGACTTTGTTGGTAAGGACGTTATGCTCTTCGAATTCCTCGACTTGGAGTACGGCTTTAGCCCACTTTTGAGGCGCTTGCCTCCAGCGACCAACCTCTGACACCATAAACTTCGTCAGGGTAGGTAGCTCATTAGTTGGAATTGGAGTGCGCCTTAGGTATGCTGGTGCCCAAAAGCGAATGGCGGAGGTTGAAGCTCTTTCGCGCTCCAGCCATCCATACCCAAAGTCATTTTTTTTATCGTGATAAGCCTTCGCGAAATTCAAGAAAAAACTAAAAAACCAGGGGGTTTCAAGTTGCAGGCCGAGAAGCTGACCGGGACTCGTTACGTCATCCTGTAGAACGCTTGTTACGTCAGATGAGCCGGGGCATCCGTCCCAAAACGTTTGCCACGCTTTTAACTTTTTTGACACGATAAGCAAATTGCGCGCCTCGTTTCTAAAGCGTAAGCGGACGTCAGAGTCAACCTGAGTAAGAAGTCTTTGAATAACCGCCTTCGGGACTGCCTGTAGAAGTTCGTTCATCCCCTGTGTGCGGCGAAATCCACCCAACCCCGGAGAGAGAGCTCCCAGTCTTGTGGCTAATTGAGAATCAACATTCGAGTTGGGCTTCTTTACCCCAGATATCGACGTAACAAAATCGATAGTGGGGTCGTCGAGGCAAAACAACCGGTTTAGCTGCGCGCGGACATTACTCGTTGGAAGGCCAGTCGGGTATGAGCGACTAGTTATGCCGGCAAGTGCTGAGACTAATGGTGATCGCTTCGTCTTTACGTTCCGAATATTTTGATTCAGTACAGACGCAAATTTTTGAGCTTCTTGAAGGATTCCGGGTACGGCCTTCAGAACGGCAATCTTTTGCTCAAATGACGTTACCCCGCGAAACATAGTGCTCGCGGCAGTCATACTGCGCGCCAATACTGGATATTGTTTCCCCTGAAGAACGATCTCAAAGTCCGATATCGCTTCCCAAAGGGCGTCTAAGCCAGCTTTTGTGAACGATTCCCAAATGACGCTCCCAACCACGCAACTAGCCGTGCTCAACTTAGCCTCGAGCAGCTCGTCGACATTGCGCCAGAACTTCCGGCTCCAGTCCTTTTCTGCGGCTGTGTGGGTCGCCATCAATACGGCAGTAAGTGCCCCACGGTGTGTCCAATAAAAATCTAGATCTTTGTAGACCCCTGGCGGTCGAGAGTGGTGTGAGTAGGAGCTTCCCGGAAGACTTGACAATGAGCCATTTGGCTCAAGAGCAAGTCCGACAAAAGCTTCCAAGCAGTCTCCTCGCGCTTCGCCAGCCATTTATTGGTTCGCTCCATAAATCGGTACCTGAATCGGGAGAGGAATTTGCTTTAGCGCTGATGAGAGTACTGCTTGCCCTCTGCCGAGGACCTGCAATTCAGCCGCTAAGGCTCCAATGTCTGCCGCCGCGGCCTTAATCGCCTCGCGTCGCTCTTCGGCATTTCCCAGAACCATGGTCAACTGTGAGTTCAGCTGAGTGAGTATTCCTTGGTCAATGTCCGATAGTTGTTGGCTAACAATGCCAAGCCCAATTCCAAACTTCCGCCCCTGCCGACTGATATCGCGGAAAACGCTTCCGAACTTCATTCGTGCTGGGTTCAAAACACTAGGAGCTTCCTCTACAAGGATATGAACCAGCGGAAGCTCATCGGGCGTACGAACCTTCCCGTCAGCTATGTACGGGAGTCCACCACTTTCAAGACGGTCTAGCAGGGCAGTAGCGAGGCTGCATTGCCCGACACGACCGCTCTCATCGTCCGATCCAAATACCGAGGCGATCTCACTTCGCAACCGCTCCGGACTATCCGCGAGCCTCAATGCCCGCCTCAAAGCGAACAGCGCACGTGCCACCACTGTGTTGAGGAGGAATTGTTCCAACTCCCCAAGTAGGGTGGTGTCCACAATGAGCACACGCCCCTGTTCAAGAGCACACAGGATGTCGGGAAGTACCGACTCGTAGGGAAGCCCGACATCGGGATCGAACCGTGTAACCAGACGCGTATTGCCGTAGGCCAGGAATCCCAGACGCCGCTCCACCGCGGAGATGGTTCCTGGAAGGTATTCGGTCCTGCCTTCGCCATCCGCACCCAGATCGCCGGCAAAAAGTCGCCCGATCCAGCGCTCCCCGTGCTCAGCAAAGACTTGCCTCGCAAAGGCGATCTGCTGCTCGGAGAAGTCGAGGATGCTGGCGAGGTCATCGGGCGTGATGTCGGCTCGCGAAAGGCGGACCCTTTTCTCGAGCGGTCCGTCCAGGGCATCCCTCGCGGTCAGGTAATAGAAGGGCGATACAAGCGCTGAACGTTCCTCATCGGTGTATCCGCCGACAATCCCGCGCACTCCATCGGCTCCCCCAGTGTTGGCATGCCAAGTTCGAAATTCGTCGTGGGGGTCGATTGCAAAAACCGACGCTTTGGGCCCTTGTGCGTTACTCCGGTGTACGTCGCGGTTGTGCTGAAGAACCCCGTCAAGCAACACCATGATCAGGTTGCTCTTGCCGCAGCCAGTCCGCCCAAACACGCCAATGTGGTGAGACAGCGCAGCGACAGGGAGTCGGACCGGAACAGACATCAGCGGCCGTTCACCCGCCAGTAGATGCCCAATGACCAGGCCGGATTCACCGAGCTGGCTGATCAGAAGTTCGTGCACGGCCTCGCCCGCTTCCGCCCGGTCGGGGTCAACGCGGAAAACATCGGTGAGGTGCTGGGGAAGCCTGCGGGGGCGGTTGAATGACCAGCCACGGTGCTCGTCTTGGTACTGGGCATAACCGAGCACCATGCCGCGGAGTTCAACGAGCTGTTCCTCAGCCAGATCCTCTGCGAAGTAAGAATCGGGCATCGTGAGCTTGTTGCGCGCGACATCGCTCATCTCCAAGGTCCGATTGAAGATGTTGGCGTACTCCGTCGCCCTGAAGATGTAGACGCGGTCTGGACCACGTCGGCAGGGCAGGAGAAACAGGTCGCCAATCGCGACGTCCCCGTTACGCGCGACGACCGTCAACTGCGATGTGCTGCTTTCCGCCAGCACTCCGAATCGAGGTCCGAGCTTTGCGATTAAGCTGGCAAGGTCGGCCATGGGCTCAGCCCCCCTTCCTAGAAAGACGAGGCTTCAAGGTCGTCGACCTTGACCGGCCGCCGCACCAGGGCCCAGAAGAACAAAAGCCGCGCGCGGCAGCCGGACGGCGGTTTGCTTGGCCGATTACCGTCATCGCAACCTCCCCGCGTGCATTGTTTGTCTGGCGTTAGTTAGTTGAACCAGGGTGCAGATGCTCATATTAATCACCCGTGCCCCGTTGCCACCGACGCGCTCTTGAACTGCTTGCGGTTCATTCCTGCCTCGACCGCCGCGTCAACAATCATTTTCCTAAGGACGGTACGCTCGGCCTCCGTGAGCGATGCCCTGTCGTGCCCGGCCTTGATCGGGTACGGATAGCCAAAAGCCCGCTGGTCGTGGCTGGCGTAGTCAAGGTCCTCAAACAGCTTGGCTTCGTTGCGGATGGTCGCCTCAGCGGTTTCCCCGCTTATGAACTGCTCCCAGTAGCGTTCGTCTACGTCTAGCCGCATCACGGGAACATTTCGGTGAAAGCGAACTAGGTAGCTCACGGTCGCCGGTGGCGGCACGCTTCTGGATTCGATCAACGCCAATGACCAACCATCTCGTCGTTGCGTTGGAATACGAAGGTACCAGTGCTCGGGGTGGATGCCATGCGCACCGGACGACGCCTCAGCAACGAGGGACTCGAGGCTTTCGACACCCGGCAGCCCATGGGACTTCGAGAGCGCCATGAAGGCGATGCCTTTCTTACGGGCATCTACGCAGCAAAGCCGCTTAAGGTGCTCGTGGAAGAGGCTGAGGTTTGCACGCGTCACGAACGGCAACGAGAACGTGCCGTCGTAGAGGACGTACTTCGGTGGATCAGAAGCCCTGATCAACTTGAGTCCTGCGGCAAGTTCGCCGGTGCTGCGCAGTTGGATCGCGAGGTTGCCGGCATCTGCTGCATGGGGACGGATCAACTCCCTGGCGAGCGCTTCGATGGTGTGACCACGCTTGGTGCCCGCATCCTTGAGTGCTCGATAGTCCGATTCCGCAATGACATCGATGATCGACTGACCAACCATCCGCTCAAACGCGGCGTCAATTGCCCGGTGCCGTTTCGCTGGATCTTCTGGCAGCCAACTGAACTCAACGATCTCAGCTTCTGGAGCCGGCAGCTCACGAAGACCATGGGTGGGGTCTGCGGTGTACCGAGTCCCATGCGCCACCGTGACATAGATGAACGAGTCTCCGTAGCTGAGGGCGGGGTAGTCCCCACTTCCGTCAACGCCCCCCACGACCAGGTCGCGCCGCTCGGCTGTATGCGCGAAGAATTTGATCGACCGCTTGATCTTTTCGGCTTCGCTCTCGTCAATTCTTGGTGCGGTTTCCCACGCGGCCATCTCGCCAGCCAGTTCGGAGATCTGGCGCTTTAAGCCGGCTCGGAAGTGGAGAGAGAAGCGCATTCAGGTGTCTCGCTGTCTGGCACTTCAGAAGAGGTTGGGTTGCTGCTCGGTGTGCTGCAGCAGGTACTGAAGTTGCTGACCGATCCCAAGCCCCTGCATCGGACGCTCGGCATTGAACCCATCGGTCCACCCGCAATAGGCCCCTCCCGCCAGAACCGTGAGCCGGTCATGGCGATGCTTCTGCAATTGCTCGGCCACCTTGGCTGACCACACGCGACGCTCGGCGGCGGATTTGTCGTTCAGGGTCTCATCGTAGGGTTCGATGACATCCTCCGGGTCGACGACGCCATGTTTCGCTGACAAGATCAGCCAGCGATCACCATGTTGTTCTGCGTACCTGCGGGACTTGATGAACAGTTCTGAGCGGTAGATGTCCTTAGCCTTAGCGGCGTTTGGCAGTTTCTTGCCACAGCAAGCAACCAGGACAATGTGTTCCGACATCGCTGCGGCGTGGGCCTGCATCAAGATGTTCATGTTGTGTGCAGCGCGACCCATGTTGTTCTCGTTGCTACCGTAGGTCCTGGTGTCGATTCCTTCAGCACGCAAGATTGAGCAAGCCCGACAGGAGCATTCCGGAGCGACGATACCGCCACATTCATCGTTGCCCGGGCGCGCGGCCTGGTGCTTTTCTAGGCGTGTGCCATCCCGCGTATAGAAAAGCCCGCCCGTGAACGCTTGCTTGAAGTGACTTGAGCCGTCGAACGAGTCAATCCCGATGCGCTTCCACCGCGAGGCGTATTCGGGCGATGAAAGCCCGAGGATGTGCAGATGCACCTTGGGCACGGCCGCCCTTAGGGCCACAGCGATTTCCGTCGCGAGTTCCTTCTTGCCGGCCTGCGCAGCCATACCGCCCAGTGCAATGTGCTGGTACCCGAGCTTTGCGTAGGCGACGGCAGCGTCTACACGCTCTTCAATGGTGACGCCATGCACCGTCGCCATGGGTTTGTGCTCAGGGCTGACAACCTCGAGAAACTCTGTCGCATTACGCAGATTGATTTCCCGCCGGCGAGCGACGTCCACCCCAGGAATCAGCATGTGATCGGGGGCGATGACCAAACTCCCCGGAGGGGCGAACTGTTGGTACAGGTCTGCGCATTCCTTTGGCGAGTAGTCGGGCTCATCACTGAGCCGGTATGACCAGGCGCCGCAGTCCCAGATCATCGGCCGGTCACGAGGCACATCGGTGCGCTTGTAGACGAGCGAGGAAAGCCAACCGTCGGGTTGTACGTCCAAAAACTCCCAGAAAGGCGTACGTTGCCCCTTGAGCTTGATGTAGTCGCGGTTACCGATAACGCCGTAGTAGGAGGTCATTCGCAGCGCTTCATAGTCAGGCGATGCCCAGGACTTTGTGGGTCTGGACACTCAGGCGCCACTTGGGATGGGTCATGCAGTACTCGACAGCAAGTCGGGCATTGCGCTTTTGTTCGATGCCGTCCATGGGCTGCAGGAAGAAGTGCTTGAAGTCCAGCCCCTCGAATTGCTCTGGCATTGCTTGGGGTTGTGGGTAGACGAGCTTGAGTTCGGTACCGCGTTTGAGTACGAGCTCAGCACCAGCCTTTGGGCTCACGCAGATCCAATCGAGCCCCTCGGGCGCGGGCTGCGTTCCGTTGGTCTCGACCGCGATCTCGAAGCCTTTGGCGTGCAGCGCCTTGATCGCCGGCTCGTCAAGCTGCAGAAGCGGCTCGCCGCCGGTGCACACGACCAACGGACGTCCACCGCTACCGGCGGGCCACTGAGCCGCGACGGCTGCAGCGAGGTCATCAGGCGTCGCGAACTTGCCCCCGCCGGGGCCATCTGTGCCGACGAA
>SYOC01000282.1 GCA_005804965.1 Pseudomonadota bacterium
AGGCGTCGGCGGCGTGGATGACATCGACCAAGGCATGAAGCTAGGTTCGAACCAGCCGATGGGTCCGTTGGCGCTGGCCGATCTGATCGGCTTGGACACCTGCCTCGCCGTGCTCGAACGGCTCCATCATGGTTTGGGCGACGATAAGTATCGCCCGTGTCCGTTACTGCGCAACTATGTCGCGGCGGGATATTTGGGCCGAAAAGCCGGAAAAGGCTTTTACGACTACGGCAAGGCGTAAGGCGTTGGAGAGGCGCAGCATGCTGCGCCTCTTGGTTTTTAGAGCAGCTCCATACGTTGCAGCCGGATCATGTGCATCTGGATGATAGCCATCGGCGTCTCAGCAATCATTGCCTCAATCGCGTCTGCCGGTGCTTGCCCAGTGATAAACCCGGAATAGTGCTGGACGAGCTGTTCTTGCAGCGCGAGCAAGCGTTCCTTCAACTGTGGCGTGCGCCGTAGTGCTGCCATGATTTTCTGCTCGCCATATTCAACGTGACTCTCTTCGTCACGAATCACGCGCCGCAGTCCACGGCGAATCGGTTCATCGGCAATCACGTCATGGTAAAAATAGATCAGCGCGAGCGCGAGCCCTTCACCGACCACCATCGACTCGAAAAGCATATCTTCCCAGGTGTGACTGATGACGCCGTGCAGCTCGCCCATGTCGCCGACGACGGCTTGCGACGGCTCAGCCCCGTAGCGCTGTAACAACCGGCGAAAGATGCCAGTGTGACGGGTTTCATCGCGTGTCTGTTTGACGATTTCGAGCATACCTTCGAGATCTGGGGCTTTGGTGACCCATTGGCCGATTTTGACGGCCCCGACCTCGCCGTAAAAAAGATGGCTCAGTGCACGGAGCACCGCCTCCCGGTCCGTCTCTACCGAAAACTTGGGGGGCGCGGAATGGAGAGTCATTTCCTCCCGTGTCAACAACATACGTACGTCCTCCGACTCATGCAGGGTTCTCAACGATGACCGCCGAATGTAGCAAGTTCATCGTGCTCGTGCCACGTCGGTGTGTCAGGATTCGGCATGCCACTGAAGCGTGCCGAGCAGGACCGTCAAACGGCGTAGTGTACTCCAGTTTGCCGGCTGACGACGCCACCATGTCGCAACACCGGCTGCACCACCAAGAGCAGAGAGTCCGCGTTGCCCAACTTCGTGGACAATTTCTCCGACGGCCCAAGCAAGCGTCTGCTGCTCGCGTTGCCGGGAAAGACCGCCACTCGCCATCATCTGTGCATGGTGAGCCGTGATAGCAACATCGAGATCCTCAATATGGAGATTCGTTGCAGCACTCACGGCCAGCACTGGCCGCGCCCAGGAATGCTGTTCGTACGACAAGGCGGCCTTCACGTCCGTCATAGCTTTGCGCGCCAACGCCTCATCATCGGCTTTATTGACGGCCAACACATCAGGAATTTCCATGACGCCGGCTTTAATAAACTGGAGGAGATCACCGGAAAACGGCTGCACCACCAGCACGACGGTATCCGCCACTTGCGCTACATCGGTTTCGCTCTGACCGACACCCACGGTTTCGACCAGTACCATGTCGCAAAAATGACGGAGCAGGAACACCGCGGCAAACGCTTCACGGCTGAGGCCGCCGAGGCGATTGCGTGCGGCAAAACTCCGCATATAGACAGGCGCAGCCGCTGGCACTTGCATACGATTGCGATCACCGAGAATCGCGCCACCGGAGACTTTGCTCGACGGATCGACAGCGACAATGGCCATGCTGCGTTGCTGACGCACGGCGAGGTCGATCAAACGGGCAATCAGCGAACTCTTCCCAACACCGGGCGGACCGGTGATACCGACAATATGCGCACGAGCCGGCAACGCAGCGCACGCATCAAGCAGCGCGAGCGCCTGCGCTTGGCGAGCTGGGCGACGGTCTTCGATGAGATTCAACGCCGCAGCGATGGATTTTCGTTCGAAGCGGAGCAGGGGGGAAAGGTCGATATGAGAAGAAGATGTGATCACAAGCGAGAGGCTAAGGGCTGCTGAACTGAACTTTGTGATTCTTTTGCACTATGGCGGAGACGTGAGCGGCGGGAACGATTTGCTTGGAGCGAGTCACGCTCATCGAGCCATTTTTTGAGGGAGGTGTGGCTCTCCCCCGAGGGTTTCCCTGCCAATAAGCCCTCTACGCTGATGTCCTCGTCTAGTTCTGACCAATGAATGCCGTGGCCTTTTCCGATTAGTCTCCAGTGATTTCGCTCCTTGACGGTGCCATGAAGCAACCTTGGGAACCAAGCAAGCGGCACGGCGATGGTACGGCCATCACTCAAGTCAACACTGAGAGTATCCTCCGTCACCTTTACACTCTCTGCCGTAGGAAGGGCAATCTCAATTCTGGAAGTAGTCATACCATGCCTCAATTAACTCCTGCCTGTGATCTTGGAGAATCTTTTGGATGCGTCCGAGTTCGGCACGAGAAAACCCTCGGTTCTCTTGCAAACGCAGTGGATCAAGCCAAAATTTCGCGATTTCCTCCTCGCGCTCAACGTGAATATGGGCGGATTCTTCTCGATCTCCAGCATAGAAAAAGAAGCGGTACGGACCACTTCGTAGTACAGTTGGCATGTGTCAGCGTTAGCAATGTAGCGACTCACTCCCCATGCGCTGCTTCTGCGACCTCCACCATATCCGAGAGAATTTTCAGCATCTCGAAATCCTTGGGCGTGTAGACCCGCGCGACGCCAGCTTTGCGCAAAGCGGCGGCATCGTCTTCAGGAATGATACCGCCCACGACAACCGGCACTTCACCTAGCCCCTCAGCTCGGAGTCCAGACAGCACTTCCGGCACCAGCCGCAGATGCGAACCGGACAAAATGCTCAGTCCAATCAGATGCACCCCCTCGTCGCGGGCGCTGGCAATAATCTGCTCCGGCGTCAAACGAATGCCTTCATACACCACTTCCATCCCAGCATCGCGGCACCAGACAGCAATTTGTTCGGCACCGTTCGAATGCCCGTCCAACCCTGGCTTGCCAATTAACACTTTGAGCGGACGCCCGAGCGTATCAGCGGATTTGCGTACCCGCACGCGCACAGCTTCGAGTTTGTCGGCCACTGGCCCCTCGACGCCACGCGCTGCCGCTGCGCCGGCAATGCCAGTCGGCGCACGAAATTCACCAAACATCTGCCGCAACGTCTGAGACCATTCTCCAGTCGTGACACCAGCATGGGCGCAACGGATCGACGCTGGCATGATATTCGCCCCGTTCGTCACCGCTTCCTGCAGCATCTTCAACGCGGCGGATACCTCGGACTGATTGCGTGACGCGCGAAATGCTTGCAAGCGCTCGACTTGGTCACGCTCGGCGTCCTCGTCCACTTTCAAGATCGCAGAGGAATCGCCGGTATACAGTGGCGACGACGCGGTCTCGGTGAATTTGTTCACCCCGACCACAGTCTGATCGCCGGAGTTAATGCGTCGCACTCGGTCGGTGTGGCTGGCAACGAGCCGCTCTTTCACATAATCCAGTGCAGCGATGACTCCACCTAGCTCTTGGACACGCTCCACTTCCGCCCAGGCGGCGTGCTTGATCGCAGCGGTTTTCGCTTCCACAACCTTGCTACCTTCGAAAATATCCTCGTAGTCGAGGATGTCGGTTTCGTAGGCCAAGATCTGTTGGATACGCAGACTCCACTGCTGATCCCACGGGCGCGGCAGTCCGAGCGCCTCGTTCCACGTCGGCAACTGCAAGGCACGGCAACGCGCGTCTTTGCTCAACGTGACGCCGAGAGCCTCTAGCACGATGCGCGGGACGTTGTTCTCTGGTTGGGCTTCGGTCAGCCCCAGGGAATTGACTTGCACACCATAACGGAAGCGGCGCAACTTGGGGTCGGTCACGGCGTAGCGGTCACGGGTGAGTTCGTCCCACAACTGACCAAAGGCGCGCAGCTTGCAAATTTCTTCGATGAAACGGAGTCCGGCATTGACGAAGAAACTGATACGGCCAACGGCTTCGGTAAAATCCGCCGCGCTCAACTGCCGGGACTCTTTCACGGCATCAAGCACGGCAATCGCCGTACAGAGCGTATACGCCACTTCCTGCACTGGCGTGGCCCCGGCCTCTTGCAAATGGTACGAGCAGACGTTGATCGGGTTCCACTTCGGCGCATGTGCGACCGTGTAGGTGATGGTGTCGCGGATGAGGCGCAGGCTCGGCTCCGGCGGAAAGATATACGTGCCACGCGACAGATATTCTTTGACGATGTCGTTCTGTGTTGTCCCTTGCAATGACTTCGCCTCGACCCCTTGGCGTTCAGCGGCAGCAATGTACAAGGCCAGCAGCCACGCTGCCGTGCCATTGATGGTCATCGACGTATTCATCTTCCCGAGAGGAATCCCCTCAAAAAGCGTCTGCATATCGCCGAGATGGCATACCGGCACGCCGACTTTCCCTACCTCACCCCGGGCCATGGGATGGTCGCTGTCATAGCCGGTCTGCGTGGGGAGATCGAAAGCGATCGACAGCCCAGTCTGCCCCTTGCTCAGATTGAGGCGGTAGAGTTCGTTACTGGCTTGCGCGGTCGAGTGCCCAGAATAGGTGCGCATCACCCAGGGGGCGTCTTTTTTCATGGTCATCGGTCCTTCTACTACCGTCGCGAGATCAATTGCAGCAGCACGCCGTGGGTATGCTTGGGACTAATGAAAGCGATGTCGCCGCTGGTGGGGGACTGCACCACATTGGCTTTGATGCCTTTTTCGGCGAGCGTCTGCACCGCACCGGGGAGATAATCGACATCGAGCGACAGCAGGTACATGCCTTCGCCGTTCTTACCGATGAACTGGGCAATCGGACTCTTTTCGCCCAGCGGTTCGACGATCTCGATCTTGGAATCGCTAATTGGGAGGAAGGTGTTACGGATACCGAGCCCAGGAACATCCTGGGCCGGACCTTCGCGCGTCAAGCCAAAATTCTTGCCGAACGTCGCGACGGCGCCTTCCAGATCGTTCACGGCAACGACCACATGGTCCAACCGTTTGGCCGTGAAGCGACGATTCCGTGCTTCGCCCAAGAGCGAGGCATGTTCGCTGTGGTCCACCGGCTGGGCGTACTCGACGAGCACGCTGCAACACGCCTGCGGGTGCAGAAAGGCAATGATACCAGCCAAGCCCGGTCGAGTTTTCTGGTCGATGACGCGGATGCCTTTGTCTTTCGCCCCTTGCAGTTCTGCCTCGACATTATCCGTCTCGAAGCAAAGATGGTGCAGTCCGCCGCCCTTTTTCTCTAGGAACCGCGCCACGCCCGAATCCGGGGTAATCGGTTCGAGCAGCTCAATCTCGCTCTCGCCGATAGGTAACAGCGCAGCTTTCACGCCTTGATCTTGCACGGTGGCCATCTTGCCGAGTGGCAATCCGAGCGTGTCTTTATAGAACTCGAAGGCTTCTTCGAGCTTGCGAACGACAATGCCGATGTGGTGGATCTTTTTCAACATGAAAACTCCTGCTTTCAGTGTATGGGCCGAAGGGATTGGGTGTTGGGGGTTAGGTGTTAGAAAACCAATCCCCAATCCCTAGCCCCTAATCCCTCATCAACCGACCCGCTTCATTTGCTCCAAAATGTCGTAGCCGGTGATCGACTTACTCTTGGCGGCTTGTTCGGCCAGGTACGCTGGGCTGATGGTGCCAGCCTGTACGGCTTTGGCGAGGTCCATGAGTGCGATTTTGATCGTCGCTTCGTCGATCATTTCCCCCGTCTCGGGGTCGGGCATCGAACCGCCGCCTTTCAGATGGTAGAGGTCGAGCACACGCTTGCCGTAATTCACCTGGGCTTCGTTCGGGGTGTAACACTCGTTGGCGATCTTCGCCTGCTGCGGGTGAATGACCCAAGTGCCGTCCATGCCAAGATTGGCCGCACCGACGTTCTTGTCTCGCAGCCCGGCTTCGATCTCCGCCACTTTCTCCGGCGAGTCTTCCTTGCGCCACAGCGGCAGATAGACGTTGTCCACAGCATGCAAACCAGCGGCTTTGGCAGCCACCACCACAGCCTGCTTGGAATACAAGAAATTGATGTTCTGATTTTTCACCACTTCACGGATACCCAGCGTGGCGGCGAAATCGGCGATGCCAAAAATGAGGCCGGCCATGCGGTTGGAAGCCGTGGCAATGTCGTAGGCTTTCACAATCGCCTGCGGGATTTCGATCAACGACTCGATTTGTACGCGGGTTTTCCAACCGCCCTGCTTCTCCAGGTTGTCGAGCAGGTTGGACGCATACTTAATGTCGTCGGGACCGTGCACTTTCGGCAGGATGATGCCGTGAAACTTATCCGGCGCACCAAGAACGATAGCTTCCAAGTCGCCAAGAAAGAACTCCGAACGGATGTTATTGGGGCGCACGGTGACGACTTTCTTGCCGAAATCCAGTGAATTCAGCGCCTCGACCACGCACTGGCGGCTTTTCGGGCCTTTGAATTCGTAAGGGCACGCATCCTCAAAGTCCATCATCACATGATCGACCGGCGACTTAACCGGGTCCGCCGCATTTTGGTGCAACTTCATGCTGTGGCCGGGATACGTCATTTCCGTGCGCGGAATAACGAAACGCTTACCTTCATCGAGAACGAACATGAAACTCCTCCTACTCGCTTTGGCCCCGAATTCCGAGAGCTTCCTCCGCAGTTACGTACTTGCGGTTTTCCCTCAGCACTCAGGACTTTCTACTCAGCACTTAGTCTCAGCCGAGCGCCTTTCCTTAGCAGATTCAGCATGCTAACTCCAACCCTCCCTAGCTCATAAATTCGGGGGATGGTAGAAATCTGGCCGTACCCCGATAGAGAAAGATGGACGAGGAGACCTGCATGACCAATACCCTACAACAGACAACCCTGATCGTGGATGCTTTGCAACGAGTGCGTGATGAAGCACTGCAACACGGCAAGACTGTGACCGACAACGGCAAAGGCATCGACGAGCACCAAGTTCACACCGAGCGGTTGGCTTACCTCTCGACCGAGGTGGAAGCCGCGCGTGCGTTGCTGGTCTACGCTCAGGCCGCAGAACAGCAGGGCGACTCGAATATTGGGGAGATGGCACTCGGCTTCGTAGCAGAGATCGGTCAGAAATTGCTCGGACAAGCGGACATTCATTTAGGCGATTTTGGTTTCACTGAAGGGTTTCTGGCAGATACTTTAGGTCGTGCAGAGGTCAAAGCCGCTCTTCGTGACGGTGCGAAAGAAAGCCGCTTTCGCAAGATCGGGCAATGCGTGCTCGCCAGCAAAGGCGTCAATAACTCTTGGTTGGAGAGCGACATTGCCGTCATGACGCGAGATTCGGTGCGGCAATTCGCCCGCTCCGAAGTCTCGCCAGTGGCGGAACGGGTGCATCGCCACGATGAGCTGATCCCGGAACATATCATTAAGCATATGGCGGAGCTGGGGTTCTTCGGCATGTCGGTGCCG
>SYOC01000283.1 GCA_005804965.1 Pseudomonadota bacterium
GAAGCCAAGCTCCTCGGCAAGAACTTTCTCGTCGAGATACTCGTTCAGCAGTTGGCCACCTTTGACCGCATCAAAATGCTTGTTTTCGATGCCAAAGAAACCGCTCTTAATGACTTCATCATTAGAAATGTACCGGTAGGGACGTTCGGTAAAATACATAAGATGCATGACGAGGCCTCCCTTTAGGCAATCAGCTCAGGAAACTTTCCACTTCACGAAGAAACTCGACCGGCTTCTCGACTTCCGGTCGATGGCCGCAGTTGTCAAAGACACTCAGCCGTGCAGACTTCATGACCCGCTGGTATTCTTCAGCGACGCTGAGTGGCACAACCCGATCCTCGCGCCCCCAGAGCAACAGCGTCGGCAGACTCGGTGCCACACCCAGCAAATGCGGCAGACTGGGATTGTGCATGAACGGTGCCCAAGCCAGACGCGCCGACTGCGCTCGCGCCTCTTCCAAGCGCTCGAATTGTTCTGCCCCCTGGCCACCATAGAGATCGTCAAATTCCGGTGTTGCATCAGGGTCGTGGACCGTCACGAACAAATTCTTCAACGCCATGAGCTGGAAGAAATCGAGAATGACACCGTCCCGTGGACGGATCCCCATTGGTGCAACCAACACCAGTTTACGAAATTGCGCGGGATTACACGCCGCCATCTCCGCCGCGACCCACCCACCAAGCGAGAAGCCGATGGCATCAAGCGGAGCCAAGTTCTGTTCGAGCAGATAGCGTGCGTAAAAACCCGCGAGGTCACGGATGTTGCTGATCCATTCCGCCCGCTCCGTGCGGCTGAAGCCTGGGTGCTGCGGAATAATCAACGTGTACTGGCGTGCCAGCGCCGAGTTCCATTTGAGCCAGCCCGGCCAGCCCAACTCCTCGTGCAACACGAGTAAGGGACGGCCAGTGCCACCTTTGACGACAACCAAATCAGTGCCGTCGACGCGCACCGTCTCCTGCGTCCATTCCGTCGAACCGTTACCTAATGGCATAATGACGCTGTTCCTCCCCTCGGGCTAACTACCACGACCTACCCGCAAGGACAAGAGACAAAAATTTACCAACAATGAGCGAGACGGATAGGCTTTTATTGACTCGACTATCCGCTCACTCCTGTGGGTAGCGCCAGGGCGTGGCTGGCTGTGCCGCTGTTTCGTCGATCGTCCAGTGCGGTAGCGCGAACCCTTCACTCACCTGTTTGAAGATCATGCGCACGCGTGTGCCGATGCCTACCGTCTTAATCATCTCCGGCGGGGCAAACTTCCCGTCGGCAGTCAAAAGATTGCCCACCACGCGTAAAGCTTCGTGTTCGCTGGGTTGGCCTTTCTGGGTGTCGAGGTCGACCAGCAGGATCATGTAGGGCACATGCTCGCGGAACGCTGGCTGGATCGCGTGATGCACCTCCGCGTAGGAGTGGACCGTGCCTTTTCCTTCCACGCTCACCCAGTCATACTCCCGATCTCGGGTCCAGGGACAAGCCGTCGTCGGGGGATAGCGCAGCAGCCCCGATTTCTTCCCTTTTTGCAGCCGGAAGTCGCCCTGAGCACAATACTGAAAAAAGGCTAGATTTTCTTTGTCAACGTCTTCGATGGTCAGCCGCATGCCAAGATATTCGCCTTGTAGCATCTGTCATTCCTCCCGTAGGTGCGCTTTATCCGCGCTGCATCACCATGGCAGAGCCAGTGCCGGGCATCGCCCAGCCCAAGTTCGCGCTCAACTCGGCATCCTTCACCTGACGGCAGCCGCCTTCGCTGTAGTTGTAGGTATGCTGGCGTTTGCCGTCGGCTCCGACTGGACAGGAATCGTCCACATTACCGCGCAACTGGCGCACGTTCTCAATCACCATGTTCATCCCGTGGGTGTAGCCTTCGCAGAGATGGCCGCCCGAGGTGTTGTTTGGCCGTGCGCCGCCCAGCTCGATGATGCCGCTGGAGACGTACTGGCCGCCCTCGCCTTTCTTGCAAAAGCCGTATTCTTCTAGCTGCAACATGGTGGTGAAGGTAAAGGCATCGTAAGAGCCAGTCAGGTCAATTTCCTCCGGCCCCACACCAGCATTCGGCCAGAGGATGTCCTTGGCATAGTAGCCTGCGACCGTCGAGATCGGCCCGTGCTGATAGTGCATGTCGATGCGCGGCTTGCAGCAACGCCCGACTACCGAACGAATCTGCACCAGCGGCTGTTTCATATCTTTGGCGCGCTCGGCCCGAGTCACGATGATGCACGTCGCGTTGTCCGTTTCCACGCAGCAGTCGAGCAGATGCAAAGGTTTGCAGATGATTCGCGAATTGAGCACATCCTCAATCGTGTAGCGGGTTTTGTAGAAGGCCTTGGGGTTATTGGAGGCGTGCTTGCTGTGCGCCATCTTGACATGCGCGACTTGCTCTGAGGTCGTGCCGTAATCGTACATGTGCCGCAGAAACGTCGGTGCGAACATCTGGCCCGCGCTCTGCCAGCCGTAGGCGCGCATGTGTACTTGGTCGCCGGTGATTGGCGCGGCGGAACGCGCACCGGTGCCGCCAATCCGCACTTGCGTGTAGCCGTTCATCGAACGGAAGATAGCGACCGTCTTACACATGCCCGCCTCGATCACCCCCATGGCGATGCCAATGAGCGCCTCGGTGCTGGAGCCGCCACCATGTACGTCCATATAGAAGTTCAGCCGGATCCCCAGATCACCAGCCACGAATGGCGACATGGTCGAGTCGTTGCCCGAGTATGACAGCATGCCGTCAATGTCTGCGGCTTCGAGTCCCGCATCATCAAGAGCATTATTAATGGCCCAGGTCGCCAAGTTGCGGGTGGATTCTTGCGACCCACGGCGGTAGGTGGTCTCTCCCACCCCGACGATGGCGTATTTGTTGCGCAAATACTTTGGAGTAGTAGCGTCCACGTCACTTTGCGTCATTGTTCCCTCCTTAGAGTCTATCCTCATAACGGTGGACCCTATGTCATGTCGAGCAGAGCGAGACATCTTTCTTCAGCGGGCACAACCAGATTCTTCGCTCCGCTCAGAATGACAACAGCGGGCGGTGCGGTTATGAGGATAGGCACTTAGCTGAACTTAACGTCATTACGGTACTGCCTCAATACAACACTCGCTCATCCTTGAGACGCGCCACCTCCTGAGCAGAGTACCCAAGCACCTCCTGGAACACTTGGTCGGTATCTTGTCCAAGCAGCGGGGCTGGCCTGCGCACGCCGTTCGGTCCGTGGGTGAGGAGCCACGGCATCCCCATATGCGTGCGCACTCCCACTTCCGGATGGGCAAGGCGCACGAAAAAGTCGCGCGCGTTGAGATGTGGATCTTCGACGAGATCTTTTCCGCTCATCGACGGAAAGGCCGCGACCCCAACCGCCTGAAGCACGCGAGTGACTTCCCACTTCTCACGAGTGGCAGTCCACGCTGTAATCATCTGGTCCAAGGCTTCTTCGTGCGCCTTACGCGCATTGGCAGAGCTAAAGCGTGCGTCCGTCGCCAGTTGGGGTTGATCAATGGCCTGACACAACGCTCGCCACTCCTCCTCAGACCCGCAGGCGATCGTGACCCATTCATCTTCGCCGGCGCAACGAAAACAATTATGCGGTGCCATCCACGGATCGTGGTTGCCTTGTCGCGACGGCTGCGTTCCGTTCATGGCATAGTCCATCCAGCCTTCCGGCACCAGCGCCGCCACGGTCTGCCACAAAGAGACATCGAAGTGTTGGCCCTGACCGGTGCGCTGTCGCGCCGCCAGCGCCGCACAGATAGCCACGGCGGCATGGATGCCTGAGGTGGGATCTCCGTACGCCATGCCGACCTCTTGTGGCGGACCTCCTTCATATCCAGTGAGAGAGGCCAGCCCGGTGAGCGGCGGAATGGCCGGGCCATAGGCTATGTATTTACGCTGCGGTCCGGTTTGGCCATAGCCGGAAATGGACGCCATGATGATGTCGGGTTTGAGCTTTTTGAGAACTTCATAACCCAGACCTAATTTGTCCATGACGCCGGTGGCGAAGTTTTGCAAGACGACATCACTCTTGCTGATCAACTCCTTGGCAAGAGCGATGCCTCTCTCCGTTGTGAGATTCAGCAAGATGCTCTTCTTGCCTTGCCCCCACTGGTTAAACAGTGCGCAACGGTTGACGCCCGGCTCCATATCTTTCGGGTAATAGGCGAGGCGTCGCGCTGCATCGACGTGAACGTTCGACTCCAGCTTGATCACTTCCGCTCCCAGGTGAGCCAAGTGCAGCGCACAAAAAGGACCGGCCCAGACCCAACTAAAATCCGCCACGCGCACGCCGGCCAAAGGAAGACGAGGGTTAGGGGCTAGGGGTTGGAGGTTAGGGGTTGGAGACTGGGTGCTAGGAACTAAAAACTGAGAACTGAGAACTTCAACATTATGCTCGCCGAGCAATGGCGCGGGGCGACGGATCTTCCACCACGGTTCATGCAGTTGATACGGTGCCCCCAAGTGCGTGAGGGTGCCAGTGCGCGGATGGGTAACGTCGACGAAGAACTGCCGGGCATGGAGCTGTTCTTGGTGCGCGAGTTGGGCCATGGTGAAAACCGGAGCAAAACAAATCCGCTGTGCCTGCGCCACACGAAAGAGGTCTTCCGCCTTCCACTCTTTGATCCAGTCCGCCAAGTAGGTGTGCAAGACGTCCTGATTTTTACTCCGGTTCACGAACCCTTGAAAAATCTCCCACGTGCCCCATTCCGGGTTCCCCATTAGGGTGATGAGCCGTTGCCACTGATCTTCTTCGCCGATCACCAGAAACATCAGGCCGTCCTGACACGGAAAGATCCCCCAGGGATACAGCACGCGTTTGCCGAGGCGCGAAGCAACCTGCCCCTGATAGGTGTAGTTCGGTGCGCTCACATCGACGAACGAGGCAATATAGGCTTGGCGAGGAAAGTCGATGTGTTCTCCTTCGCCAGTCTGAAGCGCATTGTAATACGCCGCTAGCGCCACTGTGGCGGCCGCTACTCCAGCTTGAAAATCCGCCTGATGTCCAGCGGCTTTGAGTGGGGGCAAATCCGGACGATCTGACCCGCCGGGACTCAGCCATGCCCAGCCGCCGCCATGAGCAACCGTCAGTTCATACGCCTTGTAGTCCCGATGCGGGCCGGTTAAGCCAAACGGCGTGAGCGAACACATCACCAGACGAGGGTTGAGCTGGCGAAAGGCGTCATAGTCCACGCCCAAGGCCGCCATCTGCCCGGGCGGATAGTTGTGCACGAGAACGTCAGCCCAGGCCACCAAACTCACGAACTTGTCCTTGTCCTGTTGCAGATCAAGGGTGACGCCTCGTTTATTGGTGTTCAAATAGAGAAAGAGACCACTCTGTTCAGGGTCAACCGCTCCCTTGGGAAAAGGGCCACGTTGACGGGCAAGATCGCCCTCGCGTTCTTCCACTTTAATAACATCAGCACCAAGATCGGCCATGAGCTTGGTGGCATAGGCCGCCGACACCATCTGCCCAAGTTCCAGTACCTTGACGCCTTCCAATCCTTGCATGTCTCTCCTCCCCTGAGAGTTGCAGCTCTCGTGCTCCTTGAGCACAGTCATTCTGGTCTTTGCTCCTAACACAAGAACCGCGCGATGGGAAATGCAAGACCGCGCGGGTGCGGCTCCGAACAGGAGATGTCGCCCACGCCGCGAGCACTCAAGCTCATAGCGGCAAGAAAAGACTGTTCGCTTTTTCCGCTAAAATGCGCTTGCCTTTTCACTTGAGAGGGATATAACAACTTCGCCTGACAGGGTGGTGCGCGTTCAGTGAGTTTCTCTTCTCCTGCACCAATATCCGTGCAATGGCGAGTCCAGACGCACCTTTGTCAGCGGCACACTCTTCACTCACCAGAAAGGATAGACAGGCGTATGCCACACAATCTCTTCAATGCGTTACAAGCATTTCCTACTGGCGGCGGACGATCCGGTCAGTTGTACTCTCTCCCGCAACTGGAAAAAGCTGGCGTCGGCCCGATTGCCAAGCTGCCAGTCAGCATTCGCATCGTGCTCGAATCCGTGTTGCGTAATTGCGACGGAAGCAAGGTTTCTGAAAACGACATCCGCACGTTGGCCAATTGGGCTCCGAACGCGGAACGCACGGAAGAGATCCCTTTCGTCGTGGCTCGGGTGTTGTTGCAAGATTTCACTGGCGTGCCCCTGCTCGTCGATCTGGCCGCCATGCGTTCCGCCGTTGCTCGTCTCGGCAAGAATCCGCAGATTATCGAACCGCTCGTACCAGTCGATCTCGTCGTGGATCATTCCGTACAGGTAGACTACGCAAGCACCTCGGATGCGCTGCAAAAGAACATGGAGCTGGAATTTGAGCGCAATCAACCTCGCTATCAATTCCTCAAATGGGGGATGCAAGCGTTTGAGACTTTCAAAGTCGTGCCACCAGGCATCGGTATCGTCCATCA
>SYOC01000284.1 GCA_005804965.1 Pseudomonadota bacterium
GCTTTCCGGCGGTATGCAGCAACGGGTGGCCATTGCTCGGTCGCTCATCCTGACGCCCAAAATCGTGCTCGCTGATGAACCGACTGGCAACCTTGATACCCAGACCGCAGATGACATTTTCGCGTTACTGCGGCGTTTCAACAAAGAACGCGGCACGGCCTTTCTAATTGTGACCCATGATCCACGCTTAGCGGAACGCTGTGATCGTAAGATTCGGCTGGTCGATGGCATGATTGCGGAGGACGGGCGAGGAGAGTAAACGCTCTTCACGCAAACGGGTCTGATCTTGCCCGCGCAACCCCGTCCATTAGGAGGAAAGTCTCTGCACTCGCTCGGCAAGATCTGGCGGGACGGTAAAGACGAATGTTCGAGCAATCTTCCTGTGGTGAAGAAGTTGCCGTTTTACCAACTCGAGCAAATCCGTCCGAGCAGTTTGGTAGGTAATTTGGTGGCTCGTTCTATGAGATTCGATAGTGTAACGCATCCCAGGGTGACGTAAGGCGTGTCCGAGTAACGCCATTTGCCGGTGATTCAGGAGAGTAGACGCACGCAAGAGATACTCGATTTGTTGGACTTCTTGCCGCTTTCTTTCAACATAGGCGTACAGTTCGTTGATCGCGCGACGGATCACTTGCAATTGCGCAAGGATGAAGTACGTCAGATCGTTCTCGTCTGTCTCCGTGTAGAGAAACGACCGTGCGTATTTAACTGGAGCCTTGCGAAGGATTGTCGAAATAGAAAGAAACTCGAAGAGCCAAAAATGCTGAGAAAGCACTGACCAGTAGAATAAAACTCGCGCCGTACGACCATTCCCGTCGATAAACGGATGATCGTACGCAAGCCAGAAATGGAGAATGATCGCCTTGAGCACGGGATGAAGAAAAGTGCCGGTTGGTGTCTCGTTGGCGAAACGACACAAAGCGTCAATTCGTCCGGGAATGTGATGCGCTGGCGGCGGCTCATGCAGCAACGTGTTATCGCGGTTGTCATAGACGCCGATGCCATCCCCAGGCTGTCGTAGATAATTGCGTTCGGTCCCTTCCTTTAATGTCCCATTGATAATCGTCCGATGAAAGAGAGAGAGCAACTCTTTCGAGAGAGGTTGATCCTTCAAGCGAGCAATGAGCTGTATGGCTCGATAATTGTTCACAATCATTTTTTCGCTGTGGTCAATCGGCTCTCGCCCTGACCGCAGCATTTCTTTCGCCTTTTCGCGAGTGGTTGAAGCGCCTTCGAGTTGACTGGAAGTAATCGCCTCCTCTATCAGCGAACTTTGGATGTAACGATCTCTTGTCTGTGGATTTGTAATCTGGTCAGCAACCGCAATGTGGCCGCTTGCGTTCCGGTCGATCTCATGCAGTAGTTCCAGCACTGGGTCAGCAAGCGTATAGAAAAACGATCCCCCGGTTTTATCTTTGAGCAATGGCACTTCTCGGCGAGTCAAAGATCGGGCTACCTTGATACCCGCCCACCATTCTTGGGAAGAGAGACCCTCTGGTGGTTTGAGATGGCGGAGAGTATCCCAATGGCGATACTTGCCGCCAGGAGCAGGGCCAAGACCAAGCGCGAAGATCTCGGTCAGTCTAGGGCTGCGGTGAGAGTCGTCAAAGCTTTTAAAGACCTCCGCCAATGTGGGCGGACGAATGGGGATCTCCATAACGATGAAATACTAATCTACTACTAATTTTCTTGCAATTAGTATTTCAGGGATATTTTTTGCAGGGAAATCACCTTCTTACACCCAAACATACTGAGCTTGCATCGCAGCTTGGCCACCCTGCTCCAGCACTTCGCCGTGGGTCACAATAATCCGGTCGAAGTCCCAGTCGCGAAGATGCGCCAGCGAAGCGCGCAGGGCGGCGCGATCTTTGACCAGCGTGCGGAAGATCCGTGAGGGTCCAAAGTGTCCATACGCGCCGTTTATACGCATAAAGAGCGGCGTAAACCACGAGGCTGAATGACGAATATGAAAAGCGAGATCCGTAAGAATGAGAGTGCGACTCGCGCGATGGAGCAAGGCCAACTCTTGGAGTTTGGGCATGCCTCGGACGCAATGCTGCGTGAGCTCATCCCGCCATAAAGACGGAGGATCTTCGTTCAATACTTCGTGCGCCACTGGGTCTTTGCGTTTTCCCAGTAAGGCAGGAGAAACGTACGCCGTCGCCTTCATTGCTGGTTGGATCAGCGTCCTTTCTTTTTTGTGGCTTGCAGGGTCCGTTGGCGGCTACAATCTCCAGATCAGGAGAGTTTTCGCGGCAGATGTTGTGGCGTTGGCGGCGCTCATCGTTGGGAGTCTCCTTCATGTCTATAGGCTCGTCCAAGACTAGCCATCGATGAGACCTCATCAGACAGCCTCCTTTCATGTATGCGCTGAGCGAGCGCCGCTAAGAGGATATCGCCCCGCGTCTCCCCGAAAAGGCAGGGCCAGCAATTGACCGAGAGACAACGGGTTTGGGTAATCGAGGAGGCCGACGGGCATTTTCTCTTGCCCCAACGCCGGATCCGCACGGTAGGTGCCACACAGTCGGTCCCACCACGAAACGGAAAAGCCAAAGTTTGAGTTGGTCTCGACCACACGCGTGGAATGATGAATGCGATGCATATCTGGCGTCACTACCACCCAGCATAACCAGCGATCAACATGCATAGGGATCGCCACATTGCCGTGATTAAAGACCGAGGAAGCATTAAGGAAGGCCTCGAAGGCAATGACCGCCCACGGCGTCGCACCTAAGAGTACGATGACCGCAGCTTTCAAGCCGAGGGAGAGAAAGATCTCAATAGGATGAAAGCGCAGCCCTGTCGTCGCATCAAGCCCAAGGTCAGCATGGTGTACGCGATGCAAGCGCCACAGCAGTGGCATGGCGTGAAACAACATGTGTTGCACGTAGAGCGCGAAATCGAGAACAAGAAGCGTCACCATCACTGCCGCCCAACCTGGCAGGACAAGCCAATGCAGCATCCCCACCCCTTGTTCTGCGGTAAAACGCGCGATGGTGTAGGAAATCCCCCCGACCATTCCCCAGACCAGCAGAGAGTTCAGGGCAGTCAGCCCAAGATTGGTCGGCCACCGCTCACGCCTCGGCTGCATCAATCTTCGGCGAGGTCGCAGAAACTCCCATAAGGACATGGTGACGAACATGCTCAGAAATGCACTAATGCGAATGAGGAGGTCCATAATTCCCTCAAGCTGGGCGGTCACCACTGACGACCGGCAGACCATGTGCACGCCAGTCAGCAACGCCGTCCTCAAGGCGCACGGTGCGGAAACCGTGTTGCTGTAACAACTCGACCGCTTGCGCGGCAAGTACACAGTACGGGCCGCGACAGTAGGCAACGATTTGTTGATCGCGCGACAGCTCGGCGAGGCGGCTGGGAAGTTCTCCAATCGGTACGGAAATCGCGCCAGCAATATGCCCGGCTCGGTATTCTTCGACGGGCCGGACATCTAACACCGTCACCAAACCTTTGCGCACTCGTTTCAGCAGATCCTTACGATCAATCGCCTCTGGAGGGGTTGGCTCTTTGAAGAAGTCGCGAGCGATGCGGTCCAGTTCGGCGAGGCGACTGGCGGCAAGGACACGGAGCAAGCGTAGGAAGTCGGCGGCCATCTCATGCGCAAGTGAATAGCGAACGAAGACGCCTTCTTTTTCCGTCTCGACCAGCCGCGCCCCTCGTAAAATCTGCAAATGCCGCGAGGTATTCGCCACCGTCAGGTGAGTTTCTTGCGCCAAACTTTCCACGGTACGCGGCCCTTGGCTGAGGAGTTCGAGCAGTTCCAGCCGTTGAGGACTGGCGACGGCTTTGCCGATCCGCGCCAGTTGTTCGTAAATGCGATCCTTGAAAACCCGTCTGGGAGATTTTTTCGTTTCCATACTATTCAAGCAAACAATTGAATAGTAGATTCCTCTTTTCTCCTTGCCAGCGCAAGGGGAGAAGGGAGCCTCATGAGAATCGGCGGAAAAAGCTTGCTCGGACTCATGCTTGTGTTGCACGGCGCGGCGCAGGTCGCAGCATTGCCTTCTTCTGACTGGCCGGTCACCGGCGGCGACCCCGGCGGCATGCGCTACTCGCCGTTAGCGGATATCAACCGCACGAACGTTGCCCAACTCCAGGTCGCGTGGACGTACCGGCACGGGGATTATCGCTCCGGCTGGCCAGATCCCTTCAAAGGCACGGCATTCGAGTCCACTCCCATCGTGGTCGAGGGTCGTCTTATTTTTACCACCCCGTACAACCGCGTCATCGCGCTTGCTGCCGACACTGGGAAAGAATTGTGGACTTTTGACCCGCAGATCGACAAAGGACGCCGGTTCGCCAATCTCATGGTGAATCGTGGCGTGGCGTATTGGAAAGATCCTGCGGCCCAAGGCCCCTGCGCGAGTCGGGTTTTTCTCGGCACCTTGGATGCTCGTTTGGTTGCGCTTGACGCGAAGACTGGCACGCTACGCTGGCATTTTCAGACCGTGCATCATGATCTGTGGGACTACGATCTCGCCGCACCGCCAACGCTTGTGCGCGTACGACACGAAGGGCGCGAGATCGATGCCGTCGCTCAAGGAACAAAAGCCGGCTTCGTCTTTCTCCTTGACCGAGAAACTGGCAAGCCCTTGTTTCCGGTCGAAGAATGCCCGGTCCCACACAGCGAGATCCTCGAAGAAGCCAGTTGGCCGACCCAGCCGTTCCCCAGCAAACCGCCAGCACTCGTGCCACAGCGGTTAACCGAGGCGGATCTCAGGACCGACGATCCGCAACTCTACCAACGTTGCCTCGCGCGGTTTCGTACCCTGCGAAACGAAGGCATATTCACGCCACCGAGCACCCAATGGACGATCCTCTATCCAGGGACGAATGGTGGAGTGAACTGGTCCGGCGGTGCGTTTGATCCACAAAACGGACTGTGGTTTACACCGACCAATAACGAGGTACACCTGATCCGCCTGGACCCGTTGCCGCCCGATAATTTCAGTCAAACGACAGGCATCGTTATGCACACCGGTTGGGGCGGGTTACGTTGGCTCCTCTGGCGTACAGGAACAGGCTTGCGTTACGGCCAGATTCGCGGTGCGCTGATTGAGGATGATCGCCGTTGTCATAAGCCGCCGTGGGGAATGCTGCATGCCGTGGACCTCAACACTGGCGAGATTCGTTGGCAAATGCCGGTCGGGCAAGATGCGGAATCCGGCGCACAAGGACTACCCAATTTCGGTCCGCCGCTGGTCACTGCCGGAGGTCTGGTGTTTCATGCGGGTTCGCAAGAGTTAAAACTACGGGCGCACGATAGCGCGACAGGCACCGTGTTGGCCACGTTCGACCTTCCTGCTGGTCTGCACGCTGGACCGATTACCTACAAGCTCACGCCAGAAGGGAAACAATACCTGATCATTGCTCCCGGCGGGCATACGCGGCTAGGGTCGAAGTTGGGCGACTATGTGATTGCCTATACCTTGCCGAATAAGTAGTCGGTTGGGTCATGACCCAACCGACAGCCATCCTTAGCTCGCGAATGAAGGACTAGCGTGGATCCATCATCACTACGCCGCTCGCACGATTTTCCCTGGCCGGGCACCAGTGTCCTGGCCATTCTCTTGGACTGCTTGTCCGCTCACATAGGTTGCCACATAACCCTTGGCGGTCTGCATTAGACGAGGCATGCCAGCGGGCAAGTCGTAGACCACTTCTGGGTGATTGACGTGCAAGTTGTTGTAGTCAATCAAGTTTACATCGGCCTTGGCTCCCGGCTCCAGCGTGCCACGGTCCTTGAGACCAAACAGACGCGCCCCATCATGCGTCAGTTTTTTCACGACCAGCTCTAGCGGAAGATGCTCAGGGTGATCAGCAGGCGTGTCTCGTACCCAATGGGTGAGCATGTAGGTTGGCATACTGGCATCCATAATCTGACTGACGTGCGCACCAGCGTCACTCCCACCCAACGCTGTGATCGGATGGGTAATCATCTCACGTAAGGCTTTGGCGTTGCCCTCGGCATAACCGGCAACAGTGTTCATCAAGAAAGCGCGACCATCCTGCTCCAGCATGGCGTCATACACAACTTCGAGAATGCTGCGGCCTTCGCGTTGGGCAATCACCGCAACCGACTGGTCGGGGCTGGGCAAGTAATTGAGTGGCTGCCCCATGCGATAGGTCTTTTCCCAAAAGGTATCGTTATACATCAGCGCCGTGCGTGACGTGCGCCCTTCACGTTCAGCCAATAACGCCCGGCGCAGCTCGGGATTCCGCAGCGCCGTGAGTTTCTCGGCTAAGGGGAGACTACGTAACGATCTGAAGCTTGGCAGCGACTTGAACGGATTTTCGCTTTGCCAGCTTAAGAGGATGGTCACAGGACGGGCAAACACCATCGGCGTGATTGGCACGCCTGCGTTGACGGCGCTCGTGCACATCTGCAACACCTCCCGCCACGCTTGCGGCTCACGGTTGCCTTGGCCAAGCAAGAAGGTCAAAGGACAGCCCGAAACCCGAGCAATACGGATCATCATTTCAATTTCTGGCTTGAGCGCACCTGGCGCTTCACCGACCACACCAGCCGGCACCACCTCAAAGATGCCGCGTCCAGTTTGACGCATGCCTTTCACAATGCCGAGGAGCTCATCTTCTGTGGCAAACGTCCCTGGAACCGGGACTCCGTCCTTGGCGATATGTACTGGAGTACGAGAGCTGGAGAATCCCAACGCCCCAGCCAGCATGGCTTCTTTGACCAAGGCTGCCATGTGCGCGATATCATCAGTAGTAGCCGGTTCGTTCTTGGCACCACGTTCGCCCATCACATACGCCCGCACGGCCCCATGAGTAATCATCCCCGCGACATCTAGTGTCCGGGGCATTTTCTCCAACACGTCATAGTACTCAGAAAAGCTCTGCCAGCCCCACGGTAACCCAGCCGCCAGCGACGGTCCGGGGATATCCTCAACGCCTTCCATGAGACCAATCAGCCAGTCGTGACGATCCGGAGCCGCAGGCGCAAACCCCACGCCACAATTGCCCATGACCACCGTCGCCACACCATGCCACAGCGACGGGGTAAGCTGTTCGTCCCACGCCACTTGCGCGTCATAGTGGGTATGCACATCAACCCACGCTGGCGTAACCAGTAAGCCGTCCGCGTCGACCGTGCGCGTAGCGCTGCCAAGGTCCTTGCCCACTGCGGCGATGCGTCCGTTACGCATGGCAACATCCCCGGTAAATGCAGGTTTGCCAGTGCCATCGACGATTGTTCCACCACGGATTAAGAGATCATGCATGTCTACCCTCCGATTTTTTCGTCTGAATAATATGTCGTTTCTTTTACCATTAGAGAGGAGGAGTGATAAACCCGGTTCGTCAGCCGGAACTTTCCTGAATCTGGATCTCGACAAAAACCGCCCCAGACCATAGCGCTCGCTTGTAGGTCCAGGGGCGCAGCTTCTTGAACCCCGCCTGGCTGCGGTTGGGATCGTCAATGATCGGAGTCGCCCAGCCAACGAACTCAGTCCCCTGTATCAACAGGCGCGCTTCTGCCCCGCCTTCCAGGTGTTTCCACCACACAGAATCGCTACCAACGTACACGCTATTTCCTTCACGGATATAGTCCACAGGAAAGGTCATGAGGTCCGAGGACTCTCGCTTTTTCATCGTGATGAGCAGCATGTGGCCGCTGAGCAGCGCGTGTCGATCGGATTTGAGAATAGGCGGAACGAGCAGATGCGCCACCGCCAGGACTCCCGCAACGCCGATTAGAACCAGTACAATAGTCAAGATACGTCTCTTCATGATGGATTGTTCTTTAGCATCTTTGAGCAAAGACTGCTTCACGTGCCGCCCCGAAACAAAATACTTTATGCCGTGTATTTGACAACACAGCACCTCCGCCCTTACAACCAGGTGCATCGCAGGTATACGGTGATGTGGTCGTGCGTACATCGACTCGTATCGCCGATCCCACACTACAAAAGGAGGCTGCCAGATGAGACTCGGCGCACTCATGGGGTTTTTACCGCCACACGCTCAAGTCATGGATCTCGCTGAACAAGCCAAGCGTTATGCTGGCGAAGGGTTTGACAGCCTGTGGGCACCCCACACTATTGGTAGAGGGTTCATCATCCCAGACCCATTTATCGCGTTGGCAGTTGCGGCAACGGCAACGAAAGACATCGAACTTGGCACAGCCGTCGTGCAGCTTTCTCTATATCAACCGGTCGATCTCGCCCATCGGATTTTCTCGCTCATGCATCAGTGCGGCAACCGCTTGACGCTCGGCGTCGGGGCCGGGTCGACAGAAACGGATTTCCTCGCCCTTGAGCGTGACTACGCAAAACGTTTCAAGACCTTCAATTCGACGCTGGCTCGTCTGAGAACCCTGCTCGTGAACGGAAAAGACGAACGGGCAAATCTGACCCCGTGGACTGCAATTGCAGGAGGCCCACCGCTCCTCTTCGGCTCGTGGGGTGCCGGTGTGGAACGAGCAGCCAAAGACTTTGCCGGATGGATCGCGTCCGCTCATTATCGCACCGCCGACCAAGTCATTGAGGCGCTCGGTCGCTTCCGCGCCGCCGGAGGGAAACGCGCCATCGTCTCGACTATCCAGTTGACTGCGGATCACGATGTGGGACGGACGAGAGACCTTCTGCAACGTTTCGCAGACGCTGGATTTGACGATGCCGTCGTCCTCTTCCGACCAGGAAGCCCAAGCCCGGCAGAGGTGAGAGCGTTGGTCAAATAGCACAAAGGCACGGTGTAAATATGAATTCCAAGACGCGGTTAGACAAAGAGGCGCTCATTGACTCAGAAGACGCGGAGTTCGACGACGAGTCTCCCTTCCCCGATCCCGTCGTTCTGCCGCTCGAAGATGTTTTAGATTTGCACCCTTTTCGACCCAATGAAATCCGTAGTGTCGTCGAAGAATACCTGACCGAGTGCCGCGCAGCTGGGTTTACTGCCGTCCGTCTGATTCACGGCAAAGGCAAAGGCGTACAACGCGAGAGCATTCGCGCCCTGCTTACGCGCTTGCCGTTCGTGCGTGGGTTCTACGATGCTCCGCCGGGGGCCGGAGGTTGGGGAGCCACAATTGTCGAACTACAGCTGGATTCCGCCTCTTCTCGGGATGGGGAGTAAGCTCTTCAGCGTGCGCCTTTCTCTTGCTTTCTCTGCCCACCACGGGCTAAATAGGGAAAACGACAGAACTAAAGGAGGGGCAACCATGCAAGCGACCGATACCTTTGTCAAAGATTTGCGCACCTATATCGCCAAAGAGGACGAAAAACCCCTGCTCGGGACGAGCTTCTACAAGAATGTCATCAGTGGCGAGATGTCGCGCGAGCAGCTCAAGCGATGGGCGCTCAACCTCTATTACGTCACCGGCCAACATATCCGCGCGTTCGGTGGGATCTTCATGAACACCGGACTCACGCCGCTGGATCAGAAGATCCGTCGCCATATCGTCGAGAACCTGATTGATGAAGAGACTATCATGGGTCGCGGTGACGACGCGCATTGGATGCTCTCCATGCGTCTGGCCAAAGCGTTGGGCGCGACGGATGAAGAAGTCCAGCATCCGGTAGTGCCAAAAGAGTCGGTGGACTACGTCAATTGGGTGATTGAACTCGGCCGCAAAGAATACGGCTTGGTGACGCTTGCAGCGATGTCGATTGGCGGTGAAACCCGTAGCGATGGCTCGGCCAAGGGCTTTGTCACCGCGCTCAAAGAAAAGTATGGTCTCAGCCGTGAGGACTTGGAATTTTTCTATGCCCACATGGGCGAGTCGGAAGCTCACGGTGATCCGGTGTACGATATGGTTGAAGAGTATGCCACGACCGAGGACCGGCAGCAAAAGATTCGTGACAACATCAAAACCTGGTGTCAGAAATTTAGCGCTGCGCAGGAGGGCGGGTTCCGTGTGGCAATGGGACTCGATCACGGCGTGCAAGTGGATTTGGCTTAGGAGCCCACAACTAAGTAAGGAGGGGTAACCCATGTATGATCTCATCATCGAGAACGCTCGTATTTGCGACGGTACGGGCAAGCCAAGTTTTTACGGCAACGTCGCGGTCAAAGACGGTCTGATTGCCGCCATTGGTAAAGGCAACGGCGAAGCCGCCACGAGAAAGATTAACGCCGATGGCCTCGTTTTAGCCCCTGGGTTTATCGACCCACATACTCACTACGATGCACAAGTCGCCTGGGACCCAATGGTCACCTGCTCGTCGTGGCACGGCATTACCACCGTCGTCATGGGCAACTGTGGCGTCGGCGTCGCGCCGGTCAAGCCGAAGGCACGCGACATCGTCATGTGGGACCTCGTCAACGTTGAAGCCATTCCTTTCGACGTCATGGAGAAAGGCATCGACTGGCAGTGGGAGACACACGCCCAGTATCTCGACGTGCTGCAAAAACGCGGCATGGGCATCAACGTCGCCTCACTCGCCGCGCTGACCCCGCTGCGCCATTATGCTATCGGCGAAGAATCCTTCGAGCGCGCCGCCAAGCCGGACGAAATTGTGGTCATGCAACAATTGCTGCGCGACGCCATTCGCTCGGGTGCGTTCGGCCTGACCTCGACCATTCTCAATAACCACATCGGTTTCGAGGGCCGTCCGCTCGCCTGCCGCAATGCCAGCCGCGAAGAACTCGCTGCCCTCTGCCAAGTACTGCGTGAAGAAGGTCGCGGCACGATTGAGATCGCGCTGACCGGCACGAATATCGGTCAAGTCTCCGACGACGAATACGACCTGCTGAAGTTCCTGGTGGATCAGAGCCAACGCCCAGTCACGTTCTTGGCCTTGTTCAACAAGCCTGGGAAGCCGGATTCCTATCTGAACGCGGTGGAAAAGGTGCAGCCGATTCTGGGCTGGGACAAAGCCGTGCCGCAAGTGACCTGCCGCCCGTTACGCATCCAGTTTAATATGCGCAATCCTTTCATCTTCGCGATCTTCACCGCTTGGCACGGGGTGTTCAACAAGAGCGTGGAAGAGCAGATGAAGATCTACGGCGACCCGGGGTTCCGGCAGACGTTCCGTGAGGAAATGGACCGCCGGCGCATCTTCGCTGGCCAGTGGGGTCGCATGACCGTGCTCGACGCCAAGACGCCGGAAGTGCAGAAGTATATCGCTAGCAAGAAAACCGTGGCGCAGATTGCTCGCGATGAAGGCAAAGACCCGATTGACGTGTTCCTTGATCTCGCCATTGCCGACCGGCTCGAACTGATGTTCGACCTGCAAGCCCTTAACTTCGATCTCGAAGGCGTCAAAAACCTTGTCGAAGACAAACGCTTCCTGATTGGCCTGTCCGACGGCGGCGCACACGTCGATATGCTGTGCGATGCTGGCTACGCCACCTACTTACTCGGGCGCTGGGTGCGCGAGCATCAAGTGTTATCGCTGGAAGAAGGCGTGCGCCGACTAACGTCGGTCCCGGCGGACCTCTTCGGCATTCCTAAGCGTGGTCGTCTCGCTCAGGGGCTTGTTGCTGACTTGACCCTGTTTGATCCAGACACCGTGGACGCCAAAGATCCTGAGTATGTGTGGGATCTGCCCGGCGGCGGCAAGCGGTTTGTGGCCAAATCCAAAGGCATCAAATCGACCATCGTCTCCGGCCACGTGCTCTACCAAGACGGCGAGCACCAAGGCGGACTGCCCGGCCAGGTGCTGCGCAGCTACGACGCCTAGAGTCTGGACACCAACGGGGCACGGCCTGCCGTGCCCCGGCCTCCTTATCTCCTTCCTTGCTGACCTTTCCCAACGATCAACTTCATAGTCTCCGCGTTTCTTAGGACTGTTCCGGCTTGGCCCCGTCATCTCCTGCATCCGGCCATTCTTCGACGATTTGTCCATCCCGGTAGATCGGGATCTTGAGTCCTGCTTGTTTGGCGCGTTCTCGTGCACGGATTGCAGCGCGGCGCAACGCGGCCCCGGCATTGGCTATATCTGAGTCCTGTCTTTTCGGTGAGTTTTCACGGTGGGAATCACTCATGCTTAGCTCCCTTTGCGACCAAGATCGGTTGGTCTCCGGCATTGTCGTACACGGCCCATTCATCCGCCAGGTCGCGATAAATCGTCTCAAAATTGCGCCATCCACTCTGGAATCTCCGGCGTATAATATCCTCGGGGACATTATGCCCTCCCTCGCTGACTCGCAAACGCACCCGCGCAAGAGCCATTTCTGGCGCCGCTAAACGTAGGAAAATCAGCTTAATCCGATACCCTGCTCGTCGCCATTGAGGAATCAGACGTGCATATATTTTACCGCTCAGTGTTGTCTCGAACGCGAAACTTTCACCCTTGCGAACATACTCATGAATCAGCTCAAGCATTAATCTTCCGGCTTTGACTGCCGCGACCTCCGGGGCAAAAGGATTGAGTCCGGCGGCAATAAGATCCGCATTAACAAAGGTGGGACATTGAGCCTCATTGGGTAAAAATTCCCGGGCAAAGGTTGTCTTCCCCGCACCGTTTGGTCCCGCAATGATGATGATTTTCTTGAGAGTGTTTTCGCACATTTTTTCTGATTAAGGTCTTGTAAGAGTAACCAGCCATCCACCCTTACGTTCCCGACTTGACCACCTCGCTAATCACCGCAAAGTTCCCTTCGGTGGGCATGACAAACCGACAGCGCCCACCGCTGCGTGACTCCCACACCGCGCCAATGGCACGCTTCTCTTCGGCAGCGGCAGTGTCGGAGAGATGTTTCCCCTTGTACTCGATGACCAACACACGCCCATCGGTGATGATTGACGACGGCGTCTTTGCCGATCCAGTTCAGCGTTGGCATGGCGTTACGTACAGTCTCGTGAGCGGCGGGTTTTCGTGACAGTCTCCGCAGCCGGTTGAGCCAGTTCATAAAACTCGTGGAGCTTAGCCTGGAGGAGGCGCTTGTCAGGAAGGCGCATCTGATATTCGGCAATCAGCGTCGGTGAGAGCGTGCGGCTGAGTGCGTACTCGACCACTTCGTTGTCCTTCGTGGCGCACAGTAGCACGCCGATGGACGGTTGTTCGTGAGGTTTGCGTACGTCGCGATCAAGGGCTTCAAGGTAGAATGACAATTGTCCAAGATGTGCAGGATGAAATTCATCGATCTTTAGCTCGAACGCCACGAGACATTGCAGCTCACGATGATAGAAGAGCAAATCGATATGGAAATCCTTGCCGCCAACTTGAACCAAGTATTGTTCGCCGACAAAGCAGAAATCGCGACCTAGTTCGAGGAGAAACCGCCGGAGATTCGCAGTCAGAGCTTGCTGGAGGTCGGCTTCCGAATGCCGATTAGGAAGGTCAAGAAAGTCCAGTAAATAAATATCCTTGAAAACACTCCCCGCGTCCGGGTGTAAAAGTGCCACCGGTGGTGACACTTTTGGCGGTGAAAGCACAGTGCGCTCGAAAAGAGCGCTGGCTAGTTGGCGTTCAAGTTCACGCTTCCCCCATCGTTCGCGCTGAGCCAAGCGGAGGTAAAACTCACGCTCCTCGGGTCGTTTGGAGCGGGAAAGAATGAGCAAATTGTGGGTCCAAGACAATTGTCGCACCAGTGGTGCGACTTTTTTATCGCTTCGGTATGTTTCATAAAACTGCCGCATCCGAAACAGACTGGCGCGAGTGAACCCTTTGATATCTTGATGTTTCCGTGCGATGTAGCGAGCGAGTTGATCAACAACCCCCTCGCCCCAAGCCGCAGTCTCTAGCTTACGGCTGATATATGCGCCCACCTGCCAGTACAGATCTATTAGCTCAGTATTGACCGCATGAAAGGCGCGTTGGCGAGACTGCTGGATCAGGCCGACGACCTCAGCAAAGGAGACTTCCAGTGCGATGACTGAACTTTTCGGCTTCGTCTTCACGAGGTCAGTTCTTTTCGTCCGGCTTGATGTCTTGGGTGTTGGCATGGTGCGCTTCGTTTCCTAATAAGCGATTGTTTGTCTTTAACCAAAGCGCGCCGAGGAACCAAGGCCGGTGAGGGTGCCCCAGTAGTCATCTCTGCTGTTTCTTCGTGGGCGAAGGAACCTGCAACCGGCTACCCGAATCGTTCCGTCGTAGGGCTGCCCCTCGCCTCACAATCGCTCTTTCGCCCGCAAATCGCTCAATAAAGTTTTCGAGACTTTCCAGAAGAACCACGCTGAGATGAGGTTCATGATGGTGGCGCTCGACAACAGTGAGTAACGAATCGCATCGGGCGTGCCGATCCAGTCGTTGAGGATGCCGACGGTCTGCGGACCAGCACCCATGCCGATAATCGTGGTGATGAAGAGAAATACTGCCGAAGCCATCGCCCGCATAGCCGGTGGGACGAGGTCTTGCGCCGTAGCGAACGCCGGGCCAATCCACAAGGAGCTAAAGATGCTGGCCGGCAAGTACATGAGCAACGCCAAATGCGTGTCCTCAATCCACACCGAAGCTGCAACAGTGGGGATGGCTAACAAGACCCCAATCAAGGACAGATACGGGCGGGCCAGCGGCTGAGTCAGCACCCAACGGTCGGCGATCCATCCACCGATAAAGGTGCCGCCACCGCCGCCAATCGCGGTGATCCACGACAGCCATTGGCCCAACTCTCCCGGTGTCATGCCATGCATGCGAACGAAAAACGCGGGAATCCAAGCACCAAGACCGTAGCTGACAAAAGCATGAAACCCACCAGCAAACGCGAGATAGCGTCCAGCCGAGATCGAAGTAAAAAACTGCCATGCCTCCTTCAATGAGTATTGCTGCCCTGAGGGGCTGTGATGTTCGCTCATGCCGCGCACGGGTTCGCGAACGGTGAACCGTACCAACAACGCCATCAAGAGGCCGGGCAAGCCAACGACGAAGAATGCCATGCGCCAGCCATACGCATCGTTGATCCAGCCGCCCAACCAGTAGCCGAGGCCAACACCCACGTAGATGCCGCTGGCGTAGATGGCGATGACCGTCGCACGTTTTTCCGGGGGGAAGTAGTCAGAGAGGATCGAATGCGCGGATGGCGACGCCCCAGCCTCGCCGATGCCGACGCCAATACGCGCCAGTGCAAGATCGGTGAATCCTCGTGACAAGCCGGACAAGGCGGTCATCACGCTCCAGGTGGCGAGGCTGATAGCAATCAGACTGCGTCGCACCCAGCGATCCGCCAGTCGCGCCAGGGGCAGCCCAGCGAAGGTGTAGAACACAGCGAACGCAAACCCAGTAAGGAACCCAAGCGCGGTGTCGGAAATCTGCAAATCTTTCTTGATGGGTTCGAGCAGGATCGCCAGAATCTGGCGGTCGATGAAATTGAAGATATACACCACGAACAGGACGGTCAGAACATAATAGGCATAGGGACCGCCGACGGTGAGTGGTGCGGACGACGAGGGTGGAGGCGCAGGCGAACGTTCCTGCTGAGAGGGCGAAGAGGGCATCGGTTGTCCTTTACAGATGGGTCTTTGCTTCGAGATCTTGCACTAAGCTTGTGGCCATCAGGCCGAAAAAGAGGGCCGCACCAAGATTGGTGGCAATTGTCACCCACAAGAGGGAAGAGCGGATCGCGTCTGGCGTACCGATCCAGTCGTTGAGAATGCCGACGACTTGCGGACCAGCGCCAAGACCAATGATAGTCAGAATGAAAATGAATACGGCGGAGGCCACAGCACGCATCGCTGGCGGAGCCAAGTCTTGCACGATAGACGTGGCCGGGCCAAACCACAGAGTGGCGCAGATTGTGGCCGGAAAGAAACTCAATAACGCCAGCCGTGGGTCGGCCAGCAGCACGCTGGCGGCATTGCACGGAATGGAAAGTAAGGCACTGGCCACGCAGATGTACGCACGCGCCTGTGGAAAACGCCGACTCCAACGGTCGGCCAACACCCCACCAGAGAGCGAGCCAATGATCCCGCCCAGCGCCGTGATCCACGACATCCACAACCCTAATTCGCCCGGCGTCATATGGTGAATGCGTACGAAGAAGGCCGGTATCCACGCCGCCATGCCATAGCCGGAAAAGGCGATACAGGCCGCCCCTAAGCTGACGCGGCGACCAGTGGGCAACCCAGTCAAGAACCGCCAGACTTCAACCATGCTGTATTGTCGGGTACTCACCGGGCGACGCTCGCTCATGCCACGCACAGGTTCGCGGATGGTTCGATGCACGAGCCATGCGAGGAGGACACCGGGCAGACCGACGATGAAGAAGGCCCAGCGCCACCCGAACGTGTCGTTGATCCAGCCACCTAGCCAGTAGCCTAAGCCCGCGCCCACCGGCACGCCACACGCATAGAAGGACAAGACGGTGGCGCGTTTTTCCGGCGGGAAGTAGTCGGACAAGAGCGAATGCGCGGGTGGCGTCGCCCCGGCTTCTCCGATACCGACGCCAATACGGGCCAGCGCCAGATCAGTGAACCCGCGGGCGAAGCCGCAGGCGGCGGTCATGAGGCTCCACACGGCGATGCTAATGGCAATCAAACTGACCCGCACCCAGCGGTCAGCGAGGCGTGCGAGTGGTAGCCCAGCGAAGGTGTAAAACACGGCAAACGCAAAGCCAGTGAGAAAGCCCAGCGCAGTGTCAGAGATCTTCAGATCGTCTTTGATGGGTTGGAGAAGAATGGCGAGCAGTTGCCGATCAAGAAAATTAAAGATGTACACGACGAAGAGCAGCCCCAAGACATAGCGGGCATAGGGTCCGTCGATATCAGCATGGGCGGGAGGCGAATCAGAACGAGCGGGCGCGGGTGAGAGGTGCGGCTCCCCTTCCGGCATTTCCCCACGATGCATATTCCCCCCTTTGTTCCGAACGCCCCCCTTGTCTGGCTGAGTAGCACTGATTTGTCAAGCGACCAGAGCGGGCTTCCTTTGGGTTCGCTTTCTAGAGCATGGCAAAAGTTCGGCTGACCCCTTTAGACTTTGTCAATCTCTAATGTCCGGTCGAGCAACTGTTGTGCGAGGGCGGCACCAGGGAGCGCCAACCCTAAATCGTGACCAAGTTCCAAGGCGAGACGTAAGTCTTTGTACATCAACTGGAGCAGCGCCTGTGGGCCAGTGGTGTAAGTCTCTTTCATCTTGCGCTGCCGGCTCCAGTGGTCGGCCACGCGACTCTGGGCGGCACCGGCGTGTACGACCTGCTGCATCGTTTCGACATCAAGCCCGAAGGTTTCAGCCAAACGCATGCCTTCCGCCGCCGCGAGCATGTTGACGTAGACGATGAGGTTGTGCGCCAGTTTCGCCACAGACCCAGCCCCGAGATCGCCGAGATGAAAAAGATTGGCTCCAGAAGTGGCAAACACTGGACGGCAGCGCTCGAAGATCGCTTTGTCGCCGCCGACCATGTAACAGAGAGTCTTGGCGATGGCCCCATGCTCGCCGCCGCTGACTTCCGCGTCGATCACATGCACGCCTTTAGCTTGCGCGAGTGCCGCGACTTTGCGGATGGTTCTTGGATGCACGGTGCTGTGGATGGCAATGATGCTGCCGGGTTTCGCGCCGCTTAACACACCGCCTTCAGATAGTGTCACCGCCTCGACTTGCGCATCATCAACGACGACTAGCTCGATGATGTCGCCATGGGCACCCACCTCGTGCGCCGAACGTGCCACTTTGGCTCCAACCGCCGCAAGTTCTTGACACGACTCTGGGCGCACGTCGTACACCATCATGTCGAACCCGGCTTGGGCGACGTTGATGGCCATAGGTTTGCCGATATTACCAAGACCGATGAATCCGACGCGTGTAGCCATGAGTTGCTCCTTTTTATGAGTAAGGACGCTATTGCAAGAGCGGCAAGAAGGTATCTACTCCAGCCGTAGGTCGCTTAATCGTTGGTTGGTGAAGGTCAGCCGCGTTGGTACACGCATGGCACGCTGATATGTCCAAAGTTCGCGGCTCTCCTCTGGTCCGGCAGTCAAGCTTTGCCGAGAGGAAGGTGGGCCGACGCGCTTCAGCA
>SYOC01000285.1 GCA_005804965.1 Pseudomonadota bacterium
GTGGCGGGAATCCCGAGCGGGAAGGGCACGGCACGCCGTGCCCCTACGTCAGCTTCTGCCTCCACCACCATCTTGGTCAATTCTTCGACAAACAACGGGATGCCGTCGGTTTTGGAGACAATTTGCTGCACCACTTCTGCCGGTAACGTCTTGCCCCGTGTCGCCTGCGCGATCATCTACGGCACTTGTCGCCTACCCAAGCGACTCAGCGTCAACTGACTGACATGGCCGTGCTGCCCCCACGGGGGAATGAACTCCGGGCGACTCGTCAAGAGGACGAAGAGCTGATTCGTGGGCGTCTGATTGATGAGCAGCCCCAGCAACTCCAGCGTCGAGGGATCAGCCCAGTGCAAATCTTCCCACGCGCAATACACCGGGGCCTGTTCCGCTTCTTCCACCAGCCACGCGATCAAGGCGTCGAGGGTCTTCTGCTTCTGCCGTTGCGGGCTAAGATTGAGTGGGAGGGCATCCAGGGGCGGCGGCAAGGAGAGCAGGGCAGAAAAGAGCGCGATGGTATCGGCTTGGGGGAAATGATAGCGGGCGAGGGTGGTGTGGAGTTTAGCGAGCTTGGTCTCTGTCGTATCGTCTTTCTGCCAGAGCAGTAGGCGTTGCAGGTACTCAATGATGGGATAGAGTGCGCTATTTTGGTGGTAGGAAGAGCAGCGAAATTCGACACAGAATGCTCCATCCTGTTCCACCCACTCGTGCATCTCACGCACGAGGCGGGATTTGCCAATGCCGGGTTCTCCTCTCAACAAGACCATTTGGCCTTCATAGTCGGTGGTCTGTGCCCAGCGCCGATGCAACAGGGCGAGTTCTTCCTCGCGTCCGACCAGTGGCGTCAGCCCGGTGGGTGGAACGGCATCGAGACGGTGCGAGGCCGTGGTTTCCCCCAGGACACGGTACAGCGCCAGCGGAATAGCAATGCCCTTCAATGGCTGAGTCCCCAAGTCTTGGCAGTCGAACACGCCCGCGATTAACCACTGTGTGGAGGCGCTGAGCACGACTGTATCGGGTTCTGCCAGGCCTTGCAGACGGGCGGCGATGTTGGGCGTTTCGCCTAACGCTAATTGTTCACGTTTGTTGCCCCCGCCGATCTCGCCGACCACGACCGGCCCGGTGTGGATGCCAATGCGGACCTGGGGCTGGAGGGGCAATTCATGAATTGCCCCTCCTATGCCTAATCCTGCCCGCACTGCCCTTTGGGCGTTATTTTCATGGGTTCAAATCAACGATCGCGATTGGCATCCATCGACATTGAGGCACGCGCCAGACACCCAGTACGCGCGATCAGAGGCAAGAAACACTACTACGTCAGCGACTTCCTCGGGTTTGCCAAAGCGCCCAAATGGTAGCTCGGCTTTGATAAATCCGGCAATCATTTCCGGGTTGTCTTGTTGGCGTTTCTCCCACGACCCACCGGGGAAGAGAATCGACCCTGGGGCCACGCTATTCACACGAATCCCTTGCGGGGCTAACTCGCGCGCCATTTCTTTCGAGAGGCTAATCATCGCTGCCTTGGCCGCGTTATATGTCATGGGTCCGCCCCACTCGCGTCCGTAAACGGAAGCGATGTTGATGACACAGCCGCTTTTCCGTTCGCGCATGAGCGGCACGACCAAACGACACAAGTCCAGCGCGGAGAAGAAGTTCAGGGTAAATCCAGCTTTCCAATCGTCGAGCGAGGCGTTGAGATTGCCGCCCAAGCGCGAGCCACCGACGTTGTTGATTAAAATATCCACCTGACCGAACCGCTGTTGCGTCGCTTCAACCCAATGCCGGGCGTCTTGCTCATTCATGACATCGACTGCCAAGGCTAACGCATCTCCACCTTGCTGCTGAATATCGTGCGCAAGTCGGTCAATCCCTTCTTGGCCGCGTGCGCACGCACTAATGCGGCAGCCTTCGGCTGCCAGTCCGAGGGCAATAGCGCGGCCAATGCCACGGCTCGCGCCGGTCACCATTGCGACTTTGCCTTTGAGTCCGAGATCCATAGCTACCTCCAAAGAAAACTGACGAGTGGGGACTAAGCACGTGAGGAGGAATTCGGGAGCCAGGAGTCAGAATCCAGAAGGCAAAACCTGAGCAGGCTCTTCTGACTCCTGAATTCTGAATTCTTCTCTCAGTCCTCAGCACTGATAGCTGATTCCTCTAGCGCTTGCCAGAGTGAAGCCTTGACGGATAGACTAGGCTCCCGGCGCTGGAGGAGACGCATATGCCACAACATTTCTTGCTCGAAAAAGAAGGACGGATTGCGACGCTGACATTTAATCGACCGGAGAAGCGCAATCCGCTGAACGAAGAGATCATCCTCGAATTCGAGGAGCTGATCCATCAAATCCGCGACGATAAAGATGTCCGTGTCCTCATCTTCACGGGCACGGGGAACACGTTCTCTGCCGGTGCGGATCTCTCGCAAATGAAAGGCCTCACCGATAAGGAAGAGCGGCAACGGATTTTTGCTCCACTCGGGAAGCGTCGGGCGCGGTTGATTGGACGGGCGATCAACACCTTCGTACACTTGGAGCAGGTGACGATTGCGGCTGTGAATGGATTTGCCGCTGGCGGTGGGTGGACGTTGGCTCTCGCCTGCGACTTCCGCATAGCCGTGGAAGAGGCGGAATTTTGGTTTCCCGAGGTGGACCTGGGCGTGCCGTTAAGCCCAGCCTCAACCGCGTTGGTGGTTGCGCATGTGGGACCGACAGTCGCGAAAGAGATCATCATCGGTTGTCGTCGCTACAAAGCCGCTGAGCTGTTGCCCATGGGATTAGTAAATGAGGTGGTGAAGAAAGAAGATCTCGCTGCTGCTGCACGCAGATTAGCGGAGAGTTTAGCGGAAAAAAATCCCAACGCGGTGATGGTGTCGAAGGCGACGATCAATGCCCTCACGTTTGGCAATAGCGTTGTGCGGCCAGATTTGCTGCTGGCGAGAGAATGACAGAGATAGAGAAAGATTAGCGCAAAAGTAATAAGACCCTAGATCGTAAGGATACTTCATGGACTGGAACGAAGAATATCAAAAGCGCCTCACGTCTGCCGAAGAGGCAGTGAAAGTCGTCAAATCCGGAGATCGTGTTGCGATCCCCGTCTATTCGAACCCTGCGCTGGTTGCTGGTGCGTTGGCCAACCGTCTGCATGAGCTGAAAGGCGTCACGGTCCTGATTGGCGCGGCAGCAGCCGATCTTCCCTGGTATCATCCGGAAGCCGCCGACGCGTTCATGATCGAGCCGTGGTACACGAGCCCGTATCTCCCGAAAGCCGTACGACAAATGATTCTGGAGAAGCGCAGCGACCATCGTGTCTGTCCGAGCGCGTTGCTGACGAAGACTTGGGACGAAGGCCGTAGCGATACATTTCCTCCGCCGGATGTCGTGCTTTTGGATGTGTCGCCACCAGATCACAACGGCTACGTCAGCTTCGGCGGTGGCGTGTGGGATAAGAAAGAACTCATTCGTCACGCCCATACGACTATTGCCGAAGTCAATAAAAGTTCGATCCGCACTGGCGGCGAGAATTTTATACATCTGAGCGAAATCGACTATTTCGTCGAATTGCCCGGCTCGGAGGAATTTCGCCCGCCGTTCCCAGCTATCGAACTCAGCGAGCAAGTGAAGAAGATTGCTGCGTTCGTCGCACCCCTTATCAGAGACGGCGATACCATTGAGGTTGGTGCCGGCAGCACCAGTGAGGCCATCGTGCAGGCCGGAGTCTTCTTTCAGAGAAACGACCTCGGCTGGCATACCGAACGCATCCCGCGCGGTGGCGTTGAATTGGTCAAGCAGGGAATTTTTACTGGCGCGAAGAAGACGCTTCACAAAGGAAGAGCGGTGGCGACAGCAGCAGCCTTCAGCCGTGAAGAGCGCGACTTTATCCACCAGAATCCTCAGTTCGAGTTGTATGGCGTCGCCTACGTGAATCATCTGCGCACAATCGCTGCCCACGACAATATGGTGGCGATTAACAACGCCCTACGTTTGGACTTGACTGGACAGGTGGTTGCAGATTCGTTTGGCCCGCAGATGTTCACTGGCACTGGTGGACTTCCGGAGTACGCGATTGCCTCGGTCTATTCCAAAGGGGGCCGGTCGATTGTTGTGCTGCCGTCGGTTACGTCCGATGGCAAAATCTCGCGCATCGTACCGCTGATAGAGGAAGGCAGTTTCATTACCTCGCCACGTCAATTCACAGATTATGTCGTGACGGAGTACGGTGTGGCACGCCTGTTTGGCAAGACGCAGCGCCGCCGCGCGGAGGAGCTGATTGCCATCGCGCATCCAGATTTTCGTTCGGAACTGGAGAAGGCGGTGCGGCGCGTATTCTGGCCGTAGAGAGAATAAATAGAATCGGAGACGGGGCGAATCGGAGAGAAAATTGTCTTTCACCGTTTCGCCGACTCCCCGATGCGCCGGCTCTGTTCATCGTGTCCGAGACTGAGCGTTCATGGTTCATGAGAATGAGGAGAAATAAACATGCCTAGCAAAGAACAATGTCCCGAGATTCGTGCAGAGATTCGCAAATTTTGCAGCAAGTATGGCGACGAGTACTGGCGCAAGCTGGACAAAGAACACACCTACCCTGAACAGTTCGTACAGGAGCTGACGGAAGCTGGCTGGTTGGCAGCGTTGATTCCCGACCAATACGGTGGCTCGGGGCTGTCGATGAAAGAGGCGAGTGTGATCTTGGAAGAGATCAACCGCTCGGGCGGTAACTCGGCAGCATGTCACGCGCAGATGTACATCATGGGGTCGCTCTTACGTCACGGCAGTGAGGAGCAGAAACGGCGGTATCTGCCCAAGATTGCCAAAGGCGAGGTGCGCCTCCAAGCCTTCGGCGTCACTGAGCCGGACGCTGGCTCTGACACCACCCACATTCGCACGTTTGCCAAGAAAGACGGCGATTTTTATGTCGTGAATGGCGGGAAGATTTTCACCTCGCGGGTGCAGCATTCCGACATGCTGCTGCTGCTCGCCCGCACGACGCCCTACGAGCAATGCGAAAAGAAAACCATGGGCATGAGTATCTTCCTGGTTGATTTACGCACAGCCGGCGACTCGCTCGAAGTGCGGCCCATCGACACCATGGTGAATCACGAAACCAACCAATTGTTCTTCCGCGACCTGAAAGTGCCGAAAGAGAATCTGATTGGTGAGGAAGGGCGTGGCTTCTACTACATCCTCGACGGCATGAATGCCGAGCGTATTCTGGTGGCTTCTGAGTCTATCGGAGACGCACGTTGGTTCATTGCTCGCTCGGTGCGCTATGGCAAAGAGCGCGTCATCTTCGGGCGTGCCATCGCTCAAAATCAAGGCATTCAGTTCCCCATCGCACAGGCGTATGCCCAGACGGAGGCCGCCGACCTCATGCGTTTCCGTGCCGCCGAGATGTTCGACGCTGGAGAACCGTGTGGCCCCGAGGCGAACATGGCGAAGCTCCTGTGTGCGCAGGCGTCGTGGGCAGCAGGTAACGCCGCACTCGATACACACGGCGGCTATGGATTTGCGGCCGAGTACGATGTCGAGCGCAAGTTCCGTGAATGTCGCTTGTTCTCCATCGCGCCAGTGTCGAACAACATGGTGCTCAACTACGTGGCGGAGCATGTGTTGGGAATGCCGAGGAGTTATTAGTTCGCAGTTCTTAGTTTTTAGTTGACGAGCTTGTCTTACTAAGGACTAATAACCAAGAACTAAAAACTTGAAACTAAAAAGGAGGAAACAATGGGCAATCTGACCGATAAATACTGTATCGTCGGTGTGGGCGAGACACCGCACATGCGGCCTTCGAACCGGACGACGTTGTCGATGGCCTGTGAAGCCGTGAAGAAAGCCATGGCGAACGCTGGCCTTGAACCGCGCGACATTGATGGCATGACCAGCTACCAAGCTGGTGATTCGACCAGCTCGAATCATGTGGCCACGGCCTTAGGCATTCGTCTCAATTACTCGCTCGATATTTTTGGTGGGGGCTCGAGTACCGAAGCCTTGATCGCGCATGCCGTTGGTTTGTTGGAAGGCGGCTATTGCAAGACCATCGTCATCTTCCGTTCGATGAATGGCCGCTCTGGCCGTCGCATGGGCGGTCAAGCGCCGAGTGGTCCGGTGCCGCCAACGCAAGCTGCCGGCGATCAACAGTTCTACATGCACTGGGGTTGGACGACACCGGCGCAATGGTTCGGCATGTCCGCCATGCGCTATCTGCGCGACAGTGGCGCAACCACGAAAACGTTCGCCGAGGTGGCGGTGGCCCATCGCTATCATGCGAGCCTGAATCCCAAAGCCATCATGCGTGCGCCGATTACCATCGAGGACCACCAGCGCTCTCGCTGGGTCTCCAAGCCGTTGCGCTTGTTGGATTGCTGCCTGGAGACGGACGTTTCTGCTGCCATCATCATCACCTCGCGCGAACGCGCCTTCGATCTCAAGCAACCGCCGGTATTCATCATGGGCGGCACGGCTCGCACCATGGCCCCAAGCCCGGCCTGGAACTACTCCCGTCCAGAGATTCACTATGTGGCTGGCAATTATGGCCGCAACCGCCTCTTCGGTATGGCAGGGATTAGCCAGAAAGACGTGGACATCATCTCGTGCTACGACGCCTTTACCTTCACGACGACTATTCAGCTCGAAGCCTACGGCTTCTGTGGCAAGGGTGAAGCCAAAGACTTCGTCAAAGGCGGACGCTTGCAGATTGATCACGAGCTACCCTCGAATCTCTCTGGCGGTCATCTTTCAGAAGGCTACACCCATGGCATCAGCATGGTGATCGAAAATGTGCGCCAACTCCGTCATCGCGCCGATGACGCTTGTCCGCGCTGGGAAGAAGGGATTCACACCTATGATCGCAAGGCTGGCTGCCGTCAGGTGAAAAAAGCCCGGATTGCTGCCTGTCTCGGTTGGGGCACGGAAGCGACCTCCAGTTCGGCTATTTTGCGCGGGATTATCGGGTAAAGAAGGGGAACACCATGCCAGGAACAATTGATTACAGCCGTATTACTATCGTTCCCGACTTTGATACCGCCGAGTGGTGGATGGGCACGAAGCAACACAAGTATCTCGTCCGCCAATGTAAGAGTTGCGGGCATAAATGGTTCCCGCCATTTCCGGCGTGCAATAAATGCACGTCGATGGATCTCACCTGGTTCGAGACTGCCGGCAAAGGCGTCATTCATAGCTACATCGTCGTCACCCAGCCGATTCTCAGCGCGTTCATTGAGACCGTGCCCTATGTTGTTGCGCTGATTGAATTAGACGATTGCCACGAAACCGACGGCGCACTGGTGCGCGTAGCTGGCGTGTTGCTGGATGACGAAGAGGCGGTAGCCATGGGCTTACCGGTTGAGGTCGTGTTCCAGCAGACGAATGAACCGAACATCGTCATCCCCCGCTGGAAGATTTGCGGAACGGCGGAGAACACCTGGAAGTTCGTCGAATAGGCCAGCGGATACACGGCGAGAGGGGGCGCTGCGGTTCAGGCTTCAGCGACAGGTGCCGAGGCGAGAGGCAAATGTACCGAGAACCGGGCCCCGTGCCCCAACGTACTCTTGACGTCGACCCGACCGCCGTGAGCCTCAACAAATGTCTTCACTATGTAGAGGCCAAGTCCCATGCCTCGCTGCCGGTGTGTCGCGCTTCGCGTGTACTTCTGGAAGATCATTGGGATCTCTTCCGGAGCTAAGCCGGGGCCAGAGTCGATAATCGCAATAACGGCCTCTCGGTCTGTTTGCTGGACGGAAAGCGCCACCTTTCCTAATTCCGGAGTGAATTTCAACGCGTTGTGAAGCAGGTTGGAAAAAACCCGAGTGAGCGAGTGCTGGTCTCCTTCAATGACCAAATCCTGCTTTGGCAGGGCAAGCGTGAGTGCGATACGTTGCATTTGCGCCTCGCTCCGATGCGATGCATAGATGCGTTCCACGAGCTCGTTGAGGGACAGCGACTGTCGAGTGAGGATCGACGTTCCCGCTTCCACGCGAGAGAAATCAAGATAGTTCGAGATGAGGGAGTGTATGATCTCGGCGTACATGCGGAGCCGTTGCAACATCTTGGCGTCGTCCATACTGCCTTGTTCAGTGGCATTTTCCAAAAGAATGTCGGCATAACCCAATACCACGCCCAACGGGTTTTTGATGTCGTGCGCGAGCATGGCGAGAAATTCGGCACGCTGCGCTTCGAGTGCCTTCCGCGCAGAAATGTCGCGGCCAATGGCCAGCGTCTCTATCGGCTTTCCTCTGTCGTCATGCAGCAAACGAGAGTGAATCTCGATAGGTAATCGGCTGCCGTCCGGTCGCAAGACTTCGGTTTCGTAAGCTTCCTTGAACACTTCTCCCGTCCGTAGGGGAGACTCAGACTCCGGCAAGATCGCACGCGGATCTCCAAGCAAGAAACGACGGACATGTTGACCGACGAGATCTTGCCGCGTACGGCCCGACAAGATTTCCCCCGCACGGTTGACGCTCGAAATCGTTCCATCGACAGCAATGGTCGCGATGGCATCACTCGCACGCTCGAACAGATCACGAAAACGCGCTTCACTTTCGCGCAGGGATTCCTCCGTCTGTTTCCGGGCAGTGATATCAGAGAACGAGGCAACCGCGGCATATGGAGGGTGCTGAGGCATATGCACAATGGGTTGCGAATTGATTTCTATCCACCTCGTCGTACCGTCCTGCCGATGAATGCCCATGACCACGTCATGATGCGGTGTTCCCGTGTGCAACGTCGCCATTGCCGGGTGCTCGTGGCCAGGAAAAGGCGATCCGTCTTCATGGATCGCTTGCCAGCATGGGTCGATAGACTCGCGGCCCGCGAGTTGGTCGCCCGAAAGTCCAAGAATACGCTCAGCGCTAGCATTCCACGCGACAATCTTTCCTGTGGCATCATGAAGCACGATACCTTCCGACAGCGCGGCAATCAAAGAACGATAGCGCTCCTCGCTGGCCTGCAACGTCTCTTGCATCTGTCTCTGCTCAGTCACATCGCGCACAGCGGCAGTGAATTCTCGCAGATCCCCTGTCTCTGGCTCCCATACGCCATGACTATGCACTTCCACCCATAACCACCGTCCATCTTTGCGGCGCACCCGGTGGGTGGCCTTATAGACTCCGGGTTGGCGACTGATTTGCTCCAAAACCTGAGTGACCTGAGCAACATCATCTGGATGAGTGAACGCCAGCGGTGATTGGCCGAGCATTTCCTCTGGCTCGTATCCCAACAACGTCTGGCACGCAGGCGAAACGAAGAGGATATTTCCCCCTTTCGCATGCCGTACAAACATGTCCGAAGAATTTTCAACGAACAGACGGAAGTGTTCCTCGGAAGGCTGAGAGGTAAGGTCCCGATGCAAAGCGTGTACCCTCGTGGATGTCTCCTGTGGAAAGTATAACAGCTACAAAAACTACCCGAGGTCCTTACAACTGTCCATGCCTGCAGAAAGAGGAAGGCGGACAAAATTGCGGAGGTCGCTTACGACTGCTTCACCTTGACCCGCCTCGGGGAAACCGCTTAGTTGAGGGCACAGAACATTGAGACAAAGAAGGAGGCACTCTGTGGCCGACGAAATTCTTTTTTCCCTAAACGATGGCGTAGCCACCATTACGATGAACCGACCGGAGAAACGCAATGCCTTGAATACCGCGTTGCTGGAAGGATTTAACTCGATTCTCTCGCAAGTGGAGGAGCGCAACGACGCGCGTGTCGTGGTCATTCGTGGCGAAGGTAAAGCATTCTGCTCGGGCATTGATCTGCGCGAACTGAGTGCTCGCCAGACCGGGCAGGGCGATCCCGAAACCGGAGTGATCCAGGTGTTCCAGCGCATTGAGCGGTCACGTATTCCCACCATCGCCCTCGTCCACGGCGATGCGCTTGCTGGAGGCTGCGAACTGGCGCTGCACTGCGATTTGCGCGTGGCCGCCGAGCCGGCGCGGTTTGGCATGCCGCTGGCCCGACTTGGCTTGATCCTCCCCTTCCCACTTACCCAGAAACTGGTCGAGATCGTCGGGCCAGCTTTCACAAAACAGATTCTGCTGACCGGACAGCCCATCACTGCCACCCGCGCCTATGAAATTGGCATGATTCACCAGCTCGTGGCCGCCAGTGATCTGGAAGCCGCCACCTATGATCTTGCGCGAACGATTGCCGACAATGCGCCGCTCTCGTTGGCGGGGATGAAAGCGACCATTCTGCGGACGATTTCGTTACGCGAAACCATCGACCACAAAGACTTGCATGAGAGAGTCGCCCGTGCCCGCAAAAGTGTCGATGCCCAAGAAGGAGTGAAGGCGATGCTAGAGAAGCGGAAACCGGTGTTTCGCGGAGAGTGAAGACGGCAGGACAGAGATAGAGAAAGGAGATAGAGAATCGTCCTTTTCCCTTTCTGTCTCTGTCTCAACGCTCCCTTGCGTCGTGCTATGCCCTCCACTTTCTACCCTGGTCTCTCTGCTGTTGCCGTCCTCAGCCTATTCCTCGGCTACCTCCCGTGGCAGGTTGCACAATGGACGGCGAGTGTCGCGCTGCTCCCGACCATTTGCTCTTATTTGAGCGTGCTTTTTTTCCTCGGCGGTGCGATGCTTTTCTTCGCCGGAGCGTATTACCTATCGTGGCGTGGAGACGGCTCGCCCTTCTCCATCCATCCGCCGAAACGCATGGTCGTGGCTGGCCCCTACGCTCGATTGCAACATCCCATGACGCTGGGCGTGCTGCTAATGGTCTACGCGGAAGCCTTGTGGTGTGGTTCCATGGGTCTTGTGGCGTATGCCGTCGTGCTCACACTCGTGGCCAAGCTCTATCTTTTGCTTGTTGAAGAGCCGAGGTTGGAGCGACATTTCGGTGATGATTACCGAGCGTATCGTAACGCTGTGCCACGGTGGATACCGAGGGCAGTCGTTTAGTCGCTCAGTCACTCAGTCATGCAGTCGCTCAGTCATGCAGTCGGACTGACAGACTGCTCGACTCTGGGACCGAACGACTCTCAGACTGGACGACTCTTCTCCTCGCCTGCATTGCCCCTTCCCGTCCGTCGCGCTACAACTCCCTCAATTTCCCTGTCTCTCTGACAAAGGAGGAGGCGCGATGCGCTTTGGTGTTCACTTGGTTGCTTCTGGCAAGATGATTGAAGGTGAAAAAATTGCTCGTGTCGCTCGCCGGGCCGAAGAACTCGGCTATGACTCCCTCTGGGTAAGCGATCATATTGTTTTCCCTACCGTGCTGCGTTCTGCTTATCCGTATTCTCCCGACGGCAAGCTGCCGCTTGATCCTACCAACCCTTTGCTTGAGCCGTTTACCGTGCTGACTTATGCGGCTGCGGTTACCAAGACGGTGAAGCTCGGCACCAGCGTGGTCATCGTGCCTTACCGCGATCCGATTGTGACCGCCAAAGTAATTTCTTCCATCGATGTGCTCTCCGGCGGGCGCTTCATTTTTGGCGTGGGCGTTGGCTGGCTGGATGAGGAGTTCCGTGCCTTGCGTCTCAACATGAAGGATCGTGCTGCACAGACCAAAGAAGCTTTGTTGGCGATGAAAGCCTGCTGGACGCAAGAGGACCCAGAATTCCACGGCAAGTTTTTTGACTTTGCCGGCATTAAATTTGCGCCCAAACCGCGCCAGACCCCGCATCCACCGATTTGGTTTGGCGGCAATTCTATGCCGGCACTGAAGCGTGCTGTGGAGCAGGGAGACGGCTGGCATTCCGTCTGGATGACGCCAGAAGAAGTGGCCGACACGGCCAACATCATACGCGATCTGTGTGCGAAAGCCGGGAAAGACTTCGCCAAGTTTCCCTTGACCATCAACGTCAATCACAAGGTGCCGCTGACTGTCGAGAACGTAAAAAAATACGAAGCCGCCGGCATCAGCATGA
>SYOC01000286.1 GCA_005804965.1 Pseudomonadota bacterium
GATGGGCTGGCCGAGAGCGTTCACCACGCGCCCGAGCAAGGCTTCTCCGACAGGTACTTCGGCGATGCGGCCCGTGCGGCGGACTTCGTCGCCTTCTCGGATGGCTTGGACTTCACCGAAAACCGCCGCGCCGACGTTATCTTCTTCGAGGTTCAGGGCGATACCGTAGATGTCGTGCGGAAAGAGGAGCAATTCTCCTGAGGCGACGCCTTCGAGTCCGTAGATACGGGCGATACCGTCGCCGGCGGAGAGCACGGTGCCGGTTTCGCGAAGCTCGACCTGTTTGTCGTATCCTTGAATTTGTCGCTTGATAATTTCACTGATCTCAGCGGCGCGCAGTTCCATCGTTTCCTCTCGTTAGTTGGTTACGTGTTGGCGTAGATTCGTGTGCGGCTCAGAGCTGTTGGGCTAATGAGGCCCCGATTTTTTGTAGTTGGGTCTTGAGGCTGGCGTCGTACACTTGCCCTTCGATTTCGACCACCGCTCCGCCTAGCAGGTCGGGATCGATTTCGACTGTCGGGACGACAGTTTTTTGCGTGAGGCGACCGAAGGCATCTACCAGCGCTTGGAGTTCGGCATCACTCAGCGCCGCAGCCACGCGAATTCGTGCTTGTACGCGCCCAAGCGAACGTTCGAGCAATTGCTGATAGGACTTTGCAATAATCGGGAAGTCTTTCAGCCGATCATTTTCTGCCAGGACGCGGAGAAAATTGCCCAAAAGCGGGTTCGGAGTGAGCGATTGGACAAGTTGCTCGGCAATCGCTTTCCGGGTTTTGGGCGAGACATTGGGCAAGGAAAGAATCTTCGCCAACGCAGGATCGGCGAGCACTCGGGCGGCTTGCGCGAGCTCGGCGCCAATGGTCTCGGCTGCGTGCTGCTCCTGGGCGAGACCCAGGAGCGCTTTAGCGTAGCGCGTTATTCCCGACATTCTTATTCACCTCTTGGACAAGGTCCTGAATGAGACGGCTCTGATCTCCCGGCGTCAGACGAGAGCGCACGAGTTCCGTGGCGAGGCGGACGGCTTGTTCAGCCACTTCTTGGCGGAGCAAGCGTCGGGCTTCGGCCAGTTCTCGGCGTGCCGTTAATTGCGCGTCGTTACGCGCACGCTCGGCCATTTTGTGCGCTTCCTCCAGGATGCGTGTCTTCTCGCGTTCTGCGTCGCGCAATGCTTGTTGACGCAGGCGCTCTTGTTCTGCCGCGAGCCCGGCGAGTTTCTGTTGATACTCGCGTTGCAGGGCTTCGGCTTCTTCCTTCGCTTTTTTCGCTTCGTTCAAAGCTTGGACGATGGTCTCGCGTCGGCGTTTGAGGCTCTCTCGCACGGCGGGCAGCGCATATTTCCGCAGGACAAACACAAAGAGCAGAAAATTGATCGCGCCAAATGCGAGAGCGGCGTTAGGGCCGCCTCCGGCATGACTGCCGTGCTCGTCGTGGGCTTCCTCAGCCGCCCACACAACCAGCGGAAGAAGGAAGAAAAACGCGGAGACAACGAAGCCAGCCATCTTGTTTAGATGTTTGGTCATGGTTACGTCAAGGACCTCCCGAGCAACTTCTGAGCAATCTCGTTCGAGAATTCCGGGGCACGTACTTCGAGCGAGTTTCGCGCCTCGGCGATTTCTTTTTGTAAGGAATCACGCATCTGAGCGATGGTCTGGGTGGCTTCCTCACGGGCGGCGTTGATGACGCTTTGGGCTTGTGCTTCGGCGTCGCGATAGAGGGCATCGACTTGCTGGGTCGCGCCAGTTCGCGCCGCTAGCAACTGTGTCGCATACTGTTCGCCCATGGCTTGTGCTTCTGCTTTGACGCGGCTGGCTTCTTTGACGGCTCCAGCTCCACGCTCTTCCCGCTCCTTGAGTACGGCGAAGTTCGGCTCGAATAACGAGCGACGCAGAAAGGTCCAAAGCAAAAGAAACAGTGCGATCTGAAGAAGGAATGTCCAATCTGGGAACGATAACACGCGTGCCAGTCTCCTCTCGTGTTCAGTGCATGTGCAGTTGATCTCATATGCCGTTAGGAATACGCCTTCAGCCACTTGTAGCGGAGCGACGTAAAAATGCGGCTACCTCTTTTACTGTCCTTTGAGGCGGCGCACAAGCCCTTCAAGCTCCTCGTTTGAGTAGTATTCGATCTCCAAGCGGCCACCTTTCTTTTTCGGATGGAGGCGTACTTTCGTTCCTAAGGAACGCATCAAGTCGTCCTGAAGTGCCGCAATATGAATAGCAATGTCACTCCGTTGCGGTTGGTCTTCAGGGGCGGCCGTCAGAGCTGGTTGGGCGGGGAGCGTTTGCGAGACTAAGGTCTCGGTTTCTCGTACCGACAACCCTTGGCGCATGATTTTTCGTGCCAGTTCCACCTGCTGTTCTGGCATTCCCAACGCAAGCAACGCACGAGCATGCCCGACCGAGAGATGGCCGCGATCCACTTCCTCTTTAATTTCCTCGGGCAGTTGTAAAATGCGTAGGAGGTTGGTGACGACCGGACGGCTTTTCCCTACCCGTTGCGCCATCTCTTCCTGGGTGAAGTGAAACTCTTCCATCAGTTGTCGGTAGGCCAACGCTTCTTCGATGGGCGTGAGTTCTTCGCGCTGAATGTTTTCCACCAGCGCCATTTCTAAGCTTTCGGCATCGCTCACGTCTTTGACGACCACGGGGACACGGTCAAGCCCGGCACGCTGCGCGGCACGGAAGCGACGTTCGCCGATAATCAGCTCGTAGCCGTCGTCCAGTTTGCGCACCACCAACGGTTGCAGGACGCCTTGGTGACGGATCGAGTCGGCCAGTTCCGCGATGCGGTCTTCATCAAAAAACCGGCGTGGTTGCCGGGGATTCGGGCGAATCTCGCCGATGGGCACCCGCCGCTCGATGGGGGTCGCGGTAGGCGACGCGGCCTCACCGATCAACGCACTAAGACCCCGCCCCAAGGCGCGGCGCTTGGGAGCGATGGCGGATTCACTCACTGTGATATTCTCCTTGTGGATTTATTGCTTGTGGCAACCTCTTGTGCGAGTTCCATGTAGCTTTGGGCACCACGGCACGAAGGATCGTAGAGAATCACCGGCAGACCATGACTCGGACTCTCGCTGAGGCGCACGTTACGCGGAATGATAGCATCAAAGACTTGCTGAGGAAAAAACTTGCGTACTTCGTCGGCAACTTGGTGGCAGAGTTTGTTGCGCGCATCGAACATCGTCAACAATAAACCTTCGATAGCGAGGTCGGGGTTGAGTCGTTCGCGGATGAGGTCGATGGTTTCCAAGAGCGAACGTAGCCCTTCCAAAGCGTAATACTCACATTGCAGAGGGATGAGGACACTATCAGCAGCAGTCAAAGCGTTCACAGTCAGCAAGCCCAGCGAAGGCGGGCAATCGAGGATGATGTAGCGATACCGGTCGTATTCCTTGCGCAGGATCTCCTGAAGCCGGTACTCACGGCGCTCGATGTTCAAGAGCTCGACTTCTGCACCGATCAGGTCGTGATTGGCCGGGAGGACAGCAAGCTGCGCGATGGCAGTGTGCTGGACGGCATCTGCCAACGGACATTCTTCGAGCAGAACGTCGTAGAGCGTCGGACTCTCGTCGGTCAGTTTCACACCGATGCCGCTGGTGGCATTGCCTTGGGGATCACAATCGACCAAGAGCGTGGCTGCGCCGGCCACGCCTAACGCGGCAGACAGATTGATGGCCGTCGTTGTTTTCCCTACGCCGCCTTTCCGATTGGCAATACAGATGACCGTGCTCACTGCCGATTCCCTACCACAAGCACGCAGAGGAGAAAAGCGCCTGCAAGCAGGAAGAAGCGGAGAAAATCTGCTCTTTTGCTTTACTTTTTTTCATAGTCGATAGCGCTCCTTCATGGCGCGGTAGCGTTCGTAAGTATGAGGGTCGATTTCTGCGAGGGGGAGAGCGTCCAAAAGCGGAACGAGCACAGTTTTGAGCCCCTCGCCGCGGGCAATCCATTGATAATACTGCCGGCCACCGTGGTTGTACGGTCCGTAAAGCTTCCCGGCCGGAATATTGGCGAGCAGCCAACGCAACAATGGCTCGTGGCGCACATGCATACGCAATGTGACCTGAGGTTGCTTGCCGTCTCCGCCGAAATGTCCTTCCCCTACCAGAAGTCCTAGGAAGAATCCGGCGGCGAAAGACGAGGGGTCAGGCGTAAGAGCCGCTGTGGACATAAAACTCATGCATCCTCAAAAGAAATTTGCCATTCTTGTTTCACCGTCATGTAGCACGTGAAACATTTTCGCCTTTATATCTTGTTTCACCGTCATGTAGCACGTGAAACATTTTGGCGTTCGCGAACTGTTCCTCGCTCTGTATCAGGAAGCCTTCTGCTTAGTAAAGCTCAACAGCAAGCGGCGCTCATTTCCGAAGGGCAGGGTGTATTCGTATCTGCCTGTTTGCTGAAAAACTCTGTCCGAGCCCACGGAGAAGAGCTGCGCCGGTTCGTTGTCAGCTTGTGGACCTTGCATCGCCATGGCGGTGCCTTGGTCCCGCAGAAACGGGCAAGCGTATTGGAGAAAGGTCGGACTACTCCAAGTCGCGCGAGTAATGACGAGGTCGAATGCCGCTCGGAGTTCACTTTTTTCCGCCAGATCCTCTGCTCGTCCCTCATAAATCGTAAGATTCTGCGCTCCGGTTTTCCGTTTGACTTCCCTTAGGAAGCTGACACGTTTCCGTCGTATTTCCACGAGTGCCACAGCAATGTGTGGGTGCATGAGCGCGAGCGGTACCCCAGGAAACCCGGCACCGCTGCCGAGATCGAGTATTGTAGAAACGGCTGGCAGCCGCACGGCGGCTGCCAGCGTATCGAGGAAATGCTTTCTAATGATCTCCGCCGGATCGTGCTGTGAGACTAAGTCGATCCGCGCAGCCCAAAAAATGAGGGTTTCCAAATAGATAGAAAGGTGACGCGTCTCGTTTTCCCGAAGTGTGAGGCCGAGTTGTTGTGCTCCGTCCTGCAACAACTCCAAATGAGGCTGCTCCATCGACATCACTCGACATCATACGACCTGACGTTTTGCTCCCCGCTTCACGCGGCCCCAGCGCGTTTGAGGTGAATGGCGAGCAAGGAGAGGGCTGCCGGGGTCACGCCTGGGATACGTGCCGCTTGACCGAGCGACCCGGGACGAATCGCGGCGAGTTTCTCTCGCACCTCGCGCGACAGTCCAGTGACCACGGCATAGTCGAGGCTGTGCGGAATCCGCGCTTTTTCCAGATGACGCATGCGTGCCACGCCGTCTTCTTGCCGCTGGATGTAGCCAGCATATTTGATGGTGATCTCGACTTCGGCGGCAACTTCACGAGATACCGGCAACGGCGATGGACTTAGCGTCTGAATCTGCTCGAAAGACAACTCTGGTCGGCGTAGCAACTGTGCGGCAGAGGTCGGATGCTTGATTGGCGCACTGCCGAGCAGCGTCAGTTGCGCATTGAGCGCCTCGCTCGGCGTGAGCGTGGTTTGCTCCTGGCGCTGGATTTCCACCGCAATCGCAGCTTTTTTCTCGGCTGTGCGCTGGTGTTCCGTTTCCTGAACGAGTCCTACGCGATGACCAAACTCAC
>SYOC01000287.1 GCA_005804965.1 Pseudomonadota bacterium
CCAGCAAAAGGGCACCCACATAGTGGTGCCCCTACAAGACAAAACGAAACTGTACCACTATCGACCGTGCTCTCGACCTCGTCGTGTTTCGGAAAAAGATCCTACAGTCATTAGAGCAAACCGCAGGCGCAGGGTTAGGCGAGAAGAGCATGACTAGCGACGAAAAAGAACGACAGCGACGCGCCATCGCAGCGGCAGGACGCTTCCATTCGGGTCATTCAGACCTTGCCGCCGAGCATGACCGACACCTGGCCGAAGCATACCAAGCATGAGTGTGTTCATCGACACGCCCTTCGATCGTCACTTTAGCGAGCGAGGATTCGAGATCCTTGCCTGACCGTTAGGGAGAGGTTCTACAAATCCACCGGCAACTCAAGATAGTTCTTGTAAATGAACTCCCGGTGCTCAAAGAGGATGGGGACGGCTGCCGTTTGAATAGTCGGATCGGTGTTAGTATACATCTTGCGGAACGACCTGGGCATGGGACAGAGTTCGTGCGGCAGTGGTTGGACCAAAGCGGCAAATGCCGCCCAGTAAATATCCAACGCTGACAGTTGGGTGCCAATAAAGAAAGGACTGCCCTTGGCTTTTTGCTGCTCGAGACGAGTGCTCAGCGTGCGGAGAATCTCGGCACAGCGGGCCGGGGCAGCTTCCGCTTCGACGGCTTCGTAGCCGTACTTGTCGCCGATATACTTGGAGAAGCCACGACTCTGCTCATCGGCATTGGGATTCGCTAGCGTCGGATGCACGAGCATCAGCCGTTTCGCCCAGCCGAAGCCATGCTCGCCACACAACTCATTGCAGTAGCCAAACATGAGCATCCGTTCTTCGATGTTCGCCGGAATTAACGCGGGAGTCGGCTGCAGCCGTTCGGCCAGGAACAGTTGTTGAATCCAGGTAGAACGCGGCGGCTCATCATTCCAAGCCAGCACCGGGGCCGTGGCTTGCGCAGACCATTCGACCAGGGCGGTATTCTCGCCACCAATCTCTTGCCGCGCTTTCACATATGGGATCTTTTTGACGTAGAGAATCCCTTTGGCCGACTCGCTCCACGGGCCGGGAACGCCAGGAGATAACACTACGCGCAACCCAGGGAGGGCACGGGCTTCTTCAACACTGAGGTATTCTGCCATATGCGTTTTCCTTTACTCCTTCATGCCTTCTTCGCCTTTGCCCGGCGAATAGTGATAGCACACGGTAATCGTGCGGTCCTTAAAGAACCACTGCTCGCGTTCTTTGACCAGTATGTCGTCGTAGCGGCCGGCGATGATCCGCACCTTCCCATCCGGGTCAAGAAAATCCGAATCGAAGTAGGTTGACGCCGTCGCGGTTTTGCCGGTCACCGTGAGCACTGGTTCATAGAGTTTGTGACGCGGGTAGCGAAACTCGCCAGGGCGGCCCTGGTAGAATTTGTTGTACCACGCGTGAATGGTGTCGCGCCCGGTATGTTTTTGTCCGCCCTCGAAGGACACGGCAAATTTTGCTTCGCGGTGAAATAGTAAACTCAGCTCTCCTAGCTGTCCGCGATCAAGCGCGTAGCAATAACGACTCAGCAGTTGCCGCGCACCTTCGTAATCGTTCGCGGCTACGGACTTGGTTGTAGTACGCGCCGATGCAGGACGGTTGGTGGGTTGGACACGCTGAGGCGATTTTTTAACTGCTATCGTCGGCTTCCGAACTGCTTTGGTGGTTTTCGCCGTGCTCCGAGTGGCCATGCCGTGCTCCCTCCTTGAGTTGACAGTGATGGTTCTTTCGTGTCTGTTTGTTGCAACCTACTCCCGCCCCGCCGGATGGGAGCTATTCAGATTCTGACGATGTCCCCTCTTTTGTCAAGCGAAACGCTCCCACTTTTCGGCATTTACCTATGAGACGACTTTCGGTAGAGGGACTGCGCGAGATTTCGCGTCTCGCGCTTCCTATTATTGCCTCTATGGCATCGGCGACCATCGCCAGTTTCGTCGATACCTGGATGATCGCCATGATCGGCACTGCTGAGGTTGCCGCAGCCATGCCTGCTGGCATTACTGCGTATACGCTCACAGCGTTTCCTCTGGGTATCACGCAATGCGTCAGCACTTTTGCAGCGCAAGCCCTAGGCCGCAACGCACCGCGTGAAGGCGCAGCCTATGCTTGGCAAGGTCTCTATTTGAGCCTCATTGCCGGGTTTAGCTGCTTGCTCTTGTGGCCATTCGCCCCATTCTTCTTTTCGCTCTTTGGCCACGGGACAGAGATCGTAGCGTTAGAAGTCACGTACTTTTCTATTCGGCTGTGGGGCATTGGGCTTTCCGTCGCGATCGGGGCCATGAACGGCTTTTTCTACGGCATCCATCGACCACGAGTCCCCCTGTTCGCCATGGTGGTCGATAACGTCGCCAACATTCTCCTGTGCTACATGTTAATCTTCGGCAACTTCGGGGCACCCGCCCTCGGATTGTCGGGCGCGGCGTTCGCGTTCGTGTTCAGCTTTGTAGCGCAGTTGGCGGTTCTCATAGCGGTGTTTCTCTCGCCGCCGTATCACGCCGAGTTCTCGACTCGCATCGCGTGGCGGCCCGATTGGGCGCGCGCCCGTCAGCTCTTTCATGTGGGCTGGCCAGCCGGGGTACAATCCGCCATCGACGTGCTGGGCTGGGGCGTGCTGATCGTCTTGATTGTTGGACAGTTTGGGAAAGAGCAGCTTGCCGCCAGCAACATTGCGATTCAGTACATGTCGATTTCCTTCATGCCGGGGATCGGCTTGGGACAAGCGCTCACGGCGCTCGTTGGTCGCTACATTGGCCAAGGCAAGACGGCACTTGCTATCCAGCGCGTCTACGAAGGGCTTTTCTTGTCGCTATGCTATATGACGCTCATGGGTTTGATGTATCTCATCCTGCGAGAGCCGTTCATGGCATTTTTCAACGATGATCCCACAGTCATTGAGTGGGGAAAAAGTATTCTGGTGTGTGTTGCGCTTTTTCAGTTGTTCGATGGCTTGAATTTTACCTTCTCTGGGGCATTGCGCGGCGCTGGCGATACCCACTGGATGGCCGGACTCATCATTGTACTGACCGTCTTGTTATTTGCCCCGCTAAGTGTGGGCGCGGTCATGTTTACCGATCTGCAATCGGTCGGGCCGTGGCTAGCAGGGACGATCTACTCGATCATTCTGGGACTTGCCTTGTGGTGGCGCTTCGCGCACGGCAAATGGCGGGAGATTGATATTTTTACGCCTAGCAACGCGGGAAAGAAGAAAGAAACGGTAACGTTTCCGTCGCAGGAGGCTGCTGGCTAAGAGAGAGAAAAATGAGAGGATGGGCAGGTTAAATCCCCTCTCCCATCGAGGGAGAGGGGAATACGCAATTACGCAGCCGCCGCTTGCTGCGGGGCAGTGATGCCCATGGAACCCAGTCGTGCGATTGCTCGGTCACTCATCAAGCCACAACGCGACATGTTATTCCACAGCGACGAATGGAAATCTTTCTTGAAGTATTTGCGGAAAAAGACGTATTCGTTCTTCTGCGCGATCTCATGACGCATCTGTTTGATATCGTCCACCTCAGCTTTGCTGAAACCGACGGCTTCGTAGGCTTCGCGCGGGAATTGGCCACCAAGCAGACCGGCAGCGGCTTCGCAGGCAAAGTCTTCGACCTCGTCGCGTTCCTTCTCCGATAACTCTTGCATCTGTTCCGGCAAGCTAAGCATACCGAATCCCATGTGACGAGATTCGTCGGCAAGCACGCGCTTGCAAATCGAGCTGATAAGCGGGTCAGGGCTATGCTGCTCGAACATACGGAAGAGCGACACCGCCAGGGTTTCGGCCACGAGCTGCGTGCCCACCGTCTTTAGATACCACTGCGGCATTTCTAAGATTTGATCGAACAAGTTCTTAAGGCTCGACGTCAGCGGGTAGGCAACACCAAGCTTCTCAAGCACGTAGCGCGAGAGGACTTCAGCGTGCCGCGCTTCGTCCACCACTTGCGTCGCCATGAAAAACTTCGAATCGAGCGTAGGCAGGATGTTGACCAACTGACTGCACACCAGCATGGCAAATTGTTCGCCATACATGAGCTGACTAATACGCCACGCGGAAAAATGGCGGTTGAGTTCGAGCTGCTCTTTGCGGTTCAAACGTTCCCAGTACTTCGTGCCGTAAATATCGATCAATCCTTCCGGCAAAATCCCTTTTTCAGGATCAAAGTCCTTGTCCCACCGAATATCGGTCGAGGCGTTCCATTGATCCCGTTTGGCTTTTTCATAGAGATTGCGCATGTCTTGGTCGCGCACGGCAAAATTGTTATCGAACGTTGCTGGCACCGAAGCAACGAGTGTAACTGTTTCTGGAAAGGCCATAAGAAGACTCCTTTTGTGTTACGTTGGAGTTCCAATAATGAACGTTTCTGTATCTAACCGACTCATGCATGTGTGTCAAGCCTGTGCTTTGGCGGTAGAAAACAAGGCTTGCAGGTTCCCCGATTCTCTCGGTTTTCAGATCGTGCTATCAGTCAAACCCGATTAGGGAGGGAGAAAGGAGAAGGCGTCCATGCCATATGCTCAGGTCAGAGGCGTTAGACTCTATTACGAAGATCGCGGCGCGGGGACCCCGTTGCTGCTCATTCCCGGGGCGTTGGGAACAGGCCAATCCGACTTTGCACCGCAGCTCGACGCGTTACCAAGCGAAGGCGTGCGTGTCATCGCCCCTGATGCACGCGGGTACGGCAATTCACGTCCGCCCGAGCGCACATTTTCGCTCGATTTTTACCAACAAGACGCGCTCGATTGCGCCGCGCTTATGGAGGCCATTGGCTGCAACTCGTATGCAGTGGGCGGCTGGAGCGATGGGGCCATTATCGGCTTGCTACTCACACTGGAGCGTCCGCAGAACGTCGCCAAGCTTGTGGCCTGGGGTGGGAACGCTTATCTGACGGATGAGGACATCGCTGCCTATGAAACGACCCGCCAGCTTTCCTCGTGGTCACCGCGCATGGTGCAGACGATGGAGAAGGTGTATGGGGCTCAGTTACAGGAACTGTGGTCGGCATGGTGCGATGCTATGCAAGCAATCTACCGCAATGGCGGCGATGTCTGCCGACAGCGCTTGGGAGAGATTCACTGTCCAACCTTCCTGCTCCAAGGGCAGAAAGATCCGCTGGTGCCCAACTTTCACGCCGATGCCCTCCATCAAGGCATCGCTGGCTCACGCCTGCACTTCTTTCCTAACGGCAAGCACAACATCCACCAAGCCTATGCCCAGGAGTTCAATCGTTTGCTGGTAGACTTTCTCCGCGCGTAAACGAAACCGTATCACTCAACACCAAAGGAGCATCTCAATGGCTAAGGTTGAATTTTTTTACGATTATTCCAGCCCATGGACGTACCTCGCCTTCACCAAGATTGCTGGCGTGTGTCAGAAATACAACGCCACGTTGGAGTGGCGTCCCATCCTCGTGGGCGGGATCTTTAATACCGTGAACCCGTCTGTGTACGAGTTCCGCGAACGCGGCGTACCAGCCAAGGCCAAGTATTCGGCCAAAGATCTGCAAGACTGGGCACGCTTTTATGGCATCAAAATTGGCTCGCCCACCGTATTCCCGGTCAATTCGATCAAGGCACTGCGTGGCGCGTTAGCGGCACTGGACCACCCGGAAAAATTTCTCCGCTACAGCTATCGCGTGTTCGAGTCGTATTGGGGCGAGGATAAAGACATCAGCAAAGATGAGGTGCTGCGTGGCATCGTCGAGGAGGTCGGGCTCGACCCACAAGAATACTTCGACAAGATCAATCGCCAAGACTACAAAGATCGCATCCGCGTGAACACGGACGAGGTCATGGCGCGTGGCGGGTTCGGCACCCCAACCATATTCGTGAATGGCGCGATGTTCTTTGGCAACGACCGGATGGCGCTGATCGAAGAAGAACTCAAGAGGGAACAGCAGGGGAAATAAGTCTCGTGCATCTGCAACCGAGGCTGAGCAACGTGTGTTCAGCCTCAGCAACAGCTTTTGCTGGCGGTGTCCTTACCCGTCCCAACCCCATTTCTGTTTATTCTCAGCGATCTGATCGGCATTGGGGTGTTGGATTTTCTTGTGCTGCGCGACTTTGAACTGGTCGGCAATATCCTTGATGGCGTAATTGAGCGGTGTATCGTCGGTAAACACGCTCGGTACGGACACTTCCTCGAAAATGGCCTGCCACGGGCATTCCGGCTCGCACGCACCACAGTCAATACATTCATCAGAATTAATGTAGAGCTGGTTGGGGAACTGTGCGCGATCCTCGCCGTTATGTTCGTAAATGCAATCAACCGGGCATACCGCCACGCAACCGGTATCCACACAATCCCGGCACAGTCTCGTGATGATATACGTCATGCTCCTGCCTCCTTACCGTAGGTCAGCTTTTTCTTGAAGAGGGAAAACTCCCGCGCTCCCTGGCCTTACGAGTTCCCTGTGCTATCCGATCATTCAGAGAAGGTCAATTGCGGAGGTTCTCCCGCACTCCCACGAGGTCACATCCCGGCGCGAAACCGATGATAATCGGTGGCAAAGCGCAATGCACGGGCCGCGCGATCATGGTTAGGAAAAGTGGCGATCCCTCGGGCGTGAAACTGTTCCCGCACGCTCAGGAGTGCCGCCTCGTGGGCGAAAGGTTGCAGCACCACAAAGAACGGTTTAGCCGACCGCTCGGCAAAATTAGCCAGCGTATCCAACAGCCCGGCTAGCGCCTGCGGGTGCGTTTGCCAGTGCCCGGCTACCAGCCCAGCCCCGGTATCCATAGCAATAGCATCAATATGTGGGTCACGATCGAGAATCGACAGCAAGCGTTCCAAGTTCTGGCTGGATTGTCCCATGCCAATCGTTCCGCCGGAATCCAACGGGTTGCGAAAACTGCCACCGATGACATTGAAAAACGAGGCCAGCTCTTGATACGACGCCTCACTCAGGAGCGGCACCTGCAACCCTGCGCGGGCAAAAGCATCGGTAATAATGACTGATGGCCCGCCGGTCATGGCCACGAGGCCCACGCCGGTGCCAGTCGTTGTTTTGGCGAACTGCAAGAGCTTAATCACATCGAGAATTTCATCAAAGGTATCGACAGGAATCGCGCCAGCTTGGCGCACCATCGCGCTCCACACTGCCGCCGGGACGGCCAGCGACCCGGTATGCGAAGAGATCGCACGTTGGCCAGGCTCGCTTTGTCCGCCTTTCCAAATCACCACCGGCTTGCGCTGCGTCACTTGCCGCAGCAGCGAGAAGAAGCGCCGCCCTTCTTTCACGCCTTCGATGTACATGCCGATAATGTGAGTGTCGTCGTCCGCCGAGAGATAATCCAGGTAGTCGCTGGCATCGAGGACAGCCGCGTTACCGAAGCTCACAGCCTTGCTAATCTTCACCCCATGATACGGGGCGGCGATACTGAAGGTGATAGTATGCGTGCCGCTTTGGCCAATGAATCCCACGGTTCCCGGCTCGCCGGCTGGTAATTCTGTATAATTGCGCAAGCCGATGCGCGGGTGATAAATGCCCATGCAGTTCGGCCCAATCAGCGCCATACCGGCGGCACGGGCGGTGTCGGCCATAGCTTGCTCCAGGCGTTTACCTTCGTCATCAGTCTCGGAAAACCCAGAGGTAAAAAACATAGCCCCGCCGACTTTTTTCTCGACACAGTCTTTCAGAATACGAGGAGCAATTTGCCGAGGAACCGCAGTCATCACATAGTCGATCTCGTCGGGAACCGCTGCCAAGCTCGGGTAATTGGGTACACCCAACGCCTCAATGCCCGGCAATTCGCGTTCGTCAATCTGCACGGAATATACCTTGCCCTGAAAGGTGCTCTGTCCACGCAGCCACATGTAGTTGTTGGCGCGTTTATCGCCAATCACCGCCACGGTCTTAGGATTAAAGGTGCGATCAAGGAGTGTTCGTGTTGTTGCCGAGATCGGGCGCACCGCAGAAAGAGATCCTTCAGGCTGGAGTACGATGCGAGCATCCACAGCGAGGCAGCCGTCGGCGTAAGCAAAAATCGGGTTGAGGTCCAATTCTTTGATCTCGGGATGTGCCTCCGCCAAGGCCGAGACCTGCACCAGCACGCGCTCCAGCGCGGTAAAATCGACGGCTGGCTGGCCACGATGTCCGCTGAGCAAGGGCAACCCGCGAATCTCGCGGATCATGCCACGGGCATCGTGCTCAGTGAGCGGGGCAAGACGAAACGCCACATCCTTGAGGACTTCCACCGCAACACCGCCGAGACCGAACATCAGCGTAGGACCAAACTGCGGGTCCGTGGTCAATCCGACAATGACCTCGATTCCAGGTTTCGCCATTGGCTGCACGGAGACGCCATCGACGGCCGCAGTAGGTTCCGCCTGACGTACCCCGCTCATAATCGCCGCGAATGCGGCACTGACCTCAGCTTCGGTCTTGAGATTGAGCTTCACTCCGCCGACATCACTTTTATGCACGACATCAGACGAGCAGATTTTGAGCACTACGGGAAAGCCGACCTCACGGGCGAGAGCAACGGCCTCATCGCTCGTGCGTGCGAGTCGTGCCTCAGCGACGGCAATGCCCGCAGCACTCAGCAGAGCTTTGGCTTCGACCTCAGTCAATAAAAGGCGATGACGTGTACGAGCCTGTTGGATAATCGTCGTGATTGTCGTGCTCGGCATAGCTCACTCCCCGGGAATAGAATTGAGCCTTGTTCATAGCCGAGCGCTTGGCAATCGGCAATCCGTGGAGGGGTAGTGCTAGGGTCGAGGTTGCACCGGCAATATACCGAAACGTGTTGGTAGAGGCGGAGTCGGAACGCGCCCACATTTCAGATTCCAGTAGGCCCAGGAACGCGGATCAAAAACACCCGGCGGGGCGTGTTCTAGAACTTCGCGAAACTCCTCTAACCCAACCACGCCTTGTAGCGCTCGCAAATCCTCAACTGCCCCGTAGGTCATCACGTGCGCAAGAAAATGCACCGGGTCAGCCAGCGCTTCAGCAGGTTCCTTAAACCACACCACCCGTTGCGCTACGGCTAGCAAGGCTGGCGTTAGCGGCAAAGGCTTCATATCACTTTCTGCCTGCCGACTTGCGCAACTCCGCGATCTCGTCGCGCAGTGCTTGCAAAGGTCCAGAGAGCAGACTGGCCACGGCTTCGGTGACGTATTTCTCGATGTATTTTCCCTGCACGTCACACTCAATGTTGACCTTATCTCCGGGCTGCTTGGCATGCAGGCTCGTAACCTGATGGGTGTGAGGAATAATCGCACAGGTGAAGGACGTAGGCGTGCAACGGAAAACGGTGAGGCTGATGCCGTCCACTGCAATTGAGCCCTTCTCGACAAGGTAACGGCTCAACTCTGCGGGAATAGCAAAGGTGTAGAGAAACGAGTCACCTTCAGGCTGCACAGTATACACATGGCCAACGTCATCTACATGCCCGGACACGACATGCCCCGAGAGGCGATCATTCATACGCAGCGACCGTTCCAGATTGACGATGCTGCCGGTGCGTAAGTCGCCAAGATTCGTCCGCCGCAGCGATTCGACTGAGACGTCGAAACTCAGCTCGGTGCCACCGAAAGCGGTGACAGTCATGCACGCGCCGTTGATGCAGATGCTTTCGCCGAGGCTCACTTCTGCCGTCGGAATGTTCGAGGTGAGTGTCAGCTTCGCGCCGTCGGCTGTGTTCTCGATAGTGGTGATGGTGCCAGTAGTTTCAACAATGCCGCTAAACATAGGAGAGTCCTGAGTAATGAGGGATGAGTCCTGAGCAAGAAGAGAAAAGTGCCAAACTTTGAGAACCTGCCGGTTCTGTTTTACTCAGCACTCGTGACTCGGCACTCAGGACTCAATTGTCATCCTGCCGCGTGAATGCTGGGGCGAGTTTTGAGCCGGTCGAGCCAAGCGCTGACGCGAGGGCAATGAGTCGGGACTTCGACTTGTAAAGGACCGAACAGCGGTGCCCATGCCGCATAGCCAATATCGGCGAGCGAGAAGGTGCCCACAAGATAGTCGTTGCTTCCTAACTCTCTCTCCAAATGCTCAAAGCAGATCGTCAGCTCCTGTTTCGCGTTCGCGATCACGCTCTGGTCAGCCTGGCCTTTGGGCTTGAAAAGGACTTCCCCGACCAGCCGGGCGAACGCGCCATCATAGGGGTTATCGGCATAATGCATGAGCACCCGCGCCCGCGCCCGTTGCCCTGGGTCGGCAGGGAGCAGCGGCGGGTTAGGATATTGGTCATTCAGGTATTCCAAGATAATGGTCGACTCGTATATCGTCACGCCGTCATCTTGCAGTGCTGGCACTTTGCCGTAGGGGTTGATCACTAAAAATTCCGGCTTCTTCTGTTCGCCCTTGGTGATATCGACCGTCACCTTTTCGTGTTGGAGTCCCTTCTCGGCCAAGACGATGCGCACCTTGCGTGCGCGGGGAGACATGGGAAAGTCATACAGCTTAATCATCGCGCACCTCAACTTTGACGGAGTACGCCGCGACGGACAAAGCGTCCAAGCCAACCCTCATTCTCTCGCTGCGCCAGCGTCTCGAGTTCTCCCCGATCCAGCCACATCCCTTGGCAGGAGGGGCATTCTTCCACCGTCACTTCATTGTGCACAACCGTGTTCAATTGTGTCCCACACTTGGGGCAGCGCATGAGCGCCTGCTGTTGTAACGCCGCTTCCTGGTCGCTGGCCTGTTGCTGCTTCATCTTTTCCAGCAGCTCTTTGTCGCGCTGTGCGAAATAACGATCTTCCTCTGCTTTTTCTTTGTCTCGGAGTTTGGTGCCGAGGCGATCTTTTTCATCCATTGTCAGTCTCCTTTGGAGTAGTTGGAGTAGCCGGTGGTTGCTGGCGATTGCGCAGCTCGTGCCATTTGCGGTGTACATACTCCTGGGCTCGCTTTGCCCAATGAAAGTCGCGGCTGAGGATACCGAAGCTCAGCACGACTAACACGATCCCGGGACCGGGAATGCCGGGCAAACTGAGGACTAATCCCGCCCCGAGAAGAAGAAAGCCGCAGACGATGCGACACGCGCGCCAGAGAAATTGTCCAGTTGTCCGAATCATACGATGAGTCCAGTGCGAACCAAACGGAAGCGCTTACAGTTCATCAAGAATCTTTCCACTGCGCGCTTTTTCGACCGTTTCCTCAAACTGCGAGCCGAGATCGACGCCCATTTCCTTGGCGCGTTTCTTCGCCCACAGTCCGACATTGCGCGAATCTTTGTAGAACGACTCATCACGAGCGCTGCCAGTGTTAAAATCTTGCAGGCGCGCAGCTTCCGTTTGATGATGTGCGAACCGCGAGAGGAGTCGCTTCAGGCGGCGCATGCCGCAATGTTTGCAGCGCGGACGCGACTGTGCTTCACGCTGCGAAAGAAACAGCACGCTTTGGTCCTTACCACATTCCTGACAGCGATACTCGTAAATTGGCATGCCCTTTCCCCTATCACAGGCGTCGCGTCGGTGCTACGCGGGAACGGTCCGCTCTTGGCGGGTCGCCTGCGCATGCAAGTAGAATGACAGCACGGTGTAATACACCGGATAGTAAAGAGAGAATAGGACAAACCATCCCGACGGCGTGGGTAACTGCGCGAGCAACACGAGTAACACCCCAATCCACACTACGCCGAGGACATTGGTCATGCGCCGAAACGGGATCGTGCGCGTCGGATAAATGTAACGAATAGGAATAAAGACACAGACCGATAGCACCACGATCAAGAGGCCATTGGCCCACGTCGGTAAACCTCCCACATACAGATAAAACGCCAGAATGTTCCAATACGACGGGAACCCGGTGAAAAAATGATCTGACGTCTTCGCCGCTGCCTGACAGAACCCATAGCCACTCGCCAACAACGGCAACGCGGCAAAAAACAGCGGAGCCGTAGCCGGCACCAGCTCTAATTGTACAAGGAAGGCAACCGGCACGATGACGAACGTGAAGTAATCGACGATGTCGTCCAACTTCGCGCCATCAAACCAGGGGAGGACACGTTTGACCTCAACTGCACGCGCCAAGGTACCGTCTGTCGCATCAATCACTACAGCAATCAGCATCCACAGAAACGCTGTGCGCGGCTGGCGGGCAAAGCTGGCTTGCAGCGCGAGAAACCCGGCAATCGTCCCAGACGCGGTATAGGCATGCACAGCCCAAGCCGCAGCATAGCGCAATGGAGTGATGCGCCGTGCGTCGGTAGTCATGCTCAACTCAACCGCTGAGCGCTGAGTGTCGGTTCGTACAACACTTGGATGACGTTGCCGTCGGGATCAGCAAAGTACAATGAGCGGCTCCCGTCACGATGCGTGCGCGGTGCTTTGAGCAAAGGAATGTTCCGTGCGACCAGAGTTTCTGCCGCACGGTCCACGCCGTCAGGTTCCGTCACAATGAATCCGAGATGGTCAAGTCGTTGTCCAGCAGAGCCGTTGTCTGTTGCTGCTTTGTGCAAGGCCAGATTATCGCAGCCAGAGGACAGGTAGGCGTTCTCGGAGTCGGGCCGCCAGACCACCTGCATACCGAACAGCGACGTATAGAACTCGACCGAAATATCGACGTCCGCCACATTCAGCGCCACATGACGCAATCCTTGCGTAGAAATTGCCGAAGCTGCCACCATCGTTGACCGCCCTCTCGACCATGAAGATGGCAGCATTGTGGCAGAAGGGAGCGCTGCGGTGCAAGCGAGGCGTACTCCTTCTACCTTCTACCCAAGTTTCCTCGCCGTCGCCTCATCAGCAATCACCAGCCCGTCGCGAAAAATAATACGACGATGCGCATACGCGGCAATATCCGGCTCGTGCGTGACTAGCAGGATCGTGATGCCGCGGCGGTTAAGATCGCTAAAAAACTCCATGATCTCTGCACTCGTTACGCTATCGAGGGTGCCGGTGGGCTCGTCCGCCAGCAGCACCATCGGGTCGTTGACCAGCGCACGGGCAATGGCGACGCG
>SYOC01000027.1 GCA_005804965.1 Pseudomonadota bacterium
CATATGGTTTCCTCCTCACGTCTCCTTCGCGGTTAGCCCTCGAGGACCCCGAGGATGTCGTCTTCCCGCATAATCAGGTGCTCTTCACCATCGAGCTTAATTTCCGTGCCGGCGTATTTGCCGAACAACACTCGGTCGCCAGCCTTGACGTCGAGAGGCGTGACTTTTCCGTCGTCGGAAACCTTCCCCTTACCAACGGCAATGACCTTGCCTTCTTGCGGTTTCTCTTTGGCAGTATCGGGGATGATGATACCACCTTTAGTTTTTTCTTCTTCGGCTATCCTTTTCACAATAATCCGATCCTGTAGGGGTCGAATCTTCATGCCTCTCTCCTTTCTCCACAGAGATGTGTTTTTATCAATTTTTACCGACGTTTGAGATTAGATGGTTGCTGCCGTGTCCAGCGCAGCGCGAATGGGGGGCAAGTTAATCACTCCCATGGGTATGTCAAGGGAAAACATTCAGAATTTTCGCTTGCGCATTTCTTCCTCAAAGTAGCGCCGATAGAGAATCTCCCATTCTGGACTGCCTTGCGGCACTGCACGCGAGAGCGAGGCGATCTTCCGACGCACCAGCTCGTCGATCTTATCCTCGCGCTGAAAGTGCTCCGCCAAGATACGCTTGGCTTCGGCCAATGCAGCTCGCTCGCTCAACACGTCGCCTTCGGCGGCGATCACCCGTAGGACACTACGAGCAAGAGCAGCGATGCGATTATCGGACAGACGGCTCACAGATGTCGTACCTCATGCTATTAGGGGAAAAGTAAGGGGGAGCGCAGGCTGTTTATAAGACGATCCGGCGTTCTTCAGCCAATCGCTGCTTGATCATTTGCGTCACGCGATGGCGATCGACGCCGGGAGCCTTCTTAAGATGTTCATCCGCCAGCCGTTCCGCTTCTTTCTCTAATTCTTCTTCTTGGCGAAAGTTCAGCAGGAACGCGGCGACGATTTTATCGGCGACTCCCTTTTTGTCTCCACGAAGCCGGACAAGCCCTTTGTCCGCAAGTGTAGAGACTAACGCCTCGGCAGCGTGACGACATAATGACTCGGGGAACCGCATGGGCGACACCATAGCCGTCCTCCTTCAAGGTAGGCAACCCCAGGCAAATTACTTGCTGGTACACCCTCCCCGCCTTGACAGCAAAAATCGAGTCTGAGAAGGGACTCTAGTGGCACTCCGCACAAAAAAATCTTCTCCCTCGATCAGCCCGCCGGCACGGTTCCCTGCTGACTCGTGGGATTACATTCTGGAGAGCCTTGAAGAAGGCATTTTTGTCATCGCTGAAACAGACGCCATCGTCTATGCCAATCAGACGGCGGAACAGCTCACTGGCTTGTCGCATGCCCAACTGCATGGGCGTTCGTATCTGGAGCTGTTCTCCGCCAATCCGTGGATCGTGGACATCATCCAACGCACAACGGCGGCGGACAACAGCCGCACGGCGGGAGAGGGAGAATTGCGTGGACGCATGGCACACTCAACACCGGTCCGGCTGACCTGTTCCCCGATCTCCAGCAATAACGGCACTTCATTAGGGCTCGTTCTTGTCCTCCATGATCTCAGCTATCAGCGCGAATTGGCAGAAGCCGCGCAACGGGAAGACCGCCTCGCCCATCTCGGTGTCGTCGCAGCCGGCTTAGCCCACGAGATTAAAAATCCGCTGGCAGGCATTCGTGGCGCTGCCCAACTCCTCCAAGGCCGCCTGCGCCATGATTCTTCCAGTGCTGAATATGCCACAGTCATGATGCGAGAAGTTGATCGGCTCAGTGGCTTGCTTGAGCAAGTGCTGACACTCTCCTCCTCTCCGCCACTAGAGTCTCAACCGGTCAATATTCATAAAGTGCTGACCGAAGTGCTACTGTTGGAACGGGAAACTCTCTCGCCACACCAGCGGGTGCAAACGCGCTTCGACCCCAGCCTGCCGGATGTCGAAGGAGATGAGGCGCAGTTGGGGCAAGTGTTCCGTAACCTCATCAAAAATGCCCTCCAAGCTATTGCCGGCCGTCGCGGCGGAGAACTGACGATTGCCACGCGCATGGCCACCAACTTCCACGTGCTCCGTTCCGAAGCGCAGAAACCGTCTGGCACCGCACGGCGCGGGCGAGTGTTGGCGATCGACTTTACCGACAACGGCTCAGGCATTGCCCCGGAACAGCTTGCTCGCTTATTTACCCCGTTTTTCACGACCAAGACCAAGGGCACAGGCTTGGGGCTTGCCATCAGCCAAAAAATCGTCGCCCAGCATGGCGGCACCATCCGCGTCGAGAGCAACCCCGGCGTGGGCACGGTATTTCACGTCTATCTCCCCGTCGCTACAGTGTGAGGCTATGAAGCAAGGCTCCATTCTCATTGCCGATGATGAAGAACTGATCCGTCGCGTCTTGGCCGATACGTTGAGCGAAGAAGGGTATACCGTCGAAACCGTAGACAGTGGTGCGAAAGCCTGGGCCTGTTTGCAAGAAGGCTCCTCAGCGCAACCCTTTGATCTCGCGTTTTTCGATATTCGCATGCCGGAACCCAGCGGGTTGGATTTGCTCCTGCGTGCGCAAGACGCCCAATTGTCAACGCACATCGTTATCATGACCGGGCAAACAACGATGGCCAATGCCGTCGAAGCTATGAAACGCGGAGCGTTCGACTATCTAACGAAACCATTTGACCTCGAAGAAGTGAAAGCTCTGGCTGCACGTGCCTTGGAAGCTCATCGGCTGAGAACAGATTCGGCACCTCCGCTTGCCGCCCCCGGGCAACAAGGGCAAATCGTGGGCCATGGCCCGGCCATGCAAGCTCTCTACAAGACCATCGGTCGCGTAGTCAAAAGCGACGCCACAATTTTGATCCAAGGGGAAAGCGGCACAGGCAAAGAGTTAATCGCACGGATCCTGCATCATTACTCTTCTCGATGGCGTGCGCCGTTCGTCGGAGTCAACTGTTCAGCGATTCCTGCCGAGCTACTGGAGAGTGAATTTTTTGGCCACGAGCGGGGCGCGTTCACTGGCGCGGTCGAACGGCGGATCGGCAAATTTGAGCAAGCCGCCAAAGGCACGCTTTTCCTCGATGAAATCGGCGATATGCCGTTGGCCTTACAGGCCAAGCTCCTGCGCGTCTTGCAAGAACGCGAGTTTACCCGCGTGGGTGGACGCGAACTGATTAAGACCGAGGTGCGCGTCATCGCCGCCACGAATCAGGACCTTGCCCTGGCCGTCAAAGAGCAACGGTTTCGTGAAGATTTGTATTTTCGCCTCCGCGTGATTCCCCTCGCCCTGCCGCCACTGCGTCAGCGGCGTGAAGATATCCCCGAGCTGGTGTCGTACTTCATCGAGAAGGTCAACCGTGAGATGGACACCTCGGTCTCTGGCATTTCTGCCGACGCTATGGCACTCCTCGTCCAATATCCTTGGCCGGGCAATGTGCGCGAGTTGGAAAACACGATCCTACGAGCGGCGGTGTTAGCACCTGGACGTATGCTCACCGTTGCCGACCTTTCGCTGGCAGCAGCAGAGCCGGTCCTGCCAGAAAATCTTGTCGAGCTGTCATTCGAGGAAGTCGTACGCCGCAAGCTCCGCGCCTACTTCCAACACACCTCGGTACTAGAGCCTTGTGATCTCTATGACATCGTCATCAGCCAAGTGGAAAAGCCGCTTATCGAGCTGACCTTGGAATACACCGCAGGCAACCAACTCAAAGCCGCTGAACTCCTCGGCATTAACCGCAATACCCTACGTAAGAAAATTACGGATCTGAGGATCGATATGAAAAAAGGGGACGGGGAACAGGGAACGGGGAACAGGCATTAGGCAGCAGGGGGCGAAGGCAGGACCTTCTCTCTCTTCCCCACCGATTACTCATCACTCATCACTCATTACTCGTTATGCCATTCACTTTCCCTTCTCCACTGTACGCCATTGCCGACACGTTAGGTCGTGCGGAGTTATCATTCGTAGATCTCGCCGGGAAACTCTGCGCTGGCGGCGCAAAACTCCTCCAGCTCCGTGCAAAAGATATTTCCTCACGAGAGTTCCTCGTCATTGCCCGTGAGGTCCAGACGATCTGTCAACGCTACGGCTGCTTGCTTATCGTCAACGACCGGGCAGACATTGCCCTCGCGGTCGATGCCGACGGCGTACACGTTGGCCAGGAAGACCTCCCGCTGGCGGCAGCCCGTCACGTGCTCGGACCCAAGAAAATCATCGGCGTCTCGACCCATGACCCAGAGCAAGCAAGGGAGGCCGAGCGCGAAGGTGCCGATTATATTGGCTTCGGGCCGCTTTTCGGCACCGTGACAAAGGCAACTGGGTATAGCGCCCGCGGACTCGATCAGTTGCGTGAGGTTCGCCGACTGGTCACACTTCCTATCGTTGCCATTGGCGGCATTTCCACGGAACGCGCACCATCAGCCCTAGCCGCCGGTGCCAACGCCGTCGCCATGATTAGCGACCTCGTGTTAGCAGATGATGTTGCCGCCAAAGTGCGAGAGACGTTGCAAGTTCTGAATTCGTAGGCTAGCCGAGACAAGCAAACAGTAAGAGGAGACAAACTCCATGACGACACAGATTGCCCCACGCATTACGGTCGATGAACAGATCAGATTCGGGAAGCCGGTTATTGCTGGCACCCGAGTGCCCGTTGAGCTGGTGGTCGGGAAAATTGCTGGCGGTATGGCTGTGGCTGAGATCTGTACAGAATACGCTCTCGTGCCCGAGGACGTTTTCGCGTCTCTCACGTATGCCGCCCGTCTGGTTGCCGATGAACAGGTGCAAGCGCTACCATCATAATGGCAAACTTTCTGATTGACGAAGATCTTCCCCGCTCGCTGAAATCGTTGTTACAGGCTGCAGGCTTAGATGCCGAAGATGTACGCGATATTGGATTGCGGCACACAGAGGATCTCTCCGGTAACTTGCTCATCGTCGAGCCGGGACGGATACGATTACGCAAACGGTAGGCATGCCGCAGGGTCGGCTGGGTCATGACCCGGCTTACAAAATAATGGTAGTGTCAACGATGCTGAATTGACGCTGGCCTCTCCAACCGCTGCGTTACGGCGATGTCCTCAACGCAGCGGTATCCACACTCCACGAGCCAACGGTCTTCCACGGATTCCCTTGCGAGAAATTCACTATCGAAGAGTTACGACGCTTAGCGGCGATCCTCGTCGGCGGTGTTCCGCTCAGAAACAGTGGCTTGCCGTAGCGGAGGTAATAGGAAGCTGGCGGCTCCGGCACAAGCGTGGCATCGATCTTCGCTGGGCGCTTGGTACTGTCATAGTACAGCGTAAGCCCTACAGCTTTGTCTAGACTCGCCGTCCCACCGCATTTCCCGCCCCCAGGCGTCGTACCAATGCGAGCGAACACCCGCACGGAAAAATGATCCTCGGCGTCAAGCAGATCGTTCGACAAAGGACCAAAGGGAACTTCAATCTTCATGGCTTGGTTCGCCTCCCGCACCAAACCAGTCACACAGCGCACCTCACCTGTCGCGAATACAGCATCGTCCCGGTAGATTTCAGCTCGCAGATCAAAACGCGCACCTAGGTCCTTTTTGCTTTTCAGTCCCACCCAAATATGCAACGGCGAGAGCGCGGTTAATTGATACGCAGGAAGCACCGAGAACGTACCTCCACCGGATGAGTCGAAACGGAGCGTCCCATGCTCATCGGTCAGAAAAGGACCCGTCACCATCTGCACGCTGTTGTGGACGACATGATATTTCCCGGGGACGAACCCGGTCAGGAGATGGCTCACGGTTGCTGTTGTGTCGGGAACAATGTACGACCCCTCGTCGAAGAGCCCCTCTTCTTTGCGAAACAACACCACACGCTCGCCGATCTTCGCCCCAGCCATACGGTCCCCATCGACCGGCTGTGCTGCCGTCACTCCCACTGTCGCGGCATTGCCAATCGTCAAAACGTGCAAAAATATATCGTCTCGGGCAGCGGTTGTCGGTATAACCTCTACGCGCCACGCGCCGTTTTCTCCATCGGTTTGCCCGACTTTGTCTCCCACCGGGTAGTTCTTGCCTTTCAGCCCGGTGCCGTCATCGTCCACCCAGGAATCGTAGCCGGTGCCGCCGACTTTGCGTAACGTCGCCAACGTGGGCAGCACGGTTTGGGAAAAAAGTTTTCCGCCATTGTCGATGGTAATCAGAGGCCCATCGTAATTGCTAATGTGGTCCACGACTTCCACACTCTTCAGCGCTCCGGAGACAACCGGCTCGGTAATAGAGTGGAGCAGCCACTTCTTCGTCCACCCAGCGTTCAGTGCCGAGACGCGGTCGAACATAACGACGAGCGGATTCGATTCCTGCGGCAAGATAAGCAGTTCGCGCGTGAAGTGCTCAATCTTGGCTTCATCGGGGTCATGGCCGGGAACGAGGCCATCGTCCGGGGCATTGAATCCAGTCGAGTGATAAGCGTCCGTCGCGTTGCCTTTGAGGTAATAGTAGTCTGCTCCTACTGTGAAGGTTTCCACAGTTCCAGTGTCGAAGCGGGTGCCGTCGGCAAGGTCCGCGACATACAAAGGCTCGCTCGGGGCTTTCGCTTCACGCCATAAGAACTCTTGCCCACCGTCGTTGGAGAAAGGAACGTCGGGATTGGTTGCACTCAAGCCAAAGTCTTCTCCCGGTCGGTGTACGGTGATGGTGTTATGAGCAATAGTGCGGAGGGCATAGTTGCGTTCATGCGCTCGGTTGATGCTGGTGCCGCGATAGCGTCCACTATCAATTGCCAGCGGTCCGCCGCGAAACACAGTGAAGCTGTTGCCATCGAGGTGAGTGTGGCCGCTGATCCAATCGTGCAGCGAGAACGTCAGATAGGTATCATCAGGCACAGGGTCAGTGGGCAGCGTTCGGATATTCCACCCCGTGCGCAAGACGAGGTGCCCAAACTGAAAATGGCGATAGAGAGGCAAGGTGGCAATGTCCGCCGCCGGCAGCGTAGCATTGTAGAAAACAATATCTTGCCAATCGAAAGGAAGATCGGAGTGGACAAGCGTCATGTTGTTCACAATGGTACGGGTAAACTGGACGTACCACTGCGCATAACCGTCCTGATAGCGATCCGCGAGAATCGCGGCGATGAAGCGGTTACGATCACAACCAATCGGTCGGCAGGTTTGATCTCCCTCGCGGCTCGCGACGCCATCAGGCCGCAAGCCGTAGATCCAATAATAGACCGCATTCTGGAGGTGTGGGTTCCCAGTAAACAAGTCCTCGCCGGTGGCCACTTTCCAGACATAGGCAAAATAGACCTCGCCTTGCAGCCGTGCACCGACATAGCCTTGTCCTTCCCAATAACCGCCGTTGGCAGCATGGGTCTTCGTGGCCGCATAGATCTCTGGAAAGCGAAGTGAGACTGCATCCAGATACTTTTGCGCCTTGACGTTGACGCCATACTTGTCATCCGGTTCCCACAGCGCCAAACCGGGAAACACATTGCCGAGGTTATTTTCCGAGGCTTGGTTATCGTAGATGCTTTTCGCGTTATTCGAGTCCGGGTCGGGATCGATCGTGTCTGGAATGCTCGGAAAGACACCTTCGAGGTCGGTGTGCGCCACATGATAGTCGGTGCGGACAACCAATTGATCGCGGACTTGTTGCTTTTCTGCCTCGGTAAATCCCGGCCAGTTGTAGAGCCAGTCATAGCCGATAGCCAGCGCCCACAAATACTCGAAGGCGTCGTTCGGGCCATCTGGTAAATCGACAGTTGCGAGCTGAAGCAACCAGTTCTCGGCGGTTTGTGCGTGTTGATCCGCAAGCTCAGGCTCGGACTCCGCCAGCATCAAATACAGAAAAGCATTGCGTTCGATGTAGTGGTGCGTGTCACTAACATTCTCGCCAGCTTGCTCCACAAAATCGTCTTTTTCCGGCTGCGTCCACGACACCAGCGTGTGCCATTCGACAGTGTGGGTCGTGCTCAGGCGCTGCCGCAGCATAGGCAGGTCGGCGGCGGTGAAGTAGAGCCGCGGACGAGAAGGCTCCACGGAAAATGACCAGCAGCTTGGGGCGGCAACCATGCCCAATACGAGCAGCAGCACGCCAACTTGCCAGAACCGCCATTCACGCAAAGCACTACGCATCTACTCCCACCTCATCTTCTCCTCGCCATTCCGCACCATCAACGAAATGAACATACAATCCTCATCATTGTCATCAGCAGGGGCATACCAGAGTCAGCCACAGTGCGCCACTACGGGAAGATGAAGAGTCCGTGAATTTCAGGAGGATCAAGGAGGACGAGCGCGTAAGTAAGTGGGACGATCTCTGCAAGACGTTTCCGTCGGCAACCTAACCGCTACCCGTGACCTATTACCCCACCCGCGCCAGCTCTAGCCGCCCGGCCCAACGATCTTCGAGAATGGCGCGGAAGCGACGGGAGGTAGGGGCGAGCAAGTCCGGATCTTGCGCTAGCCAGCGCTCGGCTTCTTCGCGGGCAATTTCTAGGATGCGGCTGTCGCGCACGATGTTGGCGACACGAAAGTCGGGCATGCCGGATTGACGGGTGCCAAGAAATTCGCCCGGCCCGCGAAACGTCAGATCCGCCTCGGCAATCTTGAAGCCGTCGTTGGTCTCAGTCATCACGCGTAACCGGCGAATCGATTCGTCTGCCGGCGTATATTGCGCGAGCAAGAAACAAAACGAGTTCGCTTGCCCACGCCCTACCCGACCACGCAACTGATGCAACTGCGAAAGGCCGAAGCGCTCGGCATGTTCGATGAACATCACTGTGGCGTTGGGAACATCAATGCCAACTTCAATCACTGTCGTAGAGACGAGTAAATGATGCTCACCAGCTTTAAAGCGACGCATGACCTCATCTTTTTCCTCACCCTTCATGCGTCCATGCATAAGCCCAACGGAGTATCCTTTGAAATCCTCACGCGCCAATTTATCGGCCATGCTCGTAGCCGCCTTGAGATCGGACTTGTCGGATTCCTCCACAAGCGGATAGACGATGTACGCCTGATGGCCTTTATCAAGCTGCTCTTTCACCGCTTGGTAGGCTTTCTGTCGCTCGCCTTCGTGAAAGATGCGCGTCATGATCGGCTTGCGGCCCGGTGGG
>SYOC01000288.1 GCA_005804965.1 Pseudomonadota bacterium
GATGAAGACCTTGCCACTATCCGACGCTTGTTGTTCTCTCCTGTGACTCCTGTCGCCGCTCTTGGCATCGTTTCCTCCGAGCGCGCGGACGAAGAAAAGCGCCGCCTGTTTCTTGCCGTCTCGCGTGCCGTCATGCAACTCGTGCAAGGCTATCCGTTGGTCGTGGCGATTGATGACTTGCACTGGGCCGACCAACCGTCGCTCGATCTGCTCAGCCATCTCGTGTTTACGCTGGCCGATGCTGCCGGGCAAAATCCCGTGCCTCTGGTGATTATTGGTGCACATCGCCCGGTGGAACCGGAAGAGCGATTGGCACGGACAGTTGATCGCTTTCAGCGTGAAGCCGTGTGCCAGTCGCTGAGCTTGGCTGGGCTCAGCGAGCTGGAAGTGAACGATTTGGTGCGCAGTCTTGGCAAACGAGACTTTTCTTACCAGTTTGTGTGGACGGTGAATGTGACAGCGCGTGGGAACCCGCTGTTTGTGCAGGAAATTGTCCAGCAGTTTGACGGTGCCACTCTTCCTGCTACGCCGCAATTGCCCACCCAAATCACCGTCTCCATCGCCAACCGGCTCAAGGGGTTGAACGAGGATTGCCGAGAGGTATGTGTCCTCGCGTCCTTGCTGGGCGAGAGCTTTGCGTTAGAGACGCTGGCCATCATAGCGCGTCGAGATGAGCTAGCGTTGCTGGAGCTGTTGCAGGACGGAATACGCCAGCGGGTGCTCATGAATGATGGACCGGTCTTTCGTTTCGTCCATCCATTAGTTCGGCAGGTGCTGTACCAGGAACAAGGCGTCTTATTGCGACAGCGCCGCCACAGGCTCATCGCGCGTGAACTAGAGCAGATGTATGCACCCCAGCTTGCCGCACATATCGAAGAAATCGCTCATCATTTGATCCAAGCCGGACCAGTGGCCGAGGCCACTCAAGTCGCTGACTATGCACGTCGGGCTGGAGAGCGTGCCTTTGCCGCTGCGGATTGGGGGCAAGCTGCCTCGTATTATGAAACTGCGTTGGCGGCCGCTCAACGTGCTGGGAATCTCTCTCTGCAACTCCAAGGCGAACTCCACTATCTTGCCGGCTATGCTCACTATCGGAATATGGATGTGCAGCCTTGCCTCGATCATTACGATAGTGCAGTGGCCGCCTACCAACAGGCGAACGATTTGCGCGGGTTGGCGTTAGCGTTGAAAGAATATGTTGGTGCTCGCTTCACGCTGGCAGCAGTTCCTTTCGGCACTTTGATCGATGTCCAACCGTCAATCGCGACCATCGCTGCATTGGGAGAGGAGGAACCCAGCTTGCGTGGCCAACTGTGGGCCAAAATTTCTCAAGCCTATTGGCACGCACGTCAGGTTGAGAACGCAGAAGCCGCTGCGCAAACCGCGCTTGACCTGGGCCGCCAGACGCAAGACGAAGCCTTGTGCGCGGAAGCTTATATCGCTTTGGCGCTCACCCAAACTCAGCGCGTACAGGTACAAGAGGCATTGGACAATTGGCGACGCAGTCTGATTGCCGCACGAAGGGCGGGAGACCCCTGGCGTCAAGGCTGGTCTTTGCAACGTGCTCCGGCGCTGCTTGTAACGCTAGGACGTTTCGACGAAGCGGAGGCTGAGGCTCGTGAAGCCGCCGCCTTAATAGAGCAGACTCATGACTGGGGCGGATATGGTTTAACGCTCGGTTCGTTGGCTGCGATTGCACTAGCGCGAGGAGAATTCGGGGTCGTTGAGCGGGTCGCGCAAGAAACTATGGTGATGGTGCGCCGTTCTCGGTATCCGTGGGGCGGGTCTCTCGCGTTGCAAAGCTTGGCGATGGCGCGTTTGCTCCGAGGGGCGTGGGAAGAAGCCGAAGATGCCCTTGTGCTATTGACTGAGCCGGGGCGTGTCTTTGCCGATCCTGGTCCGCTCTTTCATGCTGGAGCACGTGTCTACCATCGATTGCTGTGGGCTTACTCGGGGAAAACCGGAGAAGTGGAAGCCCAACTCGATGTCAACTTCCCGCGACCCGTGCAACCAGGCTCCATCGATATTGATGCTTTGTCGCGTTACTGCAGTTTCGTAGAAATTGCTCGCTTGATCGAACGACCAGAATTGGCTGCCCAATACGAAGAGGCGCTTGCGTTTGCTATGGAGCGCCACGTGCTCTTTACCCGTGGTTGGGGGTTCCTGGTGCCACGTGTCCTTGGGGTCGTCGCCACCTTACATGAACGATGGGAAATAGCGGACGCGCACTTTACGGCAGCGCGGCACGCTGCGAAACAGGCTGGTGCCCGTCCTGAATTTGCCCGCTCTTTGCTCGATCACGCTTGGATGCTGATGCAACGCGGACGGCGGAGCGACCGACAGGATGCGAGTGAGCTGTTGAAACAAGGGCATCGTATCTGCATAGAACTGGGGATGGTGCCTTTTACAGACTGGGCAATGCAGGCGGCGGCGACTTTAGGAACGCCGGTGTCTTCGCGATTGGCGAGTTCTGTGGCTGTGGCGGGACAATTGACTGAACGCGAGCGTGAGATTGCTCGTCTCATGGCACGTCAGCAAACGGTGCCGGACATCGCCGAAGCCTTACTGCTGACGCCACAAACCGTGAGGCGGCTTCAGGAGTCGCTTCATGGGAAGCCCGACGTAAGCGAACGGGTAGTTGTGCTCAATCCCGCACGTCGCGCGATGCCTGTTCCGCGCCAAGAGCCGCAACGCCTGCAGATCAAGCAGCAAAAATCCGACTCGGTGTTCCGGCGCGAGGGTGAATTTTGGCAGCTTATGTATCAAGGAGAACACTGTCGTCTTAAAGATGCCAAAGGTCTCGCTCTTATTGCCCATTTGTTGCGCTTTCCGCAGCAAGAATTTCCCGCCTTGCAATTAGCGGATGTAGGAAAAAAGCCGTTGAGCAGCGGCGGTATGCCTCACGGCGGTCTCTCCGTGGCTGAGGCGGTGGCCGACGGGCTCGAAATTCGCGGACTGGGGAATGCTGGTGAGCGTCTCGATCCACAGGCACGGGCAGCGTACAAGCGCCGCCTGATAGAACTGCGAGAAGAGGAAGCCGAGGCCGAAGCCCTCAATGACCGTGGGCGTCTCGAAAAAATCCGCGAAGAGTTTGAGTTCCTCACCGAAGAACTCCGCGCTGCGCAAGGACTTTCTGGTCGCGACCGCCGCGACGCTGATGTCGAAGAACTCGCTCGTTTGAGCGTCACCAAAGCCATCAAGGCCGCGCTCCGCAAGATTGCCGAACATCTTCCCCCTCTAGGCCGCCATCTGCTGGTGAGTATAAAAACCGGCAAGGTGTGTTCCTACATGCCTGATCCTACCCGCCCGCTCACTTGGGACCTCGGTGCCTAGTCGTAGAGTTTCTAGGGCCTATCGAATCTTCCCACTCTGCCTTTTAAGACCGCGAGACTGAGCGATTGATCGTCGGACAGTCTCCTCACGCCTTTCCCTGTTTTTGCTCAAGGCACAAGTGTGCCTTCTTTTTTCACGCCTCTTTAGTGGAAGCACACGAAATATAAACAGGTAAGACGAGAGACCCATACCTGTTACGGAGGGGAAACCATGATGGCGAATCCGACTCTCAACCATTCTGGCACTATAATGGCCTCGCCGTATGGCAACTACGAGGCCTACGGCTGTCGCGTTAATCACCTGGAGGTGCGGTGGCTCTTTCAGCTCTACGAATCCGGGGGATTTCTCTATCCTGAAAAGCGTAACCGCCTGTTGCCCTATTTCTCCGAGATTGAGGAAAACTGGCGGCGCATGCTGCGTGGTGGCGAACTCCTGCTATGGACGTTGACCTACGATGCACCTCGCACTGGAGCATGGGCGACTGTTTCCTCGTGGCGGAGCACCAATACGGGGTGGCACACCCAGCACACCGTCTCTACCGGAGGTCCCAGTGGCTCACGCGCTGTCCTCTTAGCCGCGCAAGCCGGGCGGATTCGCGATGGTATGGATTCGAGCCACCAGTGTTGGTTCTCGCCCAACAACCGGTTTGCCCAGCGGCTCTTCGGTGCCTTACCCCAAGCGCTTGGGACCGCGCATGCGGCTTCACCAACGTACCAATATTTGGCTGTGCCTTTGACGAAAATCCGTGATGACGAGAGCGTGCGCCTTGTCTCCTGTCGACGCGGTCGCTCCGAAGCCCTGCTCGATCTCGTTCGCTTGACACGCGGTGAGGTCTACGCAGAAAGCGAACAGATTCTCGATGGCGATCTGGAGCTAGAAGCGGTTGATGGGCTGTACCGTCGGGTAGGGCTCCGCCGCACCCGGAGCGTGTGGCTGGCCTTCACGCCGGGACGCGAACAGGCGGCAGGGGCGGTGTTGGCCTATCGTGGTCCTTTGGGATTGAACTTCAGCTTTCTAGAGAATCGCTGCGATCTTCTTCTCCGGCCCGGACTGACAGAGGCCGAAGCTCAAGCTGTAACTCATGCCCTCATGCATGCTGCGATTAGCGCATATGAGGACTTTCGTCCCGGGTTTATCCCGGTGGTGACCGACGAGCGGGCAGGGGCATTGTTAATCCAAGATGGAGCGCACTGGCTTCGGGAATACACCCAAAGCATTTGGCTCCAAGCTGGCTACGAGGCAATGTATCGGCACATAGAGGGGGTGTATGCGCGCATCGACGCTTTCTCCCAGCGACGAGCTTTAGGAAGCCAGCATGATGCACGACCGCTCTCTCTCGTGCCTCAGCAGGCATCTGCGCAGGCAGCGAGTTGAACGTAGGGATAAGGAGGGAAGAGTGATGTATTTCATGGAGGATACCCGAGAAGCCGAACGCTTGGCTACGAAAGTCGTGCCCGAGTCTTGGGTGAGCAGTTATTTGCCCACTACCAACCTCAGTGGGGTGCGGGACGTGCTGGATGTTGGGTGTGGCCCTGGGGTGATTGCCCGCGCCTTGGCCTGCCGCTACCCAGAGGCGCAGGTGACTGGCTTAGATATCAGTCCTGACCGAGTTGCGCGGGCGACTCGACAGAACGCAGATGTTCCCAATGTGGCCATTTGCCATGGCAGTGCCACGAACATGCCGTTCGGCGAGGGACAGTTCGATTTAGTGTATTGTCGCTTTCTCCTAGAGTATCTGCCGACCCGTGCCGAAGCTGTGAGCGAGATGGTACGGGTGTGCCGTCCCGGTGGCTCCGTCCTCTTGCAAGACCTCGACGGACAACTCTTGTGGCACTTTCCCTGCGACGAACAGATGTCCGGCGGGAGTGGGCGTGTTCTGCGGCGATTGAGCAATACCGGCTTTGACCCGTTCGTCGGGCGTAAGCTCTATTCCTTAGCCTGGAGCGCCGGGCTGAGAGACCTGAGCGTGCGTATCGAACCGTATCATCTCATTGCCGGGGCGATTGATGCGCATGACTACGAATTATGGAAGCTCAAGCTGGACATTGCCTTGCCCTTCATCACCAAAGCACTCGGTAGCCGCTGCGACGCCGAACAGCTCGTCGCAGCGTTTCTGCAGCACCTGCAACGAGAA
>SYOC01000289.1 GCA_005804965.1 Pseudomonadota bacterium
AGTGCCGAATGCGACGATTCAAGTCAGCAGGCCAAGCGCAGCGATTTTTATCCATATTCAGCGAGATCGGGAACTTGTTTGCGCTATCACGTCACACAGTCTCAGCAGCAAATCATCGGGAACTGCTTAGAAGAAGCCTAGTCACATGGGCTGCTGTGACTCACGCTGCTGTCAGATGATCTCGAAGATCGAATCCTAACGATCTTGGCTTGTTTTTGTTAACTTGACAATTCCGTCTGCTTTGGTGGGGCACCCGGTCAAGTTTCCGCAGATGGACCTTGGGACGATGATGCCGCTGCTGTTCGGGATGCTCGGCCTGGGTGCGTACCGAACGGCGGAGAAGGTGAAGGGGGTAGCGAACTAGCAGCAGGGCGCCCGAGGCCTCTGCCGCTCCACTCTGCATCTGGATCGCTTTAAGGGAGCATACTGGATGCTGTGACGGAGGGTAACAATGGCGAAAAAGTCAAGCAAGTCGAACGGACAGCACTGGTATCAGGTTCACAAGTCAAAGGCGGGCGATGAAAGTGTGGCTCGTTCAGCTGCGGTGCAAGGTGCTAGGGCGCAGGTCCAGAAGATAGAGGTTGAGGTTCAACAGCTAAAGGTGATGGTCAGCGAAACGCTGGGAGCTAGCTTGAGGCGGCTTGTATTTGGACGCAATCCTCAAGAGGAGCAATACCAACAAGCGTTGACCAAGCTCGAAGATGCTAGGCGTGCGGCCGCGCTCGTCGAGCGAGAGACTCGAAGGGCTGGAGAGAAGGCGTATGGGTCTGACTGGGCTGACCGAAATCCCGATAAAGCTCAAAATTACTAAGCGACTGCGCTCTAAAGTAGTTCCAAGGAGTGACAAGGTCGAAAGCGTGAGTTATAGTAAATCAGCGTGTAACAGAAAAATAAAGCAATATCACCAAAAACGCACATGAATCCCCGAAAGCTTATCGACCTTGTCACTGGTGTCGGATGGGTTCTCGGGAAACTTCCCGGGAGGCCCGAGCAGAACTCGGCCGAACGTCCCGACGAATCAAAGGCCAAAGCGAAAAACGGGCAACGCTCCGGTTTGGCCGCAAATCACCGCCCCAAACAGGCAGATGTGGAGGTTTTGCCCGAGTATGAACTCGCGCGGGACCTGATCAAGAACGAATTCCCCCTGCTCATCGTGACCGGCGGTGCCGGTACGGGTAAAAGCACTTTCATCCGGTGGCTCGCACGGTCTTTTGAGGGACACGTGCTGATCGCGGCACCGACAGGCATCGCTGCCTTGAACGTCGACGGCAAGACTCTGCACTCGATGTGCGTGTTGCCTCCGGCCTGGATCCTTCCCGAAGACATCAAGGACTACAAACCCTCCATCGCTCGAGGGGCCAAGCTGCTCATCATCGACGAAATCTCGATGGTCAACGCCAATCTGCTGGATGGTGTGAGCGATTTCTTCAAGAGGAATCGTAACCGCGACGCCCCGTTCGGAGGCCTGCCGGTGGTACTCGGGGGCGATCTCTTTCAATTGCCCCCGGTAGTCAATTCAAACGTCCGTGATTTGTTTGCACGGAATTACAAGACGTCGAAATTTCATGGCGCCAACGCCATCGCGAATTGTCCGTACTACGCCATCGAGCTGAAAAAGGCGTTTCGTCAAGTCGATCAGGAATTCGTGAATCTGCTCGCTCGTATTAGAGAGGGTATTGATCTGAATGATTCCCTTCAACGGCTGAATGCAGCCTGCCAGATCACGCAAGAGCCTCCGGAAGGAGCAGTGTGGCTTAGCCCAAGGAATGTCGAAGTCGACCGAAGAAATTCGGCCATGCTCGCCCGGCTTCGTGACCCCTCGGTCAACTATGAGGGGGTGTTGACCGGGAAGTACAAGAACGATCGATTGCCCTCACCGATGGTGGTGGAGCTGCGCGTTGGTGCGCAGGTGATGTTCACCAAAAACGGAAACAAATGGGTGAATGGTTCGATCGGAACGGTTCAGAAGACGCTGCCGGACAAGGTGCATGTGCGCCTGCTGGAGGATGGTGAGGTCGTAGAGGTGGCTCCAGCCACCTGGGAGCAATTCGACTACCAGTTCAACCCGATGACCGGCGGGATAGAGCGATTCATCGCAGGAACGTATTCTCAAATCCCCCTCGTACTGGCTTGGTCGGTGACGATCCACAAGAGCCAGGGAAAGACCCTCGACCGTGTGCATATCGACTTGGGAGCCGGTACGTTTGAGACGGGACAAACGTACGTCGCGCTATCGAGGTGCAGATCGCTCGAGCGATTGACCCTGTCGAGGCCGCTGACAGCCGAAGACGTGCGCGTCGATGTGGAGTCCCAGGCGTTCTACGGCGCCCTTCGAAAGCTGATTGAATCGACCCCTCTCGAGAAGATGCGCGAGCACCTTCGAGATGGCGGCAGTGAACTTGCACGGGCCACGCCATGAATTTCACCTCGACACAGCGCTCGGCAATCGAACACATCAGTGGAAACCTCCAACTGATCGCATGCGCTGGTTCGGGGAAAACCGAGGTTGTCGCGCAGCGGGTGGTCTCGTTGCTTCGGCCTGTTGCCAGCGGAGGTGCCGGCTGCACCCCTGAAAACGTAGTGGCGTTCACGTTCACAGACAAGGCGGCGGCAGAACTCAAGGAGCGCATTCACACCCGATGCAAGCAACAGCTGAGGGCGATCACCGGTCTGGCCAATATGTATGTCGGCACGATTCACGGCTATTGCCTCGAGTTGCTCAAGTCCGAAGTGCCGGAGTACATGAAGTACGAGGTGCTCAACGAAGTCCAGCAAACCCTGTTCATTGATCGGCACTCGAAATCGTCCGGCCTGACCCAGAGCGCCACGCTGGACGGTACGGTACTCAAGCGATTCATCGATACGAAACACTTCGTTGCCTGCTTGGGCATTCTTCGGGAAGACGAGGCAGCGGACGCGTCAAAGCTTGCCGGCAATTCGGTGCTGGCTCGCCTGCCTGACTATGAATCCTTGCTCCACCAAAAGGGCTATCTGGACTATTCCGGGATCTTGAAGGAGGCGGTCCATCAGCTGGAACACAACGCACAACTCCGGGCCCGGTTAGCTGAAAAGATCAAGCACGTGATCGTCGACGAATACCAGGACGTCAACCCCATTCAAGAGTCAGTGGTGCGCACCCTCCACGATTTGGGTGCGGGCATCTGTGTCGTAGGGGACGACGACCAGACCATTTACCAGTGGCGTGGCAGTGATGTTCAGAACATCTTGAACTTCAAGACCCGCTACCCGGCTGTGCAGCAGGTCCGGCTGGAGGAGAATTTCAGGTCCAGCGAGGGCGTGGTGACAGTTGCGCGAGAGTTCATCAAACAACTCCTGCGCCGTTTGCCCAAGGAGATGAAAGCAACCCAAGCGCAGGACTATGAAGCGGGCGATATCGTCGCCATGACATTCGACGCGCCCGAGGACGAGGCCGAGTACATCGCTCAGACCTGCCAGGCGTTGCGTGGGGTGGCCTGCCGCGATGGTGAAGCTCAGCGAGGCATGTCGTGGTCGGACATGGCCATACTGCTGCGATCCGTGCGCCGCGACGGCGCATCGGTGATGGCGGCGCTCGACGCGGCCGGTATCCCGTATGTGATCACCGGCATGGACAACCTGTTTCAGAAACCTGAGGCAGAGGCCGCGCGTCAATTGTTCTATTTCTTGGCTGGCGAAATCACCGAGCAGGCGCTGGAAGGATTCTGGACGGGCGCCGATTTGGGCATCGCGGCTGGTGCGCTCAAGGCGGCCATTGCGGAAGCAGGACGGGCGCGCGACAGCATGCATCAAGCAGGCGCCGGTCAGTTCAAGGTGTACAACCTGCAGCGCCAGTTCCTGGGGTTCCTCGAACGCCTGGAACTGCGAGAGGAAACCGTACCGGGCGGACGCGGTGAAGTGGTGTTCTACAACCTGGGCAAGTTCAGCCAGGCCATCTCCGACTTCGAGAGCATCCACTTCCACTCCAAGCCGCTGGACAAGTACGAAACCTTCGCCAAGTTCCTACGCTTACACGCCGAGCATGCCTACCCGGAAGGGTGGCAGGACAGCGCATTCGTCAGCCCGGATGCGGTGCAGATCATGACGATCCACCAATCCAAGGGATTGCAGTGGCCGTCGGTATTCATCCCTCAGCTCGTCAAGAACCGATTCCCGGCCAAGGGCGGCGGGGGCCGCACTGCTTGGCATCTCATCCCGGCGGACGCATTCGCCAACGCGCAGCGCTACAAGGGCGGCTTGGAAGACGAGCGCCGTTTGTTCTACGTGGCCGCCACGCGTGCGCAGAAGTTCCTTCACCTCAGTTGGGCGCCGATGGATGGCAATCGGATGGCGCAGTCACCCTCTGACTTCTTCAATGAAGTGCTGGCTTCCAAATACGTGAAGCGCCGCCGACAAGACTACGCAACCCGTCCGCGTCTGGCACCGCAAGCGAAGGCCTCGGTGGCCAACGTCACGCTGTCGTTCTCTGACGTGAAGTACTACTTCGAGTGCCCCTACCAGTTCAAGTTGCGCATCCTGTACGGGTTCAATGCGCCATTGGACGAGGCGCTGGGGTTCGGCAAGTCGCTCCACGACGCACTGGCCGAGGTGCACGCCCGCGCCTTGCGCGGCGAGACCGTAGTGCCTTCCGAGGCTGCAGGCCTGGTGGATCGGCACTTGCGAACGCCGTACGCCTACCCTTCACTGCGCGAGAAGTTGCAGCAGGCTGCCGAGAGGATTGTCGAGGCCTACATCCACAAGAATCAGACCGACTTCAGCAAGGTGGAATTCACCGAGAAGGCGATCGAGATTGCGCTGGGAGATGGCGTATCAGTGGCCGGGCGGATCGACCTGGTGAGAAGGCTGGACACCGGCGAGGTCACGATCGTGGACCTGAAGTCCAACGAACGCGCCCAGGCGGAGGCCGTCACAGAGACTCAGCTGCACATCTACGCACTCGGCTATCAGGAACTGACGGGCCGGCCCGCCGAGTATGTTGAAATCTACGAACTCGACGACCAGAAGCAGAAGCGTCGCTCGGTAGATGATGAATTCATCGCCGACGTACAACGCGACGTGAGAGCCGCCGCGCAGGCGCTGCGTACCAACCAGCTGCCGCATAAGCCTCACAAGAAGACGTGCGGTCAGTGCGACTACTGCAAGCTCTGCTCAGCAGCTGTGCCGAATTGAATAGGAACCAGAAGATGACACTTAAGAAGGTATTGATCGACCTGCTGAGCGCAGAGCAACTGCGCGAGCTGTGCGGAGAACTCGGCATCGAGGTGGATCGTCGCTCCGGTGACTCGATGCGTGACGGTATCGCCCGCGCCAAGCGAGCCAAGCCTGAACCGATGATCGAGAGGATGGCGGTGGATCAACTACGGTCTGCACTCGAGGCATACGGCCAGCCCACCGCGGGCAATCGCACCGAGTTGGTGTCGCGGCTGCTCGAGGCTGGCGGTCGATATCCAACTGCCACTGCCTCCGAACCCCTCCAAGTGAGGGAGCGGGCGCCTGACTCCGCGCTTCTGAGCCAAGCAGAGCGCCAGACCGCCCATGTATTGCATACAGCATCCGACGGGAACATGGGCCAGTACACCCATAGCGACCAGGCTGTTCAGCGGCCAGATGCTGGTGTGCAAGACCAGTTCACCGCACGCAAGCCACCCAAAACCTACCGCTATGACAGTTCACTCGATCCCGCGTTGTCGTGGGACGAGCAACCCCAACGGGAGCTTGGCGAGTGGCTGATTGGTCTGATCGTGCGTGCAGGCCGTGACGGCGAGGCAGCGGTGTTTGGCGAACCCCAGGTGTGGAAGGGGGGCGGCGTGCGCCTGACCTCGGTGGCCGATACCGCTTACCACCTCGAGCGTATTTCCAAACCAGTCCTCAACTGGACTGGCAAGGCCGAGCGGCATGAGTTGAACGTGCCCACAGTGCCGCTGTTCGTCCATGAACGGCACTCCACCAAAGCCATTCTTGACACCATCCGCCACCGCAAAGCCAAGGGCCAATCGTTCGACTTGTTCGGCGACGGAGGCATGGACATCCGCGAGAACCTCGAGGCCTACGAGCACAAAGGCCCTTGGCAGAACCGTATGATCCTGGGCGATTCACTGGCCGTCATGAACTCGCTGCTCGAGTACGAAGGCATGGCCGGGCAGGTGCAGATGATCTAC
>SYOC01000290.1 GCA_005804965.1 Pseudomonadota bacterium
GTCGCAGAAGGGGAGGGGTCTTTGTGTTCGGGACAGCTTGTTGTCTCTTTTTTGCCATGACTGCCCCTGTCTGGTGCGGAAGTGAGAACGGCACTGACCCACATCTCTGGAAAACCGTGAGCGAACTGTCATCCGAAGAATTAGCGAAGATCGATTTACGCACGGACACGCCACGTCACACTGACTATGCCTATCTGCCTGCCGAGCCGTATCCTTTTGCTCCACCGTACACGGCAGAGGAAATGGGCTACCGCATGATGGAGTTTACCCAACGGCCACGCTGGTCCTGCGCGTATGCCAACCTCTTTGGCTCGATTTCTAGCGAGGGGGCACTCATGGGCCAAGGCCAAGCCGTGAATCTCGTGACGTATCCTGCATCAGAAGGCGCAGGGATCGAGTTGACCACGAAACCAGGCGAGGAGATTTACCGTCAACTGACCCAGCAAATTTTCCCTCCAGAATCTTACACTGCGCAGACGCTCGTCATCCGTTATCGTACCGATCAAGAGTTCATCAAAAAAGAAGATATGTTCAGCTACTCGCCTTCGTTGCGCCGGGTGCGCCATCAGAACTCATGGCGGCGCAATGATCGCTTTCCGCAGATGGCGATCACGCTCGACGACGCTTCGGGACGCAGCGCGTGGGAATACGCCTGGACGATTGTCGGGACGGATATCTTAACGCAGACGGTGCGCTTCCCCGTGACTCGTCCGCAGATTCTTGTGACGCAGAGCGACGGCACCCATCGAGAAACCGCGACGAAGGACCTGAAGCTGATGGGGGAAGACTATCCCTCCTATACGCCCGACGGTGGTGTCCCTTGCTATGTTGTCGAGGCGCGGGTCCGCACCGACTGGCTTCCTGATTACCATGCGTCGCGTGTCCTCTACTGGCTAGAAAAGCATTCGTTTTATCCTTTGCGCACGGAAACCTACGACCGTGAGGGGAAGCTGAGTCGGGTGGAAGTACGGCTCACCAAAATGGTCCACCATATGCTTGGCGAACGCGGGTATAGCCCGTTCATTCAAGTGTATTGGGATGTGGCTTCCGATATCGTGACCTATAATATCCGCGACGGAGTACGGTTGAGGCAATGGTCGGCTGATGACTCGCGCACGTTCTTCAGTCCGGATTTCATGCGTCGGCAATGGTTTTTGGCGGCGGTGCGCAGTTACTTAGGCGTTGATCGACCAGAGGAGTTTTACCTGCGCCCGAGTCTAGAGCGGGAGAAGTTCCCTGCCCAGCGTTCGATTCAGCTCTCTGCTGCGCTGGAAGAGCGTATCCGAGCACAAGACGCGGCGGGACGGTTAGTGTTCGATGGGCAAACTGCGGCGGTGGCATCAGCTAAATAGATCAAGAAAGGAAGCGAGCACACATGAGTACGTTTGTTCTGATTCACGGCGGTTGTCATGGAGCGTGGTGTTGGTACAAGGTGATGCCAGCACTGGAAAAACTCGGCCATACCGTCATCGCACCGGACCTGCCGAGTCACGGTCGGGATAAGACCCCGGTGTCTGCGGTGACGCTGCAATCCTATGTCGATACGGTCTGCAACATTCTTGATGCTCAGCCAGAGCCGGCGGTGTTGGTGGGGCACAGCATGGGCGGCGGCATCATCACCCAAACTGCGGAATATCGCCCCGAGAAGATCAAGACGTTGGTCTACTTAACCGCGTTGTTGCCAGCCAATGGTGAGTCGATGGGGATGGTGCTGCGGCGCAACACTGCTCCCATTCCGGCCACGAATTTTGTGGCGACTGCTGACGGAAGTGCCTCTAGCGTGCGCGAAGACGCACTTGGCGATGTGTTCTATGGCGATTGCTCGGCGGAGGATATCGCGCTCGCCAAACTCTCATTGACGCCCCAGGCCAAAGCTCCACTCAAAGCCAAAGTGCAGACGAGTGCTGTCAACTTTGGGCGCGTACCGCGCGTGTTCATCGAGTGCTTGCAAGACCACGCCCACAGCGTGCCGTTTCAGCGCAGTGTCTACCCGACTTTCCCTGGTCGGCAGGTGATTGCCATGAACACCAGTCATTCCCCCTTCTTTTCGGCTCCCGAAGAACTCGCCATGCATCTGGTGGAGCTTTAGTGCTTCGCGTGTGAGGTACGAAGGATTTGCTGATTACTCGCCATTGACAAGACTAGGGCTTAGCACTTAATCTCCCCCTTCTTAGTTTCTGAAAGGAGATTTTGCTATGTCTTTCTCTCGCTTTGATCTGATCACCGCTCTGAACGCTCGTATTCAGGAGCGCCATCTACTTACGCATCCCTTCTATCAATCCTGGAGCGCAGGAACCCTCTCCCAGCATGCTCTTCAGGAGTACAGCAAACAGTATTATCGCCATGTTGAAGCCTTTCCGACCTACGTGAGCGCCGTGCATGCGAACTGTCCCTCGTTGCCGGTCCGCCAGCAGTTGCTAGAGAACCTGATCGAAGAGGAGCGCGGTGCCGACAATCACCCGGAACTCTGGTTGCGTTTCGCCGAGGCGCTGGGGGTGTCGCGCGCGGACGTGCTTTCTGCTGTGCCATTGCCGGAAACCACAGCGCTGGTGGCCACCTTCCGCTCCATCACGCGTGACTCCTCATATTTTGCCGGAACTGCCGCGTTATTAGCCTATGAAGCGCAAGTGCCGGAAGTGGCTGAGACCAAAATTGCCGGGCTTAAACAGTTCTACGGGATTGACGATGCGCGGGGATTGGCGTTCTTCCAGGTGCATCTCCAGGCGGATCGCTTTCATGCCGAGACGGCGCGCCAGATTTTGCATGAGCAAGTCACGCCGGAAAACCAAGGCGAGGTACTTGCTGCTTGCGAAAAGGCTGTGGATGCGCTCTGGGGCATGTTAGACGGCGTCTATACGCGTTACTGCTAGATAAAAACGATCATCAAGGAGAAGAGGGCAGGAGGAGAGAAACGCTGCATGCGCTGGGTCTTACGGTCGAAAATTCACAAAGCTGTCGTCACTGATGCGAATGTGAACTATGTCGGCAGCATCACGATTGATGCCGATCTTCTCGATAAAGTTGGCTTGTGGCCAGGAGAGAAAGTCTTGGTGGTTAGCAACACCTCTGGCGCTCGCCTTGAAACCTACACGATTGCTGGCGAGCGTGGTTCGGGCGTCATGTGTATGAACGGGGCCGCCGCACACCTGATTCGCGCTGGAGAAGAGATTATCGTGATGGGATTCGAGCTGACCGACAGGCCACTTTCTCCGACTGTCATCCTCGTCGATCCCGCCAATGCCTTTGTTCGGTATTTGTGAGAAACCGCCGCGTCAACGATGCGCCAACAGCGCTTGGAACTGCTCGGCATTGGGCGCTTTGGCGATTTGTGGAAGCGTCGGGTGCAAGGCATCCCACGGCTGAGCGCTTCCGGTCCACACCTGCACCTGTGGCTGAAACTGACTCGGGTCATCGAGGCTTGCCGCCCACAGCCCTTGCAGGTCTGGCACCAAATCCGCCAGGATGAAGACCGGCGACCCGCATCGTGGGCAAGCCCCGCGACTCACGGCGTTGCCACTTTCTGCTGTGACCGTATGGTACGTGCTCTCGCCAGTAATGGTCAGTGCCACTTGCGGCACGTAGAGCACCGGGCAGAATGCGCTGCCGCTGGCCTGTTGGCAGTCGCGGCAATGACAATGCCATGAAAACGCGGGCAGCGCCGCGCATTGGTAGCGAATGGCACCGCACGCACATCCTCCAGAAAAAGGCACTTGCATGGTCGTTCTCCTGACTCGGCCTCGTGCTGGTGAGGCCGTGGTCGTTTGTTCGGCGGGTATTCTACGGCTTGAAAAAAAGTGTGCAATGTCCTAGAGTCCTGCCACTTTCGCATGCCTGTGGGAGGGAGCGCCATGCAGGTCGGCTTTTTCAATCCAGTTACCTATGCCGGAACCCCAGCAGTTGCCGTGTGGCCAACGCCGCCGATTTTCTGCGACCGCGAGGCGGTCAGTGAAACCATGCGCCGCGCACGCCAGCAACTGTGTCTTGCTGACGAGTTGGGGTTCGATTGGGTCAGCGTCTCAGAGCATCATTACTCGCCACGCATCTTAGCTCCGAGTCCGATGATTTTTGCCGGGGCGATGACCGAGGTGATTAAGCGCGCCAAAATTGCCGTGCTCGGGCCGTTGTTGCCTCTGTCGAATCCGGTGCGGGTGGCAGAAGAGCTGGCGATGCTGGACGCCATGAGTAACGGACGGGTCATGGTGTTGTTCTTGCGCGGCACGGCTAATGAAATCCTCACCTATCGCAACAACCCGGATGAAGGTCGGGCGATGACGCAGGAAGGGGTTGATCTCATTCTTCACGCTTGGACCGAGCCGCAACCGTTTGGTTGGGAAGGGCGCTATTTCAACTACCGCACGGTGTCGGTATGGCCGCGTACGATTCAAGACCCGCATCCGCCGGTGTTTTCCTCGGGCAACAGTCCCGAGTCGGTAGAATTTTGCGCGAGCCGCCGTCTGAACCTTGCCCTCTCCTTCATCTTGTTACCAGATATTGCACAGCGCGTGGTGCAGTACCAAGAAGCCTGTGACAGGGAAGGGTGGGAGCCGACTGCCGATAACGTGATGTATCGCTTCTTTGCGCATGTCGCGGAAAGCGACGAGGCGGCGCTGCGTAACATTGGCCACTTTCGGGTCAACATGGGGTTGGCGCGGCACTTGAGCGAATCGGTGACGCAGTCGCTCCGAGAATCACCGCCAGAAAAATTGGAATTTGACCGACCTTTCTTGTGCGGTGGTCCAGCGACGGTGATTGAACAGGTCGCGGCCTTACGCGCCGCCGGAGTAGGCATGATCGACATTTCTTTCCTGTGGCCAGGAGTGTCATACGAGCAACAGTTGGAGTCGATGGCGCGTTTCGCCAGCGACGTGCTCCCGCATATTCGCAGTCTCTAAAACAGGCAAAACTATGAGTAAGGTCTCTGAAAGAGTTCTCGATTGGCAAGGCCGAGCTGTCCGCTATACGGATACTGGTACAGGTCCGGCGGTTGTCATTTTTGCGGTGGGAGAGGGTGCATTGTACGACGACCTAGCGACGGCATTGGCTGCACGGCATCGGGTACTCGTGTTTGAGGCTGCGACTCTCACTGGTGGCTCTGTATCCAAGCGCACGACTTTTCTCGCACAGGCGCTGGCACAACTCGGCATCTCGTCATGCAGTGTGATTGGCTGTGGTCATGGCGCTTCTCTCGCCTTAACGCAAGCCTTGCATGCTCAGGCCTCGGTCCAGCGTTTGGTGTTGATTGCTCCTGCTCTTGATTCGGTGCAACATCCAGAACTGAGGGACCGGCTGCGTGAGATCTCTACTCCGACGTTGATACTAGTGGGAACCCGGGATCGCCCGGGCGCACGTACAGCAGGGCAAACCTGCCGCGAGCACCTTCCCACTTCGCATCTCGTGCTGGTGTACGAGGCTGGGGCCGATCTCATGGCAGATCGGCGCGAAGCTACGCTGGCTCCCATCAACGAATTTCTTGATCGTGGAGAAGGCTTCATCGTATTTCAGGAAAGTCAGATGATCCGACCGTAAACCAAGGAGGGCTACTATGGCGAAGTTACGGCATATTGCTATTGCCACCCAGAACGAGGCAGAGACTGCCCGTTTCTATGTTGAAACCTTCGGTATGACGGAAATTGGTAAGATCGATATTCCTATCGTGTCTGGCTATTTTCTGACCGACGGGACGATCAACCTCGCCATCCTCAATTTCAAGAACGATCAAGTCGCGGGTGCGGAGCGAGGAACAGGGTGGAGCGGGATTCACCACATCGGCTTTGAGGTTGAGAGTTTGGAAGAGGCCGCCAAGAAGTTAGCCGCCGCTGGATGCGAACGGCGCGATGACATCAACCAAGCGCTAGGCTTGAACATGGGGAAAAGCCAGCATGGCAACGCTGAGGTACGCTACAGCGGTCCAGATGGTGTGATGTTCGACATCTCGCAGAGCGGTTGGGTGGGCACGTCGGGAACGCCGCGCCACCCTGGTAAGAAAGAGGAACCGCGTGAGGCGTAAACACGCGTAGGTTACCACAGTGAAAATGAGGGAAAAGCTAGAAGGATGTCATTCCCTCGAAAAGTAGGGGCGATTCAGGAATCGCCCCTACGAACTAAGCGGCTAATAGTGTTCGGCACTCGTTATGCAAGCACGTTGATGGGTCCTCTCTCCCTTGGCGGGAGAGAGTCAGAGAGAGGGGGCAGCGCAGCAAACCCCCGTGGCCTTAGTCTGACACCCTCTCCCTTGCCCTCTCCCATCGAGGGAGAGGGGAAACCCAAGCCCCCTCAACTCGGCATGGCAAGATTTGAGCCGAACAGTATTGCTAAGCGGCCCTCCCGGCTGCATTCCACATTTTACTTTGAGGAGAAACTCTATGAGCGAAGCCGCAACCCCGGCTAATTTGGCAAAATGGATTGGCGATCATCTCCGGCGTTATCTTGAGAGCAATGGTGCCGATGGTCATATGTGGGACTCAGCGCCTGTGGGTGGGCCTGGTCCGATTCCGACGCTTTTATTGACTACGTACGGCCGTCGCTCGGGGAAGGCCATCGTCATGCCGTTGATCTATGGGGAAGCCGATGGTCGCTATGTCATCGTGGCGTCGAAAGGCGGTGCCCCCAACCATCCCGGCTGGTATCTCAATCTGGCCGCCAACCCTACCGTGGAAGTACAGGTGCTTGCTGATCGCTTTCAGGCTAAGGCTCGTACCGTCACGGGAGAAGAGCGTGTACGTCTGTGGGAGAAGATGGCGGTCATCTATCCGCCTTACAATGACTATCAAGCGAAGACCTCGCGCGAGATTCCCGTAGTGGTCTTGGAACGTGTCTAAAACCAAGCAAAAAGGAGAACGGTTATGCCGATGTTTACCCGTGGGGATGTCAATCTGTATTACGAAGAGCAGGGCAGTGGTTTTCCACTACTGATGATTGCACCAGGGGGAATGCGCTCGACAGTGTCTTTCTGGGACAAAGTGTCGTGGAATCCTATCCCTCGGCTCGCTCAACATTATCGCGTCATTGCCATGGACCAACGCAATGCTGGTCAGTCCGTCGCTCCTATCCGCGCTACCGACAGTTGGTCAGTGTACACGGAAGATCAACTTGCCCTGATGGATCACCTAGGAGTTGATCGCTTCCATGTGGCCGGGATGTGTATTGGCGGCTCGTACAGCATGGGACTCATCCAGGCTGCACCGCAACGGGTGGCGTCAGCCGTGCTGTTTCAGCCGATTGGCCAGGACAACAACCGCCGAGCCTTCTTCGACATGTTCGATGGCTGGGCGAAAGAGGTGAAGCCGTTGCATCCCGAGACTGATGACCACGCCTGGGAGTCGTTCAAAACCTCGATGTATGGCGGAGATTTCCTCTTCAACGTCTCGCGCGAGTTTGTTGCTGCCTGCCAAACGCCGTTGTTGGTGTTGCTGGGCAACGACATGTACCACCCCGAATCGACCTCGCGGGATATTGTGGCGCTCGCGCCGCGCGTCAGCCTGATCGAACAGTGGAAAGATCCAGCGCATCAGCCGGCGGCACAGCAAGCCATCGAGCGCTTTCTCGCGGAACACACACCGCGTTAAGGAGAACACTATGGCCAAGCCCATTCGCCGTATCGTGACCGGCCATAACGCTGCCGGGAAGTCGATTATTGCTCAAGATGCCGCTGCGACCAGCATCCTCGAACTGCCCTCGGCTCCGGGTCTGCGTGTCACCGATCTGTGGGAAACGACCACCGCGCCTGCTGATCTTTCTGGTACTGCTGATCCTGTCGCTCGTCCCGTGCATTTGGAGCCGAAACCGACTGGGACGATTTGCCGCGTGGTTGAATTTCCTCCTGATGCTGCACTCAGTAAGCAGGCGGACTCTCGTGAGATGTTTGCCTCCTTGGGCGCGAGCCATGCGGTGGACACCAGCAGCAGCACGCCAATGATGCACAAGACAGCGTCGGTGGACTACGCCATCGTGCTGTCCGGCGAGATTTGGGCGGTGATGGACGAAGGGGAAACCTGCATGAAGGCCGGCGATGTGTTGATCCAGTGCGCGACAAATCATGCGTGGAGCAATCGCTCGAATGCCCCAGCCTTTGTCGCGTTTATCCTCGTTGGTGCTGTGCCGGTTTCTTGATGAGTTCTTGTCCTCTCTAGCGTGGGATGAGAGGCAAAAGCACATACGATGCCTTGCCATCTTGATGAAACACCGTCTGTTGTGCGGGGGCACCTTTGGTGCCTTCGCCAAACGGTTCGCCGGTGTTGAGATTACGATCAAAGCGCGGGAAGTTGCTGGAGCTGATCTCCAGCCGAATGCGATGGCCCGGCAAGAACACGTTGCTTGTGGCCCATAAGTCGATGGTGAAGAGATACGGCTTTCCCGCCTCCATCAGCTTGGGCGTGCTGGCCGACTCGCGATAACGCGCACGCTGAATGCCGTCGAGCAAGTTCTGCGCGTAGCCGTCAGGATGCACGTCTATCAGCTTCGCCGTGAAGTCAGTATCCACCGCCGAAGACGAAGCCCACAAGGCAACGCTCACCGGCCCAGTGATTTCCAGCGGCTGTTCTAACGGGTCGGAGGTGTACACGAGCACGTCATTCCGTTCTTCGACCGGCCGTTGGTCTTGGACACCGATATCAATCGTGAGGTTGTTCCCACCGAGTGAAGGGACCGGGTCGTCGGGATTGTAGACGTAGGTGTCGGCTCGCTCGCCGCTAGGCGGCACGGTGGAGAGCGTACCGTCGCCACGCAGGGAGTTGGCTCCTTGTTGGCTGTGTAAAAAGTAGCGCACCTGCCGCAGGTGCGGTGGTGGCCAGTCGGGCAGTGTTTGCCAACGGTTCTCGCCCAAAGTGAAGATGGAGACCGGTGGCTCGTCCATCATGCCGTTCTGGATGTCTTTGAGCCAATAGTCGAACCAACGTAACAGCGTCTGATTGAGGTCGATCAGAGCGTTCGCTCCAAAGTCGATGTCGCCGGTGCCGCGTGAACTAGGGATGTGGTACGGCAGCAGGTGCCCCCAAGGGCCAATGATGAGCCGCTGACCGCTACGTGCCTTGGTGAAATTACTGTTCGCCTTGATGCTCTGGTAGGCATTCATTCCGCCTTCGGCAAAAATGTCGTACCACGAGGTCACGTGCAGCATCGGCACACTGACGCTGGCAGCATGGCGGTTGACATTGGCACGATACCAATACTCGCCGTCGTCGGCCTGCTTAATGTGCTCGGCAAAATATGGCGCAGTCTCCTTTAACAGCTCGCCCCAGTCTTTGATCGGCAGGTGGCGGTACCACTTGTCGGAGAGCGGAGTAAAGGCATTGAGGCCGAAACGTGTTCTGCGCGGAATGGGAAACTCGTTGCCTTCGACGTATTCCTTCATTTTCTCCATCAAGTCTTGGCGCTGTTGACGTTTGAGCGTGTTCAGTCCTTTGAAGATGGCATACGGCACCATCCAACCCCAGAGCGATACGCCGCCAGTGTGGTAGATCCAGCTTGCATGATAATCCGACGACGCTGAGACCGGAGCCTGTGCTTGCAGCGACGGTGGCATGGGGTCGTTGCAGGCGATCATGTACTGCGTCAGCCCCAAATAGGACTGGCCAGTGGTGCCGACACGTCCGTTTGCCCAAGGCAATCGTGCCGCCCATTCGACGGCATCATAGCCGTCGGGGATTTCCTGGAAGATGGTGTCGTAGTCACCCTCCGACTCGAACCGTCCGCGACAATCTTGCATGACAGCGACGTAGCCATAACGTGCAAAAAGGGCGTGCGGTCCGTTAGGGTCGTCCATGCCGCGCTTGCCGTAGGGGGTGCGGCTGAGCAAGACCGGAAACCGACCCGCCGCGTCCGGGCGCAGCACGTCGGCGAATAGAGTGGCCCCATCTCGCGTCTTCATCGGGACATTTTTTTCGACAATCACTTTGTATTCTTTGCGTGCCTGAACAATCATGCTTGCCTCCCCGGGTTGCTTGTAGTTTTCCTCTACACCGATCCGCTCATGGGTGCAAACGGTCCAGCCTCTTTTCGGACCTTGACAGGGCAGAGCCTCGCGGGTAGTTGCATGCCTGGCAAAAGTTTCCTTCTCGGTCTTTTCATGTTTACCCTCTTCTATGGAGTTCCTATGTCGCGTATTCCACTCGTTGAACCAGAACAAGCATCGGAAGAAGTGCGATCCCTGTATCGTAGTTTCGCCGGGGCCGACCTGCCAGTGATGAATGTTATGAAGCTCTTCGGCAATAACGTCAATTTCCTGGCCGGGCTCACCCACATTGCGCGTGGGTTATATCAAGACGCGCATCTGTCTCCTCGCCATCGTGAGCTAGCGTATCTCCGCGCTTCGCAGCTCAATTCCTGCCACTACTGAATACCGACGCATGTGATGCTCGGTCGGAGCGTCGGTTTGGCGAACGAAGAAATGGCAGCGATGGCAGATTGGGATGCCATGCCCTCTTTTGATGAAAAAGATCGCTTGGTGTTGCGCTTCTCGGAAGTCTTAACGCGAGAGAATCGTGTCAGCGACGAACTCTACGCGGAACTGGAACAGCACTTTTCGCGTGAAGAACTGGTGGAGCTGGGGATGACGGTTGGGTTATCCGCGCTGGTAAACCGCATGCACGCAACCTTCCGCACCGATGTCGATGACTCTACTCGTGCTCTGGTCGGCGACGGCCCCGTCTGTCCGATTGGGCGGTAAAGAAGGAAGCTCAGCCTACAGGGTGCTTGAAGAGGGAGGCGCTTTTCCTCGCTCGGCTGCCGACTTCGCGTCACTGCATCGTGAAGTTCGGATACTCGTTCGCGGCCTCTTCGTCGCAGCGCATATGGAAATTCCCAGCCCCGCCGAGGTAGGAGAGCATCTGACGCGGTTTGCCCTCGACGTTA
>SYOC01000291.1 GCA_005804965.1 Pseudomonadota bacterium
CACATGAGGCGACGGAAGCGAGCAGCGTGGTCATGACTTTACTGGCGCTGGCCGAGGCTTCGGCAATGTCTTGCAAATTACGCACGCTGAAGTCGTCGTCCTTGCCAGTGGGAATGCGATGGCGGGCACGCAGCACCGTGCGGATCTCTTCTTCGGTCTGCGGAGTGAGCGCTGGGCTATACGCCGAGACCAGCATGATATTGACCAGACCAAGAATCGGCGCACCGATGAGTTTGCGTTCCGCCGTGGAGAACGGCACCAGCACGGTATCATCTTGATCTTGCCCCCAGCCGGTTTGCCCCTTCGTGCTCATGAGGCCGATGACTTGGCAGGGCGCGTTCTGAATGCGAATGGTGGCACCAACTGGGTCCTGCCCAGGCGCAAAGAGCTTTTGCGCAGTGGTTGCTCCGAGCAAACACACCCGCGCGGCAGCTTCTTCTTCTTGTTTGGTGAAGAGTCGCCCCTCGGCCAGCGGCCAGTTGCGCACCTGGAAATAGTTGCTGTTGACACCTTGAATTTGCGTGCTCCAATTCTGGCTTCCGGCGATGACTTGCATGTTCTGGCGCTTAATATAGGCCACGCCAGAGACCGACGGACAATCTTTGGCAATCGCCTCGGCATCAGCAATAGTCAGGCTCGCGGCACTGCCAGCACCGCCGTGCGCACCAGAAGAGGTGGTTGACCCAGGCCAGACCATGACCACGTTCGTGCCCAGACTGTTGATTTGCGCTTGAATGAACGCATCCGCCCCTTGGCTGATGGCGACCATAGCGATGACCGCCCCGACGCCGAAAATCACGCCGAGCATCGTCAACGCCGAGCGTAGCTTGTTACGAAGCAACGACCGCCACGCCACGCGCAGCGTCATACGAAAGAGTTTGAAGGTCATGGGTGTTTGAGGAAGATCGTACCGGGTTTCGCACACGCTTGGGAGATGGGTTGCGCAAGCGGGCTACTTCCCCTCAAACACCAGCTGTCCCGCTTGCTCTTGTGCGGCAATGCGGGCCGCAAGCTCGGGCGTAATCTCGATACGCCGATCTTGCGGAAACTTCTCGCGGTAAAGTGCTGGCCGCAGAAAAAACGTCTCCGGGGTGGGCACGGTCGCTTGACTCTTCAGCGGCGCGACGAACCATACCCGCCTCAAGAAGTCTGGACTAAAGAAGACATCTTGATCGGCGGTGGACCACGTCTGCGGGCGAAAGGCGTCGTGTACATCGTAGCTCATAATGTCTTCCGCAAGATCCCACGAAAGGAAGAAGTGCGCTTCGTAGCCTTTGTTGCCCAACTCTGGATTCACCAAATGCCCGGTGCGATCTTCGACGTAGGTAAGCACGCCGCTGGCATCGTATTCCTCAATGCGCAGAGGAAAGAACGTCTGCTGGTCAAGCCAGTAGAGAATCTTCGGCGCATAGTAGCCAGGCACCCAGTCTTCGCGCACCCGCGCTTCCACGACATAACAAGCCACGCCGCCTTCGGGCGTGTACGCTGGATATTTTGCACCCATGATTTTGAGCGCCTGAGGAGCGGTTTCCGACAAGGCACCATCAGCACCGGTCAGCGTGATGGACGTGCGGGTACGCGGGAATCGTACCGTCTCGAAAAGGACATCGGTGCCGAGCAGCCGCCAGCGAAACTCCCAGGCGTCACGATTCAAGAAATTCTCGTAGCCGAGGGCGAACCCTGGGGCTTTGTCTTGCCGGCGCGGCTGCGGCTGACGGCGCACCCGGCGCAACTCTGGAGAGTAAATGAACAAATCCAGCCTCGTGGTGGCTTCGCGGTCGGTACGATACAGCGTGTAGAGCGACTGGCGTCCATGCCGCTCAGCCGGTGCAATCGTCTGGAAGAGCCACTGAGTATACCACTCGCCGGGCTTGGTCCGCAGTTGTCCTTCCAAACCAGCGGGGTCGCGATACGACACTAACCCGATGGCTTGCGCCGTTGTGAGATAGCCGTTGGCAGAAATAGTGCCATAGTCCTCGATCAACGCGCAGTTGCGGCGCGGCATGTGCGCAAACTCGCTGGAGATGAGGCCCATCTCTTCCGCTGTGTACGGCGGGGCGTAGGGATAAGGCTCAGCCGGAAGGTAGGGGAACGTCGCATCGCGCGGGGTCTCTGCCCGCAGATCTACGTTCTGGAGTTCTTCTGCCGAAAGTTCACTCACCGCCCGCCACGTTTGTGTACTGGCGGCCCAGCTTACCGTTGCTCCTGACAAGAGCCCGGCAGTGAAACCGATAGCCAGAACACTCTGCATCCGAAAATGAACGTAGGCGAGTACAGCAGCGCAAGCGTTCATACACGTTCCTCCTTCGCCGAAGGTTAAAGCATCCTCTGGCGCACTGCACAAGCCTCGTCCAAGCTTCGTCACTGGCAGATAACCTCAGCGTCACACTCTCGTAACACACGCACTCTACACTCCTTCCCATCACACCGAAGGGAAGGAGAACTGTACGCATGCAAATACGAAGGAAAGTCGCCACCGCGCTCTGTGCCGGCGGCATACTGCTGGGGATGTGGGGGGCAGCGCCAGCCTACGCCCAAAAAAGAAGTGTGGCCGAGGAGCTGATCGAAATCCTCCAGGCCGATGGAAAAATCAGTAAAGAGAAGGCTG
>SYOC01000292.1 GCA_005804965.1 Pseudomonadota bacterium
AGCTCCCAGACCTTGAGGGTGTGGTCGGCGGCGCCGGAGATGACGTGGCGGCCATCGGGGGTGACGGCCACGGCCCAGACCCAGCGGCTGTGGCCGGTGAGGGTGCGCAGCTCCCGCCCACTGCTTAGCTCCCAGACCTTGAGGGTGTGGTCGGCGGCGCCGGAGATGACGTGGCGGCCATCGGGGGTGACGGCCACGGCCCTGACCCAGTTGCTGTGGCCGGTGAGGGTGCGCAGCAGGGGTCCGCCGGGTGGAGTCAGGGTGGGTTGCAGGCTCTGCACCCAGGGCGTGGCGCTGGGCTGCGCCATTTGCGCGGTCAAGTGTTGGAGCGCTGGCTCTGGCGCGTTCATTAAACGAGCGTGAAGCTGACTGCGGAGCTGGGTTTTCTCTTGTGCCAGCACATGTGCCGAGAGCCGCAACCCGCCTTGCACCAGCCGTAACTCGTCATCCTTCGCATCATCCACATCATCCGCCAGCAAGTCGTAATCTGCCAGCAGCGCGTTGATATCGGTCGCTGCGAGTTTAGTGTGCAGCCAGGCGAAATCACCGAGCACGGTACGCAGTTCGTCTCGCCGCCCGGCCTCACACAAATGATAGGCGAGATGCTGGTAGAGGTAGCCGTCGTCAGGAATCTCTGCCCAGGGTTTGCCGTTGGGGTTGTAGGCGGTGAGCAACTCGGCATGGAGGCTCGACAGGTCGGCGGCAACGGCGCGCAGATAATCGTGCTGCAAGTCGTGCAGCGACACCAAGCGCTGGGGCGCTGCTCCATCCAAACGCAGCAGCGCCTTGCGCTCGAAGGTGGTCAGGAGCTTGCGCAGGGTCGGCTCGCTGGAGGGGTGCAGATGTCGCCACAGGGTCAGCACTGCCGCTTCTGGAATCGATTCGTCCGCCGGGAACACCGCCAAGGCCAGATAGCGCCGCGCATCGTCGGCTGACAAGGCGTCGATGCTGACTTTCAGCGACTTCATGACGCTGCCGTGCGGATGGTCGAGAAATTCGAGATCCGCCTTTTGCAAGGCTTCGGTCAGGTCTGGCCAGGAGGCCCCGTCGCGAATCTGCGCTGCACTCAGCGCCAACGCCAGCGGCAGGCGGCCACACTGGCGCATCACTTCCTCGGCTTCCGGCGGGAGCTGGGCCTCGCTAGTGGCGGTCCATTCCGCCACTAGCGTGCGGGCTTGCTCAGGACTCAACAGATCGACGGGATGTTCCTCTGCACCCAACGCGGTGATGATGCCGCCGTCGCGGGTGGTGACCAACATCTGGCAGCGGGGGCCGAGGGCATCGAAGGCTTTGGCATGCTCGGCGTCCCACACGTCATCGGCGACGAGCAGGCAACTGCGATCAGCAAACAGCCTACCGAGCACGGCACGGCCTTGCTGCACGCCCTCGAACGCCTGAGGAGGAGAGCCGAGCATCGCGGCAAGTTGGGCTTGCAGATTGGTCAACGCGGGTGGGTTTTGCCCGATGGTCAGCCACAACACGCCGTCGGGAAACGCTCGCCGTACCTCTTCATCACGTGCCACCGCTGTGGCCAGCACCGACTTACCGATGCCGCCCATGCCTTGCACGCCGACCCTCGGCACGGCACCAGTCACGACCACCGGCTGGTTGGTCGGCGCGAGGATCATCTGTTTCAGCGTGGTGAGATCGTTCGAGCGCGGAAGAAAATGCGGCGGCAGGTCGGGAACATTGATCGGCAGACCGAGGCCGGGCGACGAGGGCGGCTGGACGACTGGAGCGGTCGGACGAGTCTTTTCCCACTGCGTCACCGACGATGCAACCGCATTCGCCAACCCTTCGGCGGTGGTGAAGAAATTGCCGGTATGCTCTTTGCCAAGTTCGTCGCGGAAGGCCAGGATGCGTGCGCCGCGCTCGCCATCGCCGGTCATGGCATCCATGAACGGTGGCGGCCAAGCGATACCGAGATCGAGGAGAAAAATAAGTCGCTCTTTATGCGCCTCGCCGGCTTTGCGGTATTCAAGCTCGGTGATGGACTTTTGTTCTGGATTGTCTTTCTCGGGGATGTAGCCGTAGCGCCAGGCGATAATGCCGACGTAGACATCGCACGACGCGACATCGGCAAGGCATTTGTCGAGCGGGCGACGGTCGGTGGCGACGTAGTCTTCCATCGCGACGACATCGTGGCCTAGCTTGCGCAGCGCTCGGTACACCGCCTCGCGATAGTCTTTGAGGTCGGTAAAGGTGGACGAGATGTAAATTCGCAGTGGTTGCGTCATGCTCCCGTGCTCCCCGCTCCTGACGATCCGTCCTTCGTATAGCATCCGCGCGTGGCGGGCACCACACGTTTGCCTAATTGCCTGCGTCTGTCTACAATCCGGGCACGTGCCACTGCACGAACAAAAGGAGGACGGTTATGAAAGTAGGCATGACTCTGCAATTGACTAGCTTCGGCGGCAAGTCGGACACGGAGACCTATCAAGACGAGCTGGCGCTCGCCGATATGGCGGAAGCACTCAACTTTGATTCGGTGTGGTGCCTGGATCACCACTTCACCGGCTATGTGATGTCACCCGACCCGGTGGCACTGCTGATGTACATCGCTGGCCGCACCAAGCGCGTGCAGCTTGGCACGGCGGTGATCGTGCTGCCCTGGCATGACCCCGTCGAAGTGGCCGAGAAGATTGCGCTGCTGGACATGATCTCCGGCGGACGCACCATCTTCGGCTTCGGGCGTGGCGCAGCCTCGATTGAGTACGCTGGCTTCCGTATTCCTATGGAAGAGGCGCGGGACCGCTTCGTCGAAAGCGCTCTCATCATCCGCAAAGGCCTCACACAAGAGAGCTTCTCGTTCGACGGCAAGTATTACAAAGTGCCGGAGATTCAGATTCGCCCACGTCCGATCTCGCACCCGGAGAATCGCTTTTACGCTTCAGCGATCAGCCCCGAGTCGGCGGAAATCATGGCCAAGCTCGGCTTTGGCGTGTTGATCGTCGCGCAACGTAGTTGGGAAGAGACGGCGGGCGATTACAACCGTTATTGCACTGCCGCCAGCGCCAGTGGTCACACGCCGCGTCCGCCGATTGGCTTGTTCAATGTGTTGGTGACTGACGAGGCCCATGAAGCCGAAGACCTCGGCGCGGTCCACATGGGTGCGATGTTTGATTCCATCGACCGGCACTATCGTTTCTCCGACGGGCATCTGTCATCGGTGAAAGGCTACGAGTTCTACGCCAAGTTGGCGAAGACCTACACCAAACTGAGTGTGGACGAGCAGGCCAAGAGCAAAGCCATCGAGTTCTACCGCAGCCTGCATGCTGCTGGCACGCCGGCGCAGGTGCTGGAGAAATTCCGCTACATTCACTCGACCGTGCCGCTGGAGCATGCCATCGGGACCTTCGCGTTCGGCGGGCTGCCGTATCCCAAGCTGGAACGCAGCTTCAAGCTGTTCGCCGAGAAAGTGCTGCCGGTGCTGCAAAACGATCCGGCCTTCAAGCTGCCCAAAGAGCAGGCGCAATTCTCGGTTACTGCGGGGGCAGAAGCGCGGGCGTAGGACGTGGCCGACGCAGAAGGTAGGGGCGAGGTCACCTCGCCCCTACGAACCCACAGCCCTCGCCTCCATCCATCTCACCCTGAAACCATCTTCCTCTTTCAGCGTCCAATTCAGACATCATTGCTCAGACTCAGTGAGGAGGTTTATGCACCGCCGACATTTTCTGTATCGTCTGTCTGCTCTTGGCCTTGCTTGGTTGGGGTTCCCAGCGTGTACTCGCAGCGAGAAAGCTGAGGCGACGCAAGCTGCCGAAGGCGCAACCATTGCCAAATTAGAGAAACCCTTGGACGAGTGGCGCAAGCTGGTGTCGCCGCAGGCGTATGCCGTGCTCTTCGAGGAGGACACGGAACGCCCAGGATCAAGTCCGCTCAACAAGGAGAAGCGTGACGGCACGTTTATCTGTGCCGCTTGCTACCTGCCGTTGTTCGAGTCCACAGCGAAATTTGAGAGCGGCACCGGCTGGCCGAGCTTTTTCCAACCGATTGCGGGACACATCGCCAAGAAGACCGACTACAATCTGATTTTTCCACGCATCGAGTATCATTGCATTCGTTGCGGTGGTCACCAGGGGCATGTGTTCGATGACGGTCCGCCACCGACTGGTCAGCGTTGGTGTAATAACGGCGTGGCGTTGAAGTTCGTACCGACCGGCGAAACGCTGCCGGCGTTGAGGATGTAGGCGATGAAAACTATCTCTTTCCTAGGTGTGTTGCTGCTCCTCGCCGGAGTAGCGTTCTTCGATGGGCAGACGACGACCACGGCAACCGCAGCAAAAGACGGTGCGTCACTGGCGAAGGCGACGTTTGCTGGCGGGTGTTTCTGGTGTATGGAGCCGCCCTACGATGTGCTCGATGGTGTGGTTTCGACCACGTCCGGCTATATCGGTGGGCAGACCAAGAATCCCTCGTATGAAGAAGTCTCCGAGGGTGGGACTGGTCATACTGAGGCGGTGCAGATCGTCTACGACCCGGCCAAGATTGAGTATGCTAAGCTGCTCGACATCTTCTGGCGTAATATTGATCCCCTGACCCGCGACGCGCAGTTTTGTGACCGCGGCTCGCAGTATCGCACCGGCATCTTCTACCACGATGAGACTCAGCACCGTTTGGCCGAGGAGTCGAAAAAGAAGCTGATGGACTCCAAACGCTTCTCGCAGCCGATTGTGACCGAGATCATCGCTGCCTCGGAATTCTACCCAGCGGAAGAGTACCATCAGGACTACTACGAGAAGAATCCAGTGCGCTACAAGTTCTATCGCTGGAACTGTGGCCGTGACCAACGCCTCACCGCTCTGTGGGGCAATGAGGCTCCGTACCCGGTGAAAGAGCCGTAGAGTTGAGACAGAGAGAGAAGAGTTGAGACAGAGAGGGGAGAGGTGAGATAGAGAGGGGTGGGGTAGTCCTTTCAGGGGTAGGGTCTTTACAGAAAGAAAAGCAGCGGCGTCATTCCCGCCCTTCGGCAAGCTCAGGATAAACTCCAGCGGGAATCTAGAGCTTTATCCCTGGATTCCGGGTCTCGCTCCGCTCGCCCGGAATGACGAGGGAGGATTTTTGTGGTCAATTGCGCCACCGGAAGTGGCACCACTACACTCCCAAGGGGCTTGTACTCGTGCAACGTCTGCGCTCACTCGATATCGTTCTCCTGCTGCTGCTGGTGCCGCCGTGGATGGTAGGCTTTGCCTTGTATGTCAATAAAATGGCACACGGCGAGTTGGCACGGGTGCCGCTGCTCGTTGACTTTCCTGCCCAGGCCGATGGCTACCCGACCGTCGCGGGTTTTCTTCCGGAGACGGAGGCCGAAGCCGCAGGGGTGCAGATCGGCGATCAATTGACCCGAGCCGGTGCGGCAGATCTCAAAGGCGTCGGTCCCTTCAGGTTTGTGGCGCAGCTGCATGAACAGGCGACCTCCGAACGCCGGGTGCCGCTGATAATCGCCCGCAATGGGCACTCGTTCCCTGTCTTGCTCCCACTCGATCCCTTCGCTTTTCCTTGGCGCACCTTGCCGCTGACGCTGGGGTTTGCTGCTGCTGCCACATTAGTGTTGCTGCGGCGACCGGGACTACCGGCCGCGCGGGCGTTCTTTGTGGCGGGGATGGCCTACAGCTTTCATTGGCTCTTCTTTCCTGGCGGTCCGCGTTGGCAGACGTATGCGTGGATCGTGGTCTTCTTGACCTCATCTGTAGTCGTGTTCCCGTTGTTTCTGCGGACGATTCTGCTTTTACCTGAAGAGCTGGCACCGACAGGCAAACATGGTCCGTGGTGGCCGTGGGGTTTTATGGTGTTTGCCTTTGGCATTAGCAGCCGCGTGTTCGGCACGCCATTTTCGCACGCCACCGGAATGCGACTGGAAACCCTGGTGACGGTAGTCTTCGTTGCTGCGCTTCTCGGAACATTGACGCGCAACTTCTTGCGGGCTGGGCCGCTCGGGCGTCGTCAGCTCAAGTGGATACTCTACGGTTTGTATATTGGCACTGTGCCGGTACTGGCGGTCGATGCCGTCATCGGCGTGGTGCCGTCGTTGTGGTGGTGTCACGAGGTTGCGACGTTGGCAGTCGCCTTCATTCCTTTCTGTATTTTTCTGGCGGTGGTGCGCTTCAACTTGTTCGACGTAGATCGGTTGATCGGTGCGACGACCACCTATTCGCTGCTCGCGCTGGTGTTTGGTGTCGGCGGGCTCCTGTTGGGGCCGCCGTTGTCGCAAGCTGCCAGTGCTTCGGTTGGTGTCACGCCGCTGGTAGGGCAGACGGTGCTGTCAGTGCTGCTGCTCGGAGCGCTGTTGCCGCTCCATTGGTTTCTGCGTTCTCGTATTGACCGCTGGTTCTTCCCTGAACGCTATGCTCTGCGGCAGGGAGTGCTGCAACTCTTGCAAAACTTGCGAGAATTGCGGGGACAATCAGCGTCGCAACCGCCTTTCGCGCTGGTGGGAGAACGCCTTGCCGGGTTACTGCACGCTGAGAATTGCGTGATCTACGCGCAGGACGGCGACCGCTATCTGCCGGTGTTTAGCCACGGTGGCGTGGTGCCGATGGCGTTCTCGACCCGCAGTGCGCTGGTCAATGCGTTTCGCTTCTTTGCTGGCCATGACGAACGCCGCCAACGTGCCGCACGCGCCTATCTGAGCACTGAAGAGCGCATCATCTTTACCAACCTGCGCGTCGCTTTAGTCCTACCTGCCTCTGACGAGGAGGTTCCTCCTGCCTTCCTGTGCTTTGGCCCCAAACGCTCCGGCGATGTGTACACTGCCACCGATGTGACCTTGTTGAGTCAGGTAGCTGGTCAGCTCGCAATGCCAGGAGCGGGATAGGGCATCCTTGCCTCTATCCCTTCAGCCCCTTCGTCATTCCGGGCAAGCGGAGCGCGACCCGGAATCCAGCCCTCCTCCCTGGATTCACGCTTTCGCGGGAATGACGCCGCTGCTTTTCTTTCTGTAAAGACCCTACCCCTGAAAGCCCCTACCTGGTCCTTCTCCAAACTCCGGGCACTACACCTTTCACGAAAGGTCGACCACTTGGAGGCAAGCCACTCTTCAACTCAACCCCAACCCTGTCAGGAGGAACTCGTCATGCAACATTCACGTTTTTCTGGTCTCCGCTCGAAGCTGTTCGCCGCCGCCTTTGCTGTCGCTACGGGCTTCGCTTTCTTCTCGGTCAATAACGCTCAGGCACAAGTCATCCCCGGCGACCTCGACCATCTCAAGTGCTACGAAGCCAGAGATGAGAACCCGTTGTCTGAAAAGCACCTGAACCTCTTCAACAAGTACGGTGTCGAGCAAGGCTGTCGTATTCGCACGAGAACCCCGCTCTATTGCACGCCAACCAGCAAGTTCGTCTTGGAAGACCCTGACTCGAATGGCGACGACCTTCGCGGCGACGAGCTGAAGACCGATTTCCTGTGCTACAAGATGCGCTGCCCGACCAATCCGGTCCGCGTGCTTGAAGTAGACGATCAGTTCGGCCATCGCCGCATCAAGATCAAAGATGCGAAGATGATCTGCACGCCGACCCTCTCGCAGCCTGCTCTGCCATAAAGCGCCCCGCACTCTCAAATGTCCTCCGTCCCTCCCGCAGGGGCAGGCCGCTTGGCCTGCCCTTTGTCGTTTCTACGGGTTCCCACTCACAGCGCGGCTAGCTCTTCCACCGTTCTCCAGACATGTTTCCCCCACCAACGCCGAAAGACACGCAGCCCACGCGCCGAGAGCTGCTGGAAGGTTTCGGCAACAGCGAAGCGCACTTCGCTGTCATCATCCTCCCAAGCGTCAAGCAGTGCGGCGAGGGTGGCTTGCCGGGCTGGCTCGGGAAGTTCTCCTTGTCCCAACCCTCGGGCAGCGCACGCACGGACGCCAGCGTCGCGGTCACGCAAGGCGGCGATGAGGAAGAAGGGCAAGCGCGGATGCCTTGTGTCCAAAGTGCGGAGGTGCGTGAGCGCGTCTACCGCTTGTGTACGCACGCCGCTATCTGGATCATGCAGGGCGACTTCGGCCACAGCTGGCAAGAGGTCTGATGATTGCACGACCGCCACGCCCCATTGTTTTATCGCCGTGATTGTTTTGATCCGCACCCCGACATCTTTGGCATGGAGACCAGCGAGCAAGGTGTCGAGCGTGTCGAGCGAGAGTTGCAGAGCCGAGCTGCTCTGAGGTTCGTTATGCTCGCTCTCGTGCGGCGCTGGCGTCGGAAGAGGATTTGCCTGCAGAAATGCCGACACATCCGCCAAAGCCGAAGAAGAAGCAGCAACGACAGTTGCGGCGTTCGCCAGCGCACGGCGGGCGCTCATGCGCACGAACCACTCGGGGTCGAACTTGGCGGTGTGCAGCAATGCGGCGCGGACCTCCGGCTGATACAGCGCTGCCGACCCTACGCGCCGCAAGGCTTCGGCAGCCTTAAAGCGCACGACGACGTCGGCATCTTGAAGAGCGCTGGCCAGCGCGGCCAGCAGCGCGGTTTCTCGTGCCAGCGCCATGCCCATGTGGCCACAAGCTTCGACGAGTCCGGCGCGGCGTTCTGCCGCGCCAGCCGACATCTGCTCGTGCAGCCAGTGCAAGAACGGCGTCTGCTCAATTTGCCCATGCAGGTGAGGAAGCGCAGGAAGCGCCAGCGTCACCTGCGGCACTGCTGCACCGGTGCCGCGCATGTCGTGCGCCAACCAAACCGAGAACGTTTCTGCTGTGACCCGATCCACCAAGGCAGAGAAAGCGCTACGGAGCGGAACCTGCACCCCGTGTACCTCGGTGAGACATTGTGCCGCCAGCGCGAGGCGGCGGCGGAAGAAGTCATCGTGCTTTTTTTCGACGAGCGTGGACAACAGCGGCAAGGGGTCGGCAAGCTGCCCGGCAAGCACGACGAGAACCTCCTGCCAACGCGGGTCCCACGATTTTTTGTCGATGAGCGTCTTGAGCGCCACACGCTTGCCAGCAATGGTCAGCGTCGTCTGCCAGCCGTTGTTATTCACCGAGCGGGCGAGGGCCGTCGCTGCCAACGCTTCGTGCAGCGCCAAATGAAAAAAGAAAAACCCCTGCTTGGCATGGCCACGCAACAGGCCGCTGTTGTGTAACACGTCGCTCAACAGCGCATTCGCCCACAACGCGGCGGCATCGCCATACCCTTCTTCACTGAGCGCAAGTTTGAGCGCCTGCGTCAGCGCTTGGCCGGAGAAATGCAATTGGCGATTGTCGGCGGCAAACAAATACAATGCCGCACGCTGGAGAATCGCCAGCTTCTCATGTGCGGCCGGTTCGAGTCCTGGGTACGACGTAGCGACACGTTGAGCGCGAAACTGGAGGAGTTTTTCCAGCGCGTGGCCGTAGAGTTCGCCTCGCGTCGTGGGCAGCGGGGTCGGCGTGGGAGTATCCGCCGTGTAGCACAGAATGCTCAGCAGCAAGGGATTGGCGGCGAGGGCAGCCAACTGCGGGGTTTCGCCTACGCGCTGCGTAAGGCTGTCGGCGTCGTAACTGGCTGGATACTCGGCAGGAAAGGCACGGATGTAGGCATCGCATTGCGCCTGGTCCAAACCAGCCAAAGTAAAGAGCGGAAAATCCGGACAGACGGTACGATGCTGCTCGAAGCTGACCGTGCGGCAGGTCATCACCACCGGGCATGCCATAAAGGTTGTCAACGTCGTGGTCAGCAACGTGAGAAAAGACGAGTCGCCCTGAACCTCGTCGAGTCCGTCGAGCAGCAAGAGCACCTCGCCGTTGTGGAGCCAGCGTCGCCACTGCCACTCGTGCGGGGCAGCATCGAGATGGCTGTACTGCTGCGTGAGGTAGGCCGGCAAATGCTGGGTGCTGCCGACACGTGCAACGACAAAAGCCTCCCACTCGCGTAGGCGTAGGCGTACCGGCAGCAGTCGCCGTCCCGCCACACGCAGATGGCCGTCGGCAGCTTGCCGGCTCAGATGCTGCACCAGCGTCGTTTTGCCACTGCCGGGAGGGCCAAGCACCAGAAAGCGCGGGACGGCTGCGGAAGCACGTTTGGTGAACGCACGAAAATCCGCGAAGAGCTGCTCAAGGTGGAGCTGTTCATAGGCAATGCTCTCACCGTGCAACTCCTCTTCCCACCGCAACAGATCGACGCCGAGCTGTGCGTTGAGCGTGTGCAAGTCATCCGGGCCGAAACCCGCAGTCTTGCCGCTGCGGCGTAAGCGGTCGCGTTTGACTTCGCGCAACAGCGGCAACGGTTGGTAGTGGCCAGCAAACGGCACCAGTCTCCCGAGAAGATCGAGCGTGGCGCATTGCTGATGTTCGTAGGAGCGCACGGCCTGGCGTGGGCCGTGTTCTTCGTAGAGCTTGTCGAGGGCTTCTTGCAGCGTGGCGGCGCGGACTAAGCGTAACGGCGAGGACTCCTGCTCTAACTCAACCGGGACATCCGGCTGATCGGCGGCGACCAGCACCGTGCGCACCAGACCAGTAGTGGCTGCGGCATTGGCTGCAGCGAGCAGCTTGGCCCACAACCCGGCGATTGGTTGCAGACGACCAGCGGGGGTGATCGCGGCGGTAATAGCGACCTGAGAGAGATCGAGATGTTGCTCTGCCGGCTGCCGCTCGGTCACGATTCCTGCGGCTCCTCTGCGAGCGGCAGCGTGTCCATGTCGGCCTCTATCTCGCTCTCGCCTTCCAAGGCTTCTCGCAATTGGAGTTCGTGTACGGATTCCGCCGTATGGAAAGTGCGGACCCACACAAGAGTGAGATTCTGTGGCAATCCTCCCGTGGTGCCGACCGGTTCCGCCTCACCATGACGGGGACACCAACTACGTGCGTTCACCGCGTGGGCACAGTGGGGACACACCGCAAGCTGACGCAGTGCGCGATCCAATTTGCGGGCGCGTTGCAGCAGGGTCTCGGTATCGGCCCATAGCTTTTGCAACTGAGCCCGAGGCAGGAGTGGCTTGCTGCAAGCACGGCACTGGGCGCGGGCAATGACCTCATGTTCGGTCAGGTCGAACAGATTCTTGCACTCCGTGCAGCGACAGCGGCGCTCCGGTTCGTACACCGGGGGGTCGTGATCCACCAGCACGAGGCGATCATGCAGGGTTTTCACGACCCGCTCAGGCAGAAAGGCTTCTTTACACACCGGACACTGCGCACCCTCGTATTCGCTTGGGCACTCTGGTGTCGCGCAGATTTTGTATTCCACTGGTGCTAGACGTAGCCTCATACCCTCAGATCACCTTTCTCCAACGGCATCCGGCGCGGGCGGAAGACCGATGCAAAAGCAAAGTCACCTCGCCCTATTCCTCGTGCCGTCCCAGCATCCGCTCCTCCTGACGAATGGCAAGGATAATCGGACGATTAAGGGAAAGCGCGACAATCGTCGCTCGCCCAATACCGGTGAGGCCAGCGAGGAAGCCTCCTTGCCAGGAAAAATGTTCAGCCCACTGATCTCGGCGAGGGTTGAACATCGCGACGATCTCTCCATTTTGAGGATCTGCAGCCATTTGACGCGCTCCCTTTCGCAACGAACACGACACACAGGCCAATGCCAAATTGTCCGCAGTCGTCATCCCACCAGCTGCGAGGGGAATGACATGGTCGATATGAAACATTGCTTCCTGTCCCGCCTGCGATAACCGACAGTATTCGCAGCGACCTCGACTCCGGCGCAAGACAAGTTGACGGAGCCGAGCCGGGATAGTGCTCATCCTTTAGCTGACTCCTTGCGGTCCACACCGCAGCAGGAAGTCCGCTCCTGGGGTTGTTTGCATAGTGCTCATCCTTTAGCTGACTCCTTGCGGTCCACTCTCTGCGCTCTCAACCGGAGGAGGGACAACAGCTCTGCTACATCTACCAATCCCTCTGCTTCGTCACGTTCAAGGTCGGTAAGAGATTCGCCACGGTCTTGTCGGTCAAGCAAAGATTGCAGACGTTCATTCACAGCCGGAGGCAAATGAAACCGTTCTAACGCGGAAGGGATCTCCAGTTCGACAAGGATCTGCATGGGTAAGCCTGCCTTTTTGACTGTTCATTATCGAAGCTGTGGGGAAAAACGCAACCGGCCAATAGGTCCGGCGAGAACGCTTCGACAAGCAAGTCCAGCCTGGAAAGGCCGGACTTGCTTAGAACGTAATCAGCGGCTTGACGATATTGTCTTCCTTGGTCTCCATCATGTGGAAGGCGTGTTCGACTTGGGCGAAGGGGAAACGGTGGGTCGTCAGTGGGGTCGGGTCGACTTTCCCGGTCTCCAACAGGCGTAGCAGCCGCGACATGCGTTCGCGCCCGCCGGGGCACAGCGCCGTGCGAATCTTCTTATCGCCCATTCCCAAGCCAAACTCGGGCAGCGGGATGCTCAGCGTATTGCCGGCTTCGCCGTGATAGCCGACATTGGAGATGACACCGCCAGGCTTTGTCGCTTTGATGCAGTTCTCAAACGTGACCGGATGACCGAGGGCTTCAATCGCTGAATCGACACCTTCGCCACCGGTGAGCTGGCGGATTTGTTCCGCCACATCGCCTTGCGTGGGATCAACGACCACATCCGCACCGACTTTCAAGGCGAGCGCCTTGCGGTCGGGTTTGGACTCCACGGCGATAATCAGACCAGCACCGAGCAAACGCGCCATCATGGTGGAACACAGACCCACCGGACCTTGGGCGAAGACCGCGACCGTGCCGCCGGGAGGAATCTCGGCATTTTCCGCCCCGGCTAACCCTGTAGTCATCATGTCGGTGGTGTAGAGGGCTTGTTCATCGGTCAAAGCTTTGGGAATCGGGGTCACGTTATAGTCGGCATCGTTAACGAAAAAATACTCCGCCATATTGCCGTCGCGTTGGGTAGTGTATTTGTAGCCGCCGAGCATGCCGCCGCACTGCGAAGGAAAGCCGCGCTGACAATAATCACAATGACCGCACGGCGTGATGGCGCATACCACCACGCGATCACCTTCTTTACAGCGCGTGACGTTGGCCCCGACTTTATAGACGACGCCTACGCTTTCATGGCCAAGGACGCGGCCTTCGGGAATGGCGATCACACCGCGCACGGTGTGGACATCTGAAGTGCAGATGAGTGCGCCGGTGGTTTTAATGACGGCGTCGTTTGCTCCGAGGTCGGGAATCGGTTTCTCGATAATGCCGACTTTACCAATGCCTAAAAAGGCCAGTGCTTTCATGCAG
>SYOC01000293.1 GCA_005804965.1 Pseudomonadota bacterium
ACGTATATGGGTGGCATTCACTACATTTCTTGAATGAGAAGAAAATAGAAAAGCAAAGTATTATAGCTAGAATTGACTATAGTCAATTCTAGCTATTCCAAATAAATACTAGCTTTAGATAATTAAAAAACCAGAAAGAACACAGAGTAAAAATTTGTAAAAAGAAAGAATATATATTTTAGACTATAGTCTAAAATATATATAAATTATTCAAAACACTCTCTCTAGCGATATCAATTGATTTCATGGTTTAAAATAAATTTCATAATATTTATTATCAGACATGAAATATACTCAGAATCGCTCCCCCGTTCTTATTCTAACACCTGTCCGCCGCAGACCGGTAAGTAATGTCCAGTTACAAAGCTACTGAGGTCCGAGGCGAAGAACAGCGCAGCATTTGCTGTATCGCTTACCGTCCCTGTTCTCCGTAGTGGAATGCGCTGCTCATGTTGCCTCTGCTGCTCTGGCGTTAACATTGCCTTGACCTCTTCCGTTAATGTGAGACCTGGAGATACAATGTTGACGGTAATATTATATTCGCCAACCTCAACCGCGAGGTTGCGTGAAAACCCGATCATGGCGGTTTTTGCTGCTGTGTATCCATGATAGTGCGGCGATGGCTGGTGGATACCAATCGTATTGATACTAATGACCCTTCCCCAGCGACGCTCTTTCATTTTTGGCAAGACTGCCTGAGTACACAAAAATGCGGCTTTCAGTGTTGTGTCAATCTGCCGCTGCCAATCTGCCCAAGAGAGGTCAGCGAAACTTTTCCGGGTGATCGGTGCGGCATAATTGCTCACAAGAATATCGACTGCCCCAAAAGTCTCTTCGGCTTTTGTAACCATCGCACGGACTTGTTCTTCGTCGGTGAGGTCCGCCGGTACCACCAGGCCTTCGCCTCCAAACGAACGAATATCGGCCAGCACTTTGTCTGGATCGCCCTCGCCTCGTACTTGATTAATAATGACGGCGGCACCTTCTCTCGCAAAGACGTGTGCAATCCCAGCGCCAGAACCTCGCGCAGATCCGGTAATTAAAGCTACTTTTTGAGCGAGAAGCATATGCGCCTCCTGACAGATTCAAGGTATGGTGCAGCAAACGTTTATCCGGCCTGCAAACCGAGGCCGCGAATCGCCATAATGTTGCGTAGAACGTTACTGGTCCCGCCTTGAATGGTGTAAGCTGGCGCATAGAGATACGTGCGCGCCACCCGACCAGCTAAACGAGCTGCTGGTGAGCCAGGTAAGAGTACAGCATAGGCACCGAGAAGACTGCTCACAGTCTGCGCAATCCGTTGTTCGACTTCCGTGCAAAAACACTTGGCCATAGCAGCTTCATAGTTCGGTACCTGTCCGTGGCTCAGAAGCCACGCCACACGGTAAATTAAGAAGCGTCCCATAGTCAGCTCAATCTGCATCTGCGCCAGTTGGTTGCGCACGAGAGGATTGTTGCTCAGTCCATGCTCTTGGGCATAACGCACTGTCTCGCGATACAGTGGGTAATTGCTCAGCAGTCGCTCAATACCGCTCCGTTCATAGTCGAGTTGCGAGGCAATTTGATACCAACCACGATTTTTCTCACCGATCAACCATTTCTTTTCAACGCGCACACTATCGAAAAACACTTCATTGAAATGATGTTCGCCCGTAATATCGACTAATGGGCGTACCGTAATCCCTGGAGTTTTCATGTCAATTAAAAACTCACTGATCCCCTTATGTTTCGGGGCATCCTTGTCCGTACGCGCGACAAGATAGGCATAGTCGGCCACGTGGGCGAAGCTCGTCCAAATTTTTTGCCCGCTGAGCGAGAAGGCGTCGCCCTCTTCCACTGCTTTTGTCCGCAGTGAGGCTAAGTCAGATCCAGCGCCGGGTTCGCTCATCCCCAAACAAAAAACAACCTCGCCGTTGGTCACCCGCGGAAGAATCTCCGCTTTTTGTTCCTCACTGCCATAGGCCAGTAAAGCTGGCCCAACTTGTCGATCGCCAAGCCAATGGGCTGCCACTGGCGCACCAGCGCGTAATAATTCTTCGGTCAACACCAAACGGTCTAAATAACTCCGCTCTTGGCCACCGTATTTTTTTGGCCACGTCAAGCCGATCCATCCGCGGGCCCCGAGCTTTTGCGAGAACTCACGCGAATATCCAACGATCCAGCCATCTTCAGTCGTGCTGCCATCTACCATTTCTTCGGCTAAAAAGTCGCGAATTTCCTGCCGAAATCTTTCCTGTTCCACTGTTAAAGCAAAATCCATTCTTTTCTCCTCAACGGTTACGCAAATTCACGCCGCAAGGCTGGTAATACTTCCCGGCCGGCTAACTCGATGCTGCGCATAGTAAGTTCGTGCGATAATCCGCCGTATTGCGCCTCGAAAATCAGATGCCCAATCCCCAACCGCTTGATGATTTCTTTCAAGCGTTGCGTTACTTCTTTCGGGGTGCCAACAACAAACCCGCCGGCTTCCTGGAGATCGTCAATCGACATCTGGAAGACAGGTTTATGTTTCTTTCCACCGCCTTCACCGGCCGTCAATATCGAAGTCGTCCCACGTGCAGACATGCCTAACGGCATGTAATAATGCATCGGACCTTTCAAAGAAGTCTGCGTGCGCCAGAGGTAATGTTCGAACGATTGACGGGCTTCGGCTTCCGTGTCCGCTACGAACAGTCCGGTCATATACCCGAGATTATCCGGCGTTGCAGTATACCCGCTCTGCTGTGCCGTCTCTCGGTACAGGTCAAACCACTGCTCCGCCATATCCATAGGAGCCAGAAAGGATACATAGGGATAGCCATGACGCGCTGCCCATTTGATGGACTCAGTACTGCCTATGCCAGGAATCCAAATGGGTGGGTGGGGCTTCTGCAAAGGGAATACCCATGGGTTGACATAGCGGAAGTGAAAATGCTTGCCTTCCCAGCGAAATGGCCCTGGCTGGGTCCATGTCTTCAGAATCAGATCATGCGACTCTTGGAAGCGTTCACGGTTGAGTCCCGGGTTGAGGTTCATCGAAAACTGCTCGATACCAATGCCGCGTACAAACCCGGAAATAACCCGCCCTTCTGACATCAAATCCAGCATGGCCACCTCTTCAGCCAAGCGAACCGGATTCTCCCACAGGGCAATCACGTTGCCAAGCAACAAGATCTTACAAGTTTGTGTACGCTGAATGAGTGCGGCAGCACTCAAATTGGCAGCTAAGTGCAAACAGGTGGGAGTGTTATGGTGCTCATTGACCATCAGCCCATCAAAGCCCATCGTCTCGGCGTAGGCATATTCATCGAGATAGCGCTTGTAGAGCTGGGCACCTTTTTCCGCATCGAAGTATTTATTGGGGTAGGTTAAGCGGATCGACGGATATTGTTCGAGTTCTGGGGTTTCAGGATAAGGCATTTCGCTGAAATAGTAGTAATCGATCATGGTCTTCTCCGGCAATTTAGGAACGCATCAAAAATCCTTCGACTAAGGACACAAACTCCGCTGGACGTTCAAGCTGCGGAGAATGCCCACAGCGATCAAGTACATGCAATTCCGCCCCAGCAATCGCATTGCGATACGCTTCGCCGTGAGCAAGTGGAACCAGACCATCCTGTTGTCCCCAGACCACCAAAGTTGGCAATTGCACGCGGCGGAGACGATGCGCGAGTTTTGGGTTGTGCATGTAGGGCTTCCAACCAAGAAGCTGAGCCATGATCTGGCTGTTATCTCTCTGCTCGATCTCTTCAGGTGTTGGGGAGAGGGGAAATAATTTCTCCCGCTCAGCGACCTGTTGGATATCGTAAAACACGAGCGGTGCTAGTTCTTGCGGTGCCAAGAGAAAAATATCAGCAATGTCAGCACCCTCGACCCTCAGCCCCACAGCATCGACCAATATGAGCTTCGCGATCCGCTCTGGCGTCGTGGCTGCCAGTTCGGCGGCAATCCATCCGCCCATGGAAAACCCAATCACAGGCACTTGCCGTAGTCCAAAATGATCGAAAAAATCCATGTAGAAATCGACCATGTCCGCCATGCTGTCAAACCACAACGGTCGGGTAGAGCGACCAAAGCCAGGATGCGTCGGCAGGTAGAGGTCATAATGTCGGGCAAGCATGGCATGATAATGCAGCCAACCAGGATTGCCTCCAGCACCATGCAAGAGTACGAGCGGCCTCCCCTGCCCTCCGCGTATGAGATGGATACTCGCGCCGTTCCACTCAAGCCATTCTTCCCGAAATTCTCCCATTACTCCTCCTTCTTTTTATGAGATTCATTGCTCGTTAGTGACGGCGCTTGCCTTCTGTGGTGCCAAGGCTTGTACAGGTAGGATACCGTTCACCGCTTCAATGAGATCCATCACATATCGGGTATTTGCGCCAAGATCGCCTTTGCCAACGCGCGAAGCCGCACGTACCCATAAAACGCTCCCGCTGGGCTGGCCAGGACGTATCTGGACGACGACATCGTCCTGAAATTTCCACAGTTTAGTCGTCACCACAGCCTGAATCTCATGCTTTTGCTCGTCCTGAAGGGTCACTGTCCATTTCAGTCCTTGCACTGCTCGGCGCGCAGCGTCAAAGAGCAGCCCTTCTGGAGCCTCATAGCGGCGGAGTTGTAGCTCGGCAAAGGGTGATCCTTCAGCAGTCTCAGCCACATTGGTATTAAGATAAGTAGCAAGCCGCGTTGCTAATCCCGGTGGGTCTGTCAAAGGCAGACGATTCGAGAGTATCCCCGCCACAAGCAATGAGGCAAAGATTAAGACGCCGAAAAGCACCAGTTGCAATCCGATTCCCAAGATACGCATCTTCCCCTCCTGATCCTCCCACAGCCACTCAAGCACTGAGCAAGAACACTCGCTCTACCACATGGCCTCTTCATACCATAAAACCTGCCACGCGAAAGAAGCCTAATCGTGGACAAATGGAAACTACATCCGATAGATCCGCCGCGCTTCTGTGCGTAGTTCTTCACGAAAATCTGGATGCGCTATTTCAACCAAGGCTGCCGCACGTTGCCGGAGGCTTTTGCCACGCAACTGAGCGACCCCGTATTCGGTGACGACATAATCGACGAATGCCCGCTGCGCAGTCACTACGCTACCCGGCTCCAACATCGGCACAATGCGCGAGAGACGACGCCCTTTGACCAATGCGCTTGATGGCGTCACGATCACGCCTTTACCAGGATTGCAGTAGGCTGCTGTCACCATAAAGACCGTTTGCCCACCGGTTCCAGTGTACATGTACGGGCCGATGGACTCGGAGCACGCTTGCCCGCCTAAATCGACTGCCAAGGCATTGTTCACCGCGACATAGTTGCGTTGATTCACGAGCAAGCGCAGATCATCCGTGTACGTGAAGTCGTAGAACTCGAAAAGTGGATTGCCGTCGATGATCGCCAGCTCGTCCGGTAGCACGCCAATCCCAGCACTTGCGACCACTTTCCCAGGATTCACCGTTTTGTACTTGCCGGTGATGACCCCTTTTTGCACCAGACGCGCCACGCCGCCGGGAATGACTTCCGTGTGAATGCCCAAATCGTTCCGATGTTCTAAATACATGGCCAATGGTGAGGACACACTGCCAAGGCCAATCTGCACGGTATCACCGTCATGAATCAGCTCGTTCGCAACCAATGTACAAATGATCTCGGTTGCCGATATTTCTTCTTCATTACGTGGGGTCGATGGCAAGACGGCTGGTGGTGCAGTCGGTTCAACGAAATGTGTAATCTCGGACACATGAATAAAGTTTTCGCCGCCCGTCCGTATCAAATTTTCCTGCACCTCGCCAATCACAACACGAGCATGCGCAGTCATGGTTTTGGACATGAACACCCCAACGCCGAAGCTGCAGTAGCCGTTTTTATCCGGCGGCGAGACTGGCGTCAGATACACGTCACACTCGATCCCCGGAGGGAGTTCGTGATGGCGGTAGTACATGACCGGGATGAAATCGACCAACCCTTTCTCCATCAGCGGGCGAGTGGTCGCGCCAAGGTAAGGCGTTTGGATGGTCATGGATTTTTCTAAGCCAGGATGATCCCAATTAAACAGCGGACCGATAGTGCCAACTTTCACATCACGCAGTTCGTTTTTCCGCTCCACCAAAGCATTGCATAGCGTCACCGGCGTGGCATGCAACCAATTGACCTGCACGGTGTCGCCGTTCCGTACCGACCGCAGCGCCTCTTGCGCGGACACAAGCTTGTTACCGCAGCGTTCTCGCCAATCCATAGAAACCTCCCACTCAAACCCAGGCCTGAAACTTCAATCCCCAACTGTCATGAGGGCACGGCATGCCGCGCCCAAGCAGATACTCACACCGGCTCGGTACTCCCCCACACGAACGCCAATACCGTTGCGCCGTTTTTTGTCGTGACCGTGTGTGCGCAACCATTGGGCCGGTAGTTCATATTGCCAGTAGCGACTTCTCCAGCTTCGTCCGCGTTCGAGCCTTCAAGGAGAAAAATCAGCTCGTCGCCCACGTGCCGATGGGGCGGCAAGGTCGCCCCAGGCTCAAAACGGGCGAGCAAGGCCCGTCGCTTCTGCGCTGTATCTTCCCAGATGGGTTTCTGGCGCACTCCTGGTAGAGCGTTCTTCCATTCGATATCGCTCAGTTTGAATACCTGCGATGCCGGCGCATCCCCGCGTGCTGCCGCCGGTTCAACGCTACCGGTAATCACAGCAAGCACGGTCGCTCCCCCTAGGCAGGCAACAGTATGCACGCAGCCATTAGGCCGATACCCCATGTTGCCGGTGGCAACTGTCCCGAATTCGTCAGCAATCGCACCTTCGAGCACGAACACCAATTCGTCACCGACATGCTTGTGCTCCGGTAACTGTGCCCCTGCCTCGATCCGTCCCAGCATGGCACGCCGATTGGTCTTTTCGTCGAGCCACAATTGCTTCATCCGTACGCCGGGCTGCACTTCCTGCCAAGCGATCTCACTCACTGGAATGATTTGCGAACGCGGACTGTCTTGTGTAGCCATACGACCCTCCTTTGGCCGATATTGTCCTTGGACGTAGCCTACAACCCTTCCCGGCTCGTTGTCAAAGGCGAAGGACACACCTTCCCAGGTCGTCTCAGAGGTTGTCTCAGAGATGGACCATGGTAAAGTCTAGCAGTGAGCATTTTCTGGAGGTGCGGCCATGTGGAGACAAGCCTTGGCTCTGTTCGTTCTGCTCGGTGCGAGCACGGCCCCGCTCAACGCGCAAGACAACGTTTCTTCTCTGCGTTTCTTTGGGCATGGTGTCAATTTCATTGATCGCGTCGAAATCAAGATCAACGCCCCAGCGAAACCTGCGGATATCGGCAGCGGTGATTTTACGATTGAGTTCTGGATGAAGGCGAACACCGCAGACAACGGGGCAGGGAATTGTGCTCCTGGTGCCGATAACTGGATTACCGGCAATATTCTGATCGACCGCGACATCTACGGTACCGGAGACTATGGCGACTTTGGGGTTGCGCTCTTCAGTGACAGCCTCGCCTTTGGCGTCGCCGGCGGCGGTTCAGGATCTGGATTATGCGGCACGACAGATGTTGCTGACGGGCAATGGCACCATATCGCCGCAACCCGGGACGCAAGCACTGGCGACATCACGCTGTGGGTCGATGGCCAACTCGATGGCAGCGAAAATGGCCCAACTGGGGACATGAGCTATCGTGATAATCGCTCGTCGCCTCATCCCAAAGATCCCTATCTGGTGCTGGGCGCGGAAAAACACGATGCCGGTGCCGCCTATCCATCGTACAGTGGTTGGCTCGATGAATTGCGTCTCTCAAATACTGTCCGCTATACGGCCAACTTTTCTCCGCCATCGACAGTATTTACTCCCGACGTGGACACCGCCGCTCTTTATCACTTCGACGAAGAACCGGCCGGCGCTTGCACCGGCACAATCCTCGATAGCTCGACGGCAGTCGGTGGTCCGAGCAACGGGTCGTGTCGTTTCGGTGGGTCAGGCACGGCTGGTCCGGTCTATTCAAGCGATCTCCCTCCGCTCGCAGGACCGCCATGCGGCGATGGCGATCTTGATGCCGGAGAAGAATGTGATGATGGGAACCTCATCGACGGCGATGACTGCGACTCGAATTGTACAGAGACCGCCTGCGGTAACGGCATCCCTACCAGCGGCGAAGCTTGCGACGATGGGAATGCTGCTACGGGAGACGGATGCGAGCCAGATTGCACGCTAAGCGACTACGCTCTGCTCTCTGGTAAAAATCTTCAGGTGCGAGATAAAGGAGGCGCTCCAGAGCAGCGCAAATTTACAGTACTCTCTCGCGACCCAACCCTCATCGTCCCAGTTCCTGGGTCACAAGGTGACCCAACTCAGCATGGCGTTGTACTGCAATGGGGGCGAGGAATAGCTGAAGTCGATACCTATCTGTTGCCCGCCTCCGGCTGGAAAGGCATCGGCACTCCAGCGGGCGCTGCCGGCTATCGGTATGCTGACGCCACACGGCGGCATGGTCCTTGTCAAAGCGCCGTCCTCAAAGCTGGCAACCTCAGCGTTTCTTGCTCTGGTACACAGATCAACTTTTCACTCAACGAATCGTCGCAAGGTGCTCTTGCCGTCAGTTTCGCTCCAGGGACTGGCATTCGTTCATGCTTAGTCTTCGGCGGAACCGTCAGCAAAGACACGCCAGCTACACTTGGCACCGTCGGCCAATTTGTGGCCACCAACGCCCCAACACCGAGCAGTTGCCCGTTACCCTAAGAAGAAGGAACAGCAAAGGAAAAAGGGCAACCCAGAGATGGTCGCCCTTGCAGGAACAACAGCCTCAGCGATTACGCACTACGTCGCGAAGAGCGCCGCTGTGGACCGAAATGACGCACGTTGCCGTTGGCAATGCGTTCGGCCATGGAGGAAGGAGGTGCCTGCGTCAGACGGCGCAACATGCCGGGGCCAGGCTCGAATCCTCCCACCACGTGGCGAGGAATCACACCACCAATCAGGCGCTCAATCCCGCGCACAAAATCGACTTCCTCGGACGAGACCAAAGAGATCGCTGCGCCGGTCGCCTCGGCCCGAGCCGTGCGTCCGATACGATGGACGTAATCTTCAGGAACATTCGGGATATCGAAATTCACGACGTGAGAAATGCCTTCCACGTCCAAGCCGCGAGCGGCAATATCGGTCGCCACCAACACCTTCACCTTGCCGTTGCGGAAACGGTGCAAGGTCTGGGTCCGCACACTCTGGCTTTTCCCGCCATGAAACGACTCGACTTGGCATCCATTCTGTGCGAGGCGTCCAGCCAAGCGATCCGCACGTGTTTTGGTGCGCGTGAAGACAAGCACGTGTGGCATGTTGCCGTGTTGGAGAAGATGATTGAGCAGCTCACTTTTGCGCGACTCCTCAACGGCATAAATGACCTGCTGCACGGACGCCACCGGCGTCGCGCGGCGGCCTACGTCAATCACTGCTGGAGTCTTGAGGATGTCGTGTGCCAGCCGTTCGATCTCCACCGGCATGGTGGCAGAAAATAGCAACGTTTGGCGCTCGGCTGTTGCTGCCCGCAGAATACGGCGGACATCAGGCATAAACCCCATGTCGCACATCCGATCAGCTTCATCCAAAGTTAGTGAAATCAGCGACGCAAGAGACACGTTGCCCCGTTCCATGTGATCCAGCAGTCGCCCGGGAGTCGCAACCAGCAGATCCACACCACGTCGTAAACGTTCAGCTTGTCCACGCAGATCGGCCCCGCCATAGACAACCGTCGTGCGTAAACGAAGATATTTGCCGTAGATGAGGGCGCTTTCGCCAATCTGCACGGCTAACTCACGCGTGGGTGCGAGCACCAAAGCCCGGACCCGCCCCCGCTCGCCACGCGCGAGGCGTTGGAGAGTCGGTAAAAGAAAACTCGCAGTCTTGCCCGTACCGGTCTGCGCACAGGCCAGGACATCATTGCCCTGAAGAACAAGAGGAATGGTACGTTCCTGAATAGGGGTGGGAACGTCATACTGCGCTTCGTTTACCGCGCGCAGTAATTCGGGCATAAGCCCGAGTTCAGCAAATGTCGTCAACGAGAACTCCTTTTCCGTGACGCCCAGGAACACGGACAGGTTACACATACGGGCGCACAGCACTCGCATGCAGAGTGAAAAGGGGAACCTAGGAAACGTGGGACTTAGGTCTGGGCGACCGAAGGACCCGCTTCTGAGCGGGACATCTTACGGGAGGGAAAGAGACCAGCTCGCGGTTCGCTTGTGTAGCTGCCGGGTAGACTACCTGAAGCGTGTTGAGGATACTAGTATGGGCTGCGTTAAATTTTGATGACACAGGCAAAAATCCCCTCGCCAGCCGTTTCACATCGGTCGGCCCCTCTTGTCAAAGGCGAAGGTGCAGCCGAACGGGGGATTTTGCCTTCGAACAACCGCCTATCTCACCATCTTCGCGGGCCGAGGTTGCTCATGCCCAAGAATCGGATGCGGGCGATAGGGTGCTTCAACTGCCGCCATCTCTTCAGCACTCAACTTGATCTCTGTGGCAGCAAGGATCTCCTTGAGTTGGTGTATCTTGGTGGCACCGATGATCGGAGCCGTGACGCCAGGCGCTTGCAGCACCCAGGCGCACGCAACCTGCGTCGGTGATACGCCCCGTTGTTTTGCCACGGCCTGCACTGCCGCTGCAATCTCGAAGTCGTTCTCCTGAAAATAATTGCGCTGCGCAAATTCGTCAGTCTCAGCACGCTTGGTGACGGCAGCACGACTATCCGAGGTTCTTCCAGCAAAGAAGCCACGAGCTAAAGGACTCCACGGAATCAGCGCCACACCTTGGTCGATGCAAAGTGGAATCATCTCC
>SYOC01000294.1 GCA_005804965.1 Pseudomonadota bacterium
GCCTGCCCCGGACTTGATCCGGGGGCCGTAGGCCGCGACCCGGAATCCAGGATTTTGTTATGCACCCGAGGAAAAAGGGCAGGGACACAAGGGAGAAATGGGCCAGAGGAAGAGCGACTGGGAGAGTGTTCTCCTTTTCCCCTTTTCGCCCTTTCCCCGTTTTTCCCTCATCATCAGAGCGTAGCGAGCGGTGCGCCATGCTCACCGAGCTTGCCGTAGGTAAGGCCAGCAAACGCCGGTGTATTCTTGGCAAGGTCAGAGAACGCTTCTGTGATAGACAGCGGCTCGAAACCGCCAAGCTTCGCCCCGAGTGTGGCTAAGGCTTCCCAACCGGGCTTGGCTTGTTGCGGAGGCGGAAACGCTTGCTTGATACGCTGCACGCGACCAGCGGCATTGGTGAGGCTGCCATCAGTTTCTGGAGCGGCACCAATCGGCAAAACGACATCTGCATAGTCGGTCATACCATTGAGATCGGTGTCGCAGACAATGACCCGGACATTGCTCAGCGCGGCGTCCAACTGCTCCTGGGCAAACGCCGTCGTCAGATCAGCAGCAAACACCACCAGCACCTTCACCTCGCCTTTTTCGGCGGCAGCTAATACATCAGCCGACGACGGTCCGCCATTGAGCATGCCCAGCGCTTGCAGCCCGCGCGAGTTCGGATTTTTATCAGCGTGAATTAAAAAATCGTCATGGAAAGCGTCTGCCGGAGCCCAGGAGAATCCAGCGAAGCAATTCGTCCCGACCTGCTCTTTCAACAGCCGAGTCAGCAGATACGCCTCTTCATTGGTTGCCTTGGCCCCGATAATCCCCGCGACGGCATTCGCGCCGTGTTGCGCTTTCGCTTCGGTGATGGCTTTGGCGGTTGCGCCAATCGCGCGGTCCCAGGTTGCGGTGACAAAGCCATCTTGCTCGGCAATCAGCGGGCGCATGAAGCGACCTTCTTTTTGCAGCTCTTTGTACCAAAGCCGCCCTTCGTCGCACATCCAATACTGGTTCACTTCGGGGTTGGAACGCGGACGGAAGCGATACATTTGGCCACGGCGGTGATAGACGTCGATGTTGCAGCCAGTGGCGCAGCGCGTGCAGACCGATTCGGTTTTCTCCAGATACCACACGCGGGCTTTGAAGCGAAAATCTTTGTTGGTGAGTGCGCCGACCGGACACACATCCACGACATTGGCAGAATAAGGATTGTCGAGCTTTTTCTCGGGGAACAGGTCGATATAGGTGCGGTCGCCACGCGCGAAGAGTCCGAGTTCGCTCGTTTTGGTCACTTCATCGAGAAACCGGGTGCAACGTGCGCAGAGAATGCACCGTTCCTGGTCGAGCACCACATGCGGGCCAAGATCGACGACTTTTCTCTTTTCGACCTTGGCGTTGATCTCCATCTGACTGCGGTACTGACCGTAGTCCATGTAGTAATCTTGCAGCTTGCATTCCCCGGCTTGGTCGCAGATGGGGCAATCGACGGGATGGTTCACCAGAATAAATTCGAGCACGGCAGATTGCGCAGCTTTTGCTTTTGCACTGGTGGTTTTCACCACCATGCCCTCAGCCGCTTTGGTGTTACAGGCAATTTGCAGCTTCGGCATCTTGTCGATTTCGACCAGACACATTCGACAGTTGCCGGAAATGCTCAGCCCGGGATGGTAGCAATAATGGGGGACCTCGATGCCTAGGCGTTCCGCTGCCTGGATGAGATTGAGCCCATCTTCAACCGTGATTTCTTTGCCGTCAATTTCAAGCTTTGGCATTGGTTCCTCTTCAGCTCTTAGCTGTTAGCTCTTAGCCGTTAGCCTGATCCAAGAGGAGAGGCGTACACCCTCGACAGTTTTTCTTTTCTGGCTCATAGCTAAAAGCTGAAAGCTAATGGCTTGTATTCATGCTGCCTGTCGGCTTTCCGCCCCATGCGCATGGCGCTTCTTCATCGGGCAGCCGCCTTCCGTGATGTGCGCGACAAATTCATCGCGAAATTTACCGAGAAAACTTTGCGTCGGCATGGCTGCAGCATCGGCCAGCACGCATACCGTGTTGCCCATCATGTTCGTGCAAATCCGGTCCATCAAGTCGATATCTTCAGGCTTGCCGTCGCCCTGCTCTAATCGACTCAACAGCTTGTGGAGCCAACCCGTACCTTCACGACACGGCGAACATTGGCCGCAGGATTCCAAATGATAAAAGCGGTCGATAATCTCCAGCGCTTTCACCATACAGGTGTCTTCATCCATGACGACGATGCCGGCTGACCCGAGGAAGGCGTTGATCTTGCGCATGGAGTCGAAATCCATCGCCACATCAATTTCGTCGGCAGTCAGAATAGGAAACGACGACCCACCGGGCATGACGGCTTTGAGTTTTTTGCCGCCGCGAATTCCACCAGCATGGTCATAGAGAATAGAGCGGAGCGTCACGCCCATCGGCAATTCATATAACCCAGGCTTTTCCACATGACCGCTCACACAGTAGACCTTGGGGCCGGGGCCGCTTTCCGGGCCAATCGCCTTAAACCATGCGGCACCGTTCTGCATAATCATCGGTACGCAGGCCAGGGTCTCAACGTTATTCACGATAGTCGGACAGCCGAACAAGCCGTAAACGGCAGGAAATGGCGGCTTGATGCGGGGATAGGCCCGCTTGCCTTCCAGGGATTCAATCAACCCGGTCTCCTCGCCACAAATGTAGGCACCAGCGCCGCGATGCACATACACATCCAAGTCATAACCCGTGCCGAAGATATTCTTGCCGAGAATGCCCTTGGCATACGCTGCTGCAATCTCTTCTTCCAGCCGTTGGGCACCGAACACAAATTCGCCACGAATATAGATGTAGGCGGTATGCGATTTGATCGCATAGGAAGAAATCAGGATGCCTTCGAGCAGGATATGAGTATTCCACTCGATGATCGCACGATCCTTAAAGGTACCGGGTTCGCTTTCGTCAGCGTTGCAACACAAATAGATCGGCTTCTGCGTATCTTTGGGCAGGAAGCCCCATTTCATACCAGTGCCGAACCCAGCCCCGCCACGTCCGCGCAGATTCGAGGCTTTGACTTGATCCACGACCTCTTCAGGTTTCATCGTGGTCAGCACCCTGCGAGCAGTTTCGTAGCCGCCATGCGCGGCATACACATCAAGCTTATGAAAATCAGGAATATCCAGATGACGGAGGAGCGTTTTCTCGGCCATGCGTTTGCCTCACCTCACATCGAAATTAGTAGAGAAATCAAGGGGAAAAGCACGGCAGGGAAGATATCGGCTCGGGTGTAGGGTGTCAACGACGGAGTTATTTGACGTTCGCGGTTTCCTCAATTAGGCTGACGCAATAAGAAGGAGCGCATTCCCATGCCTGCTGCTCATGTTTCCCCACCACTCACTGCTGCCCACGCTATTACCGTGGTTAAACGGTTGCCGCTACCTGAGCTACGCAAGTTCAAGCAGCAATTTGCGGAGTGGGAGGGCCAACAGCATCAGCAACCCAATGAAGAGAAATTTCTGTTAGCCTGCATTCAGGAAAACTCCCGCCTTCCTGCCGACAAACAACGACGCTTCAACCGCCTACGACGCAAACGCCAAGCCGAAACACTGACCAAAATTGAAGAGGCTGAGTTACAGTTTCTTTGGCGGCAAGTCGAGCAGATAAACGTTACCCGCTTAGAAGCCCTGACCAAGCTGGCGCAGAAACGCGGCATAGAGATAAGAGCGCTGATGGACGAATTGGGGCTGTCTGAGCGCCCACATCATGCCGTCTAAACGTCCTTCGCGGCAACTCAGTCAACTGGTCGCTCATCGTGCGCAACGGCGGTGCGAGTATTGTCTCAGCCCGGAGGCGTTCTCCACCCAATCCTTCGAGGTCGATCACATCATTCCTCACAGCAAAGGTGGTTTGACTGTACAAGAAAGCCTGGCCTTCTCTTGTGGTTGCAACAGTTACAAGGGAGATAAAACTTACGCCCAGATCCGCAGACAAAGCGTTTGGTTCCACTGTTCAATCCCCGTCGTCAGAGCTGGTCGCGACACTTTACCTGGAGCGAGGATTTCTTACAGATCATCGGACGCACCGCCATAGGAAGAGCAACGGTGGCAACGCTGCACTTGAACCGCCAGGAACTGCTCAATCTGCGCCGCGCTCTCCATGCCATTGGGGAGCATCCACCCGCAGCAGAATCGGCTCGGGTGTAGGGTGTCAACGACGGAGTTCGTGAGCACTCGCCATTTTCTCATGCGCTCTGCCCTTGCTGAGCCAGCCCGTGTGTCAGCGCTGCAAATTCCTCCACGCTCAACGTCTCCCCGCGCCGCTGCAAATCGATGCCGGTAAGGTTCTCGACCGTTTCAAGGTTCAGATAGCCGGCTGCTTTGAGCGTGTTGCGCAAGGTTTTGCGCCGCTGTGAGAAGGCTGCTTTGACGACCCGCTGGAAGCCTTTTTCATCGTTGACCGCAACGCGAGGTTCCTCCTGAAATTGCAAGCGGATGACTTGTGAGTCAACCTTGGGAGGCGGAAAAAAACTGCGCGGCCCAACAGTACAGATGGTCTCCACGGTGGCATACAACTGCGTCAGCACTGACGGCACGCCATACGCTTTTGTCCCGGGAGCAGCGGTGAGCCGCTCAGCGACTTCCTTTTGGATCATCACCGTCACTTTGGGGAATTGCCGACGATGTTCGAGAAGGCGAAACAGGATTGGACTGGCGACATTATAAGGCAGACTCGCCACCACATGGATACGTGGCTCGGCGAAGGTCCGAGCCATCTCCAGTTTGAGAAAATCTGCCGAGAGGACAGACACAGCAGGATTCCTAGCAAAGCGCTGTTGGAGGCGCTCGGCTAAGACACGGTCTAACTCGACGAGGTAGAGACCCGCCACTGATTCAGCGAGCTGGTCGGATAACACGCCGAGACCTGGGCCGATTTCTAGAATCGTGTCGGTCGGATTCAGGTGCGCCGCTGCGATCATTTGATCGAGCACGGTCGCATCAATGAGAAAATGTTGGCCAAATTGTTTGTGCGGACGCACGCCCAATTCATCGAGTGCAAAGCGCGTTTGTTGCAGGAGGGTAGGCACGTTTTAGAGCCGTAATGTCGCCGATGCGTTCAAATCTAGCGACGCCCGCTGCCCACTCGCCAGCCGCCACGCACCGGCAAACGCAATCATCGCCGCGTTGTCCGTGCAGAACTTCAGC
>SYOC01000028.1 GCA_005804965.1 Pseudomonadota bacterium
AATTGATTGGGCAAATGCTGGGCGCGGTTTTCCAGCCCGACGGCTTGCAGCGCGGTGTGCGCACGCTTGCGCTGTTCCTGAAGCGGAATCGCGCTGTACATGAGCGGCAACTCGACGTTTTCCAGCGCACTCATGCGTGGCAGCAAGTTGAAGCTCTGGAAGATAAAACCCAGCTTGTGGCTGCGCACAATCGCTCGCTCGTCAGTGCTGAGTCGCGAGACATCTTGGCCATCTAGGAAATACTGACCAGCAGTAGGGCGGTCGAGACAGCCCAAAATGTTCATGAAAGTGGACTTCCCTGAACCCGACGCGCCCATGATAGCAACGAACTCGCCGCGTGCAATTTCGACCGACACCCCGCGCAAAGCGTGTACGTCCACTTCACCCAAATGATACACTTTCGTGAGTTGGGAAACGGCGAGCAGGGTGGAGGAGGTTGGCATGGGTGGAGGCAATCGAGAAGAAAAAGATCCTTGAGACTCACCGTCGCCAACGCATACCAAAGCCCGGCAACGTTGGTTGGGACGCATCCGCTTGACCAGTGGTGTCGAGCGCTGTCACCACGCGCTCACCTTCGGCGAGATCGCCACCGACCAGTTCGGCAAACTGCTCATCGCTGATACCTACGCGCACCGCCACCTGCCTGAGCTGCTGCTCTGCTGTGTGTATCCATACTTGGCGTTGTTCTGTCATGGCCTTGGAGGGAGGCGTGGCTCCATGTCCTGCCGTCGCAGAGTCATGAGCACTTTTCTTGCCCGGCGGGCGGAAGCGTAGGGCGGCAAGTGGCACCTTCAAGACACCGTCGCGCTGGCTGTTGACGATAGAGATGTTTGCCGTCATGCCGGGCTTGAGCGCAAGATCAGCATTATCCACGTTGACCATGACATTGTAGGTCACCACGTTTTGCACGGTCTGCGGAGAATTACGCACTTGCGCAACCTTCCCCGTAAATTGGCGGCCGGGATAGGCATCGACTGTGAAAAAAGCCAATTGCTGTTCGGCGACCAGACCGATGTCGGACTCGCCAACGTTGGCGTTGACTTGCATCTTGGTCAAGTCTTGCGCGATCAAAAACAACACCGGCGTCTGGAAACTCGCAGCCACGGTCTGACCAACATCGACATTGCGCGACACCACTACGCCATCCACCGGCGACTCAATCGCTGTGTAGCCAAGATTGACACGTGCTTCTTCTGCGGCAGCCGTCTCCTGCGCCACGCGGGCTTGGTTCAGTTGCAGTTGCGCGAGACCTTGCTCGTAGTCGCGTTCCGCAGCTTCGACGTCCTGCTTGGAGATTAAATTGCGCTCGAACAACTCGCGCAGGCGCTTGAGCACGCGCTGTTTGAAATCGAGGTCGGCACGATCTTTCTCGACTTGCGCCTTGGCCGTCGCGAGATTCGCTTCAGCTTGCTTGACCTTGAAGGCAAACGAGCGCGGATCAATCTGCGCCACACGTTGGCCGCGTTTCACCGGGGAATTGAAATCGGCAAAGATCTCCTGAATCGGACCGGAGATATAACTGCCCACCTGTACGGTACTCACCGGGTTCACCGTCCCGGTGGCATTAACCATGCGCGAGATGGTCCCGCGCTCGACTGCGGCCGTGCGATAATTCGCCAGCGGCTCGGCAGGTTGCAAATACCGCCAAGCGCCAAACGCGGCACCGGCAAGGCTCAAGAGGATCAATGTGGATGGAAGGAAGCGTCTCAACATATTATTCGAGGGGAAAACCGATGGCTTTTTCGAGTTCAGCCAGCGCAGTTTTGTAATCGTACAGGGCTTTGATATTGTTGGCGCGGGCAGAGGTCAACGACACTTGCGCATCTGTGACTTCAATGATGTTGCCGACACCGGCAGCATAGCGACCTTCGGCCAGCTCCAAGTTTTCTTGCGCCTGTACCTGCGTCTGTGTACTGACACGGATGCTCTCCTGAGCGCGACGCGCACTCAAGAGACTTTGCCGCACCTCCAGCGTGACCTGTTGGCGGAGGTTCTGCTCTTGCGCCTGCAAGTTGCGCAACGTGGCTTGCGCTTCGCCAAGCTGCGAAGTCGTCAGAATGCTATCGAACAGCGGCACAGTCACCGTCATGCTCCACAGCCACCCTTGTTGCAGCGGGTACTCGCGTCCGGTCCAGTTGTATTGCGCCGAGCCTGACAGCGACGGGAGATACTGTTTTTTCAGGGCAATAATGCGCTCGTCCGATGCGCGTTGTTGGGCACGGAGACTCTCCAGCTCCGGGCGGCGGGCATACGCCTGTTGCAGCACTGGGTCTTCATTCAGCGAGGCCGGTGGTTGCGCCAACACTTCGGTCAGCGTCACGTGCAACGGCTCGGTCAGCCCCATCGCCGTTCGTAAAGTCTCGAATCCCAAGTCCACGTTGTTACGGGCAGTGACGAGATTCAATTCTGCGTTCGACACCTGCACCTGCGCTTGGGTCACATCGAAGCGCGGCGCGACGCCAACCTCAAAACGCGCCTGTGCCTCTTCCAGATGTTTCTGGTTCTGCCGTACCGTTTCCTCTGCCACGCCTAGCAGTTGCTGAGAAGACAGGAGACCGTAATAGGCTTGCTTGGTGTTGAAGATGACGGCCTGCTTCGTGGTTTCGAGATCGGCAGTGCTGGCTTCAACCGAGGCAACAGCAGCTTGAATAGCATTGAGGTTACGACCGAAGTCGAAGAGCAGTTGCGTCATCGAAAAATTGGTCGAGTTGAAATTAAACACTTGCGAGAACGTGCGCTGTTGCTGACCGCCCACTTGCACTCCGCCCACGGCTGCTGACAGCGGACGCTGTTGGCGAGAGTACGAGTACGTATACGCCCCTTTCGGCAGGTAGCCGGCAATCTGCTGGCGCACGCGCTGCTGTGCGGCTTCGATGGTAGCACGGTCCATCCGAATGGTGGGATGATTGCGCAGCGCGGTATCCACCGCTTCTTGCAGAGTAAGGGGTGGCGGCGGTGTTGCCTGTTCTTGGGCCTGTGTGGGAATAACAAAAGCGGAAAGGAGAACAATCAAAAATACCAGTCGCTGCATAACGTTCCTTCTCTCACGACACCGCAGTATTTTTCCTCATCAGAGAAGGAGAGGCTACACCTGGAGCGCTTTGCGATTGCATTTACCCTCACCCGTCCTCGCTGCGCTCGTCCTGCCCTCTCCCTGATAGGGAGAGGGAAAGGGTGAGGGTCTCACATAAGGTAAATCCAACTAAAAGCCGTGCTAGGCAGTATGTTCCAGCGCCCACTGGATCATGCCAATGGTGTGTTCTTCGTTCCAGGTGCCGGTGTCGATCACCAAGTTGTAGGTATGCGATTCGCGCCAATCGGAGTGATAGAAGGTGTGGACGTAGTCGGCACGCAACTTATCCATTGCCGCGACGCGATGTTCAGCCGCAGAATGGTTGAGCCCTTCAGCTTGCATGACGCGCTCGATCCGCACCGACAGCGGAGCCAATAAGAAGACATGCACGGTCGTCGGATGCTTCGCTAGGATGTGATTTCCCCCCCGTCCTACGATGATCGCCCGACCTTGTTTCGCCACGTCTTCGACAATGCCTTTGGTCATGCGCACGAGCTGGGCATCGTTCAACCATAACGGGGGCGGCACTTCGTAGGCCGACTCGAACCCACCCATGCCAAAGAGCCCGACCATGCGTTCGATGAACGAATCGACCCGCTCGTCTTTGGCATCAATGTATTCTTCCGACACTTTGTATTGCGACGCGATTTGCCGGACGATCTCTTTTTCCCAGACTGCCCAGCCCAAACGGCGGCCAAGTTCACGAGCAATGCGGCTTCCGGCACTGCCATATTGGTGGGAAATCGTCAACATGTTGGCGGGTGAACGCATATGCGCCTCCTTCAGGTGTACCCATTGCAGCGGTCAGCGATCAGTCCACAACCTCAGTCCCCTCAGCAGCGGCTTCACCCTACGGCAAAACCAGCAGGGGTTCAAACCCAGGCGTGAAAGGGGAAGATTGCTCGGTCTCGTATGAATTATGGCTGCGACAGAAAGACAAAGACGCGGCCCACGGCAACCTTGTCCATAATAGCTTGCCCGGAGGCACCGAAGGCGAAGTCAGGAATTTTGTCGCCGTTCACATCGCCCGGTGACGCAATCGAGTAGCCAAAGCTCGCACCTTGGTGGGGATAAGGATCGTCGAACGTGGTCAAATGGCGACCGTCGCGCCCGTTAAAGAGAAAGACTTCGCCTTGGACATGATCCACATCAACGGTTTGGAAAGGAGCGCCGATCAGAATCTCCGGAGCACCATCCATATCGACATCCGGTCCCTGCGTAATCGTATACCCAAAACCTGAGTAGGGTTTTGGCGCAGGGCTGTTTAAAGCAAACAACACCTTCCCATCCGCGCCGTTGAAGACCAGCACGGCTCCCTGCGAAAGAGTACCACCCATATCCTTGTAAGGTGCGCCAACCATGAGGTCGGGCACTCCATCTTTGTTGAGATCGCCCGTCGATGCAACGCGCCAGCCGAAGGCCTCACCAGCGGCAGGTTGCGGATCATCTAACGTCAGCAGCAATTTCCCATCCTTCCCACTGAAGGCGTAAGCACGCCCCTGGACAGTCGTCGCTCCAGACGGACTGTAAGGTGCACCAACAACCATGTCGGCAAGGCCGTCCTTATCGAGATCACCAGTATTCGCGACCGACCAACCAAAGGCCGAGCCACTTGGTGGCTGTGGAGACTGCAACGTGCGCAGGAGTTTGCCGTTGAAGCCGTCGAAGACGAAGGCCCGACCATCGCCGTCCTGACCAAACGCACCAATGAGTTGTTCCTGCACTCCGTCGCCATTCAGGTCGCCAAGTGCTGTGACTGACCAACCAAAACCACCGCCAATTTGCGGCTGCGGTGCCTGGAGGGTACGCAGCAAGGCTCCGTTTTTTCCGTTAAAGACGAAGGCCCGGCCCGTGCCCCCGTAGCCGAGCGCTCCCGTCTCTTTCGTGACGCCATAGCCAAACGCGCCTACCAAAAAATCCGGGGTTCGGTCTTTATTCACATCGCCAGCACTGGCCAACGCGAAGCCAAACGCGGCATAGGCCATTGGCTCTGGGGCATTGAGCGTCAGCAGGAGATTGCCGGTTTTGCCGCTGAAGACGAACGCACGACCCTGGTGCTCCGAGATCTTGTCCTCCTCCACGTGCCGATTCGCAGATTCATAGCGCACTTGGAACTCGTACGCGCCCACGAGCAGATCGTTCACCCCATCGCCGTCCACATCGCCAGCGACCACCATTGAGGAGGCGAACCCTCCGAACGTCATACGAATCGGGTTATCCAAGAACAAATAACGACTCTTCCCCGCCGCCGGCAGCGCTTGGCTGAGGAGGAGAAAGCAAACAAGGGAGACTACACATCGAGAATAACGCACCATGCGGGAGATCCTTACAGAGAGGGAGATTTGCGATCAGTTTCTCTAGTGAAAGTGTCACAGGCGGGAGTAAAGGGAAGACAGAGCCATGTGCCGGGACCTTATAGCGTAGCCCCGGGAGGCTGTAAACTGTTCTCGTGGCAAAAACGCTCTGCGAGTTTGGACGGGCAATTCATGAATCGCCCTTACTGACGGTACATCCTATTCCCACCAAGTCCTTGCACAGTCATCCCATCTCTGACACAACCAATCGGGTAGTTCACGGGCACCAGGGAAGGACAGATGACGATATGAAGACCATAGGACTCACCGGTGGCATCGGCTCGGGCAAGAGCACGGTTTCGCAGATCCTCGCCGCGCTAGGCGCATTTGTGATTGATGCCGACAAAGTCGGGCATGAAATCTATCTGCCGGGAAAAGAAGCGTGGCGACAAGTCACCGCCGCATTCGGTCAGGACATTTTGGCCGACGATCAAACCATCGACCGCAAAAAACTCGGTGCCATCGTCTTCGGCAGCGACGCCGCCCGCAAACAACTCAACGCCATCGTCCATCCCCTCATGTTCCAAGACATCCGCCGCCGCATCGACGAGAAACGCGCGGAAGGCTTCACCCAGCCCATCATTGTGGAAGCGGCGATCTTAATCGAAGCCAATTGGTTGCCGCTGGCCGATGAAGTGTGGGTGGTGGTAACGAATAAGAACGCCGTCATTGAGCGGGTCGCCACCCAGCGCGGCATGCCAGCCAAAGACACTGAAGCCCGTATTGCCAGCCAGCTGGCCGATGCCGAGCGCCTGAAACACGCCCACGTCGTGATTGCCAACGACGGTTCGAGAGAAGACCTGGAGCAAAAAGTGCGGGATGCATGGCAACGAATCGGCTAACCCCCATGTTTCGTGTCAAAGGGATCATTTTCGACGTGGACGGCACCCTGGCGGACTCGGTCGAGTTCTTCCACGATATCGCCCAGGAAATCCTGCGCTTGGCGGGTGCCCCACCAGCCGACCGCGAACATGTGTTCGCCATGATGCGGCTGGGAGACGCCGCGCCGATGGAAAAGCTCTTTCCTGCCGATTTTCCCAATCCCAGCACCACCCTCAAACGCATTGTCGACAAACACATGCACGACTGGATGCGCCGCTATCACCACGACACCGAAGCGATTCCCGGCAGTATTGAGCTGCTGCACGACTTAGCCGCCCAAGGGTTCCAACTGGGGATCGCTACTTCTTCGGGCCGTGCCCTACCATTTCTTGACCGTTGGGGAGTACGGCAGCTCTTCGATGGCATTATCGGCCGTGAAGATGTCGAGAACCGCAAACCTCACCCCGAGCCTATCTTCAAATGCCTCGGGCACCTCGGTCTGCCACCGAATCAAGCGCTCTACATCGGCGATTCACTCGTTGATATTCGTGCGGGCAAAGCCGCGAACGTCTACACCCTGGGCGTGCTGACCGGCACCAGCCCTCACGACCTCTTGCACCAAGAACGCCCGGATCACATTCTGGAGAGCGTCGCCAGCCTGCGCGAGCTGTTGCATCCGGTGCGATAGCGTTTCGTCATTACAGATGCTCACGCGGAGCCACAGAGGAAAGGTGCCAGGTGGCTTTGCTGGCTTGTCACAGCGAATGCCGCGCTGACCTTGCCCGCGCCGTCCGGTTTAATGCATCATGCTGCAAAGCGAAGAGCGAGGATCTGAAAACGATGGCGAAATTGGTCAGGGAAATCATAACGAGTTGCCCAACTGCTTAGTGTGGCAAGTCAATGCGCTATCCTACGCTGCAAGAACCACGAGCCCTTCAAGAGTAGATTGACGAGAAGCTCTATGCAGACTCCAGAGGAAGAGAAATTCTTCAGTATTTTCTATCCGTACTCACGTGAAAAATTCTCAACTGCCCGGGAAAAGGGTACGCGCTTTGTCCATTACACCAGTGCAGATGCGGCGATGTGTATCTTGAAGAACAAAGAAGTCTGGATGAGAAAATCATCCTGCATGAACGATTTTACAGAGGTTCAATATGGCCTGAAGTGCCTGTCTGAAGCTTATCAGAAGAGCGGATTTAAGGCTATTTTAGATCGTATTTTCGATGGGCTCAGCGCCGAAATTGAGCAGCTTTTCGACAGTTGGACCTTTTTGATTTACGCAGACACTTATCTGACCTGTTTTTCGGAACATGAGGATAGGGAGGACACGATAGGCCGTCTTTCAATGTGGCGAGCTTATGGTGGTGAGACTGGAGTTGCCCTTGTACTGAACAATTCTCCGTTCATTACTCCCTCTGAAACGCTTAAGGCATATTCGAGCCCCGTTGCATATCTCAATGCCCAGGTGTTTGCGGAACGATTCGGAATGATTGCCACAAACATCGAAAAAGAAGCTGAATTTGTTCGACAGCAAGGGAGAGAGGCCATTAAAAACCGCGTCTTCGCCATGTTCCGGTTTGCGGCTGTCAGCACGAAGCATCCAGGTTTTGCAGAGGAGAAGGAATGGCGTATCGTTTTCAGTCCAAGCCTTGCAAAATCAGATCATCTCACCAAATCTATCGAAGTTGTCAGAGGCATACCACAGCCAGTTTACAAAATTCCTCTCGTCAACATACCCGCAAAAGAGGGGCAAGATGGGCTCTCCGGGATTGAAATTCCTGAGATCATTGAGCGGATTATCATTGGCCCGACACGATACCCCCTTGCTCTAGGGGAAGCGTTCTTAGATCTCCTTCAACGAGCTGGCATGAGTCAGGAGGAGGCCGGGAAAAAAATTGTCAGCTCAGATATCCCTCTGCGGCAATAATGAACGCCACCGTCTCACGAAAGAAATTATCACCCGCACCCCATTTGCAGTACAAGTTCCAGCCGTAACGCCTGAGAGCTTTTCTTATCGAGCTGTCGCATTGTTTTCTGGTTTCGCGCACCTTACAGTAGACGAGACGACTCCGATGCCGTCAGTTATTTTCGAGGACAAAGAGGTTATTGCCACCGGGAAATACCTTCGAGAGGTTCGCATCTCAAGGTTTCCACCGGACGCGAATTTTCCAGAGGGTGTACGGTATTCCCTTTGTCTCGTTGATTGCACGACCAACAAGGTCATTTTGCTATATGACATTCACCGAGGGAAATCACACCATCGACACTTACGAGGGCAAGAAACGCCCTACACATTCGTCGATGAAGACTCGTTACTCACCGACTTCTTACGTGATGTGGATTTAATCGTAGAGGGCAAATTATGACACGCCGCCGACTCAACATTGGTGTCCGCACTAAAGCTGAAGGGAAGAACATTTTACGAGCCGCCTTCGCAAGAGTCTGCCAGGGTGACTTCACTCCCCAAGAGCCAGGATTGTATTTCGAGACAGTTGAAGATCTGCGCCGGATCTTGACGGACAAACGCCTCGACCTGCTCTTTACTATCGCCCAGCATCGTCCTGAGTCCGTGCGCGAGCTGGCAAACCTGCTTCATCGTGCCTACAAGAACGTTAGTGAAGACATCACCCTGCTCAGACAGTTGAATCTGGTGGCTCTAGGAGAGCGTGCGGGGAAAGGAAGAGCGAGGGCTCCCACTGTCCCTTACGATGAAATCCACGTCACCATTGCTCTACGTCCAGAGGAAGAAGCCCAGGCTGCGTAAGAAGAGACTCCCGCTACATTCCGAGCACATCTACCAGCCGAAGTGTCCGATCAATTGACGTGTCATGACCACCGACATCCGCTGGAAACAGCGCTTCGAGAACTTTGACCGCGCTTTTGTTTTGCTACGCGAGGTACACGCGCGTGGCGTCTCTTCCTTATCCCAACTGGAAAAAGAAGGTGCCATCCAACGCTTTGAAGTCGCCTTCGAGTTGGCCTGGAAAACCCTCAAGGACTATCTGGAAGAAAACGGTATCGTCGTAAATCCGGTGACGCCTCGCATAGTCATTAAGGAAGCCTTTGCTGCCAAACTCCTCGACGATGCGCAAGTGTGGATCGATATGATGCTGCATCGCAATCTCCTCTCTCACACCTATGACAGCAGCGTGTTCGAGGAGGTGTTACAAGCAGTTGGAGAGCGGTATTTCGCTTCTTTCGTGCGCCTCCACGAGTTTTTCCTCGCCAAAAATCTGGAGCCATGAAAGACATCGGCCTCACGCCTCACGAGATCGAGTTAATTCAGGGGGTGCTGCGCCGCTTCCCGACGATCAGCGAAGTCATCCTGTACGGGTCGCGCGCGAAGGGAACGTCTCGGCCAGCGTCGGATATTGATCTTGCCTTAGTTGGCATAGCCGATGCTCTCCAAGCCGAAGCCGTCGCCGAGGAGCTGAACGACTTGCCCCTTCCGTATCGCTTCGACGTGCAAGCCTACGCAGGCATCACACATGAGCCATTGCGCGAGCATATCGCACAGGTGGGAATTTCCTTATATCAGCGTGCCTTGTCCAATTCATCGACATGAGCAGCCGATAATCTCGGCACGCCTCGTCCGCTCATCCCGACCCTATGCCGCCACGCACGCTTCAATATAATCCGCACTTACTCTGCGCCTTTCACGCTCTGGCGATGGCGCTCTTTCCGATTGCCGTTATCACGCTGCTGTGGAAAGACCAGTTCGGGTTGTCGATGACCGAAATCATGGCGCTGCAGGCGGTGTTCGGAATCGTTGTGGCGGTGCTGGAGTTTCCGTCGGGGTATATCGCGGATCGTCTTGGGTATCGTCCGACTTTGCTCGGCGCGGCAATCGTCAGTCTTGTCGGCTGGTCTATGTATCTGCGTGCCTCCGATTTCTGGACAGTTGCGTTAGCGGAGGGGATTTTGGGAATTGCGGTTTCGCTTATCTCAGGTGCCGACACCGCGCTCCTCTACGAGTCGTTACACGCTACCGGACGCGCGGGCGAGTTCGCCAGTTGGTACGGCAGGTTTCGTTTCTCCGGAGAGGTAGCGGAAGGAAGCGCTGCCCTCGCCGCCGGAGCGCTGTATGCGTGGTGGGATCGCCTGCCGTTCGTCGTGGAGATCCTGGCCTGGGCGCTCAATGTGGGTGTCGCGTGGCTTCTGGTCGAACCGGCGCGTCATCGTCCACCAATGACACAGACGTGGACCCAAGTGCGTGGACTGTTTCGCTTCGTCTTCCACCAACATCATCTACGCGCGATCATTTTTCTCTCAATCATCCTCGGCACCTCCTCGTTCATTCCCGTGTGGCTTATCCAGATCTATGCTCGTGACGCTGGGGTTCCGGTCGCGTGGATCGGAGTGATGTGGGCGGCGGCGAATTACAGCGTCGCTCTCGGCTCCCTTACCAGTGCGCGGCTGGGGTCCAGCTTGGGCGTGCTCCCGACTTTATTCTTGTGCATTACTTTGGTCGCCATCGGTTATGCCGGATTGGGGCTTTCGCATGCACTGTACGGGTTTGCTTTTTATTTCTGCCTAACCGTCATGCGCGGACTCAACGGCCCGCTGCTCCATACCGAAGAGCAGCAACTCATCCCGTCAAGTGATCGGGCGGGGCTGATTTCTTTGCGCGGTTTCCTGTTTCGCAGCAACTTCGTCTGGCTTGGCCCGGCAGTGGGCTATGCTGTCGATCACTTCGGTCAGCATCGTGTGCTGCTCGGCCTCGGGCCCGCCCTCACAATCGCCGCACTGTTGGGCTGGCACTGGCTTGCCCGAGCGCATGCTGGCTACAAACACCGATAGCGTAGCCACACGATACCATCAGAGCGTTGCTCGACTGCCTGCAAGGCCAAGCGGACGGAGGCATGCGACGACGTAGCCTGCGCCAACACATCGAACACCGTTGGCGTTCCAGTCGTCCCGTCAGCAATCGGGGCAAGAAGCAGGCTGATTTCATCAATCAACCCGGCGCGTAGCATCGCACCATTGATCTTCCCACCACCTTCGAGCAGCAAGGTCTTTATCTGAAACGTGGTCGTAAGTTTGGCGAGCACGGTCGGTAGGTCAATCGTCTTCGCACCAGCGAACAAATAGGAGACGTTGCGCTCTCGCAAGAAAGCGAGATAGTCAGCCGACACTTGTTCGGTGAGGACGGCAACAACATGGTCACCCTCAATGTCGTTTGTGTGCCAATACAGTTTGCCGCTGGGGTCCACAGCAATCGCATAGGGTTCATGGGCTTGGGGCGCAACAAAGTCCGTCTTTGCTAGTGCAGACGGCGGGGACGGGGGTGCTGGAGCCACACCACGGGCAAAGGCGGCCATCGTGACACGACCGCACATCCACGCATCGGCATGATAGGTTGCTGCCGTGCGTTCATACTCCGTTCGGCCTTCAGGACTCAACTGCCAGGCCGACGTCGAGATACGCCCATCCACCGACGCCAGCATGTGACAGATGACATAGGGTTTCTGCATAGATGCCTCATTCCTTTCGCTTAATCCCAAAGAACGGTAGCGAAAGCGTCACGATGCCGCAACACGTTCGCACCTTGACAACCGCAGTCCGCGACAGGCAGGCTATGGGCGCAGCAAGAGGAGTAAGGACATGGCCACTGCCGCTACCCCAGCCTCGGGCGCCACCCGCCTGTCGTGGCTCGACAGTATCAAAGGAATCTCGATCTTATGGATCGCCTTCTTCCATTTCTTCGGTGCCTATGAGAACGACCGCTTTCCTTCCGCGCTTGGCCCGCAATATGTCTCCTCGTTCCTGCAACAATGCGCTCCGACTTCCTCCTTAGAAACCGCCGGGTGTCTCGCCAAAGCATCTTATGTCGCCGTCGCCTCGGTGGGTTTCCATGCTGTGGCGGTGTTTTTGATCTTGAGCGGTTTCGGACTGACCTACTCGTTGGCCAAGACTGGCAACCCGGAAGGTGGTTGGTGGAGCTGGTATCGTGGTCGCTTGTTACGCCTGTTTCCCATGTACTGGGTGGCGCATGTCGTATGTTTGATTTCTCCCTTTGTCGCGCTCCCCGAACCGATTGATTACCGCTTCGTCCTGAGCTTACTAGGCGACCGCGTGTGGCCAGTGTCCACCATCTTTTATTACATCAACCCCGCGTGGTGGTATTTCGGCTTGCTCGTTGAGTTATATCTCGTGTTCCCGTTACTGTTTCGCCTTCTGCAAAAATTGGGGCCGACCAAGTTCCTGTTGGTGTGCGGAGCAGCCACCATCCTCAGCCGCTACCTCTTGCTCTTTGTCCTCAGTGCTCACGGCTATTACGTGCAAGGTGCGTTCTTTGGTGCGCGGCTGTGGGAGTTCGCCGCTGGCATGGTGCTCGGCTGGGTATATCGTCACCATCAAGAAGCTGCTCAGGAGCGCCTGTTTACCGGCAGCACCTTCTTTGCTGGTGTCGCGCTCTACGTCGCTGGGCTGTACAGCTACGGTCCGGCGCTTGCCTACCTGTTGACTGACGCGCTGATTGGTACCGGCTTGTTCATCATCCTCGCGCACCTGTCAGTCTGGACAAATCTCGTGCCCCGGCTCAGCACTATGCTCGCACACGTTGGTGCTTTTTCCTACGGTTTGTATCTGCTGCATCAGCCGTATGTCATTTACTTCGGCGAACTCTGGCGTGGTCAGACCATGCTCATCGTGTCGCTCTTAGGGTGCATGCTGATCGCTGTGCTGACCGCCTGCGCCATTCCTTTCGAACGCTACGTGAACCAACTGACCAATCGCATCCTGGATCGGAAGAAGACCGACACGTCTCTTGCTCCCGCCAGTCACAAACAAGCAGCAGCGGGCCGATAACACCCGCCATCTTTCTCCTCGGAACTTTTCACTTTGCACTCATTACTCGATTGGCAACTGAACGGCGAACGCTTCCTGCGCGTCTTAGGCGGCATGATGGCGCACTGCGAACGCCTGCAAAATTCACCGCTCAAAGACGCTCCACCACCACAAGAAGATCTCGCTGGAAATATCGTGCGCGAGGAGCTTGCGCCGTTCGTCCGCACTGGTGCCTTGCGCGTCGAGCATGTGAGCTATGCAGACAAGCGCGGCAACTTGATTCTCACCTACCCGGGGCGGACGAAAAAAACCGTGGCTTTCGTCGGTGCACATTTGGATGTCGTGCCCGCCGACCCCAAGGAATGGCAACGCCCGCCCTTTGCTCTTCAGGTCGAAGGGGATCGTCTGTACGGACGCGGCGTCACGGATTGCCTCGGCCATGTTGCAGTCCTGACTGACCTCTTTGCCCAATTAGCCGAGCATAAGATTCAGCTCGACCACAGCGTCGTCGCCGTTATTATTGCCAACGAGGAAATGTCGAACACTCATGGCATCGGCATCAACCGCCTCGTCAAAGACGGCAAGCTCGATCATCTCAAGAACGGGCCGTTATACTGGCTCGACAGCGCCAACTTCGGACCGACGCTGGGCACCGGCGGGATGGCCACATGGCGGCTAGTCGCGGAAGGCAAAGTGGCGCACTCCGGGTTTCCACAAAACGGCATCAACGCCGCCGAGCTGGCTTTCGCGGCGACGCAGGCATTACAGGCATGGTTCTACAAAAACTACCCGCCGCATCCGAAAGAAGCCGAGTACGGCTTTCTCGTGCCGTCCTCATTCAAGCCCACGCGCGTGCAGGTCGAGAACGACACCTTGACCAAGATCCCGGGCAAAGCCATCGTCGAAGGAGATATTCGCCTGACGCCGTGGTACTCGGCGGAAGAGGTCAAAAACGGCGCACTCGCATTCATCAAAAACCTTGATGTTCGTGACCTGCCGATGCTTGGCCCCAGCCGTTACCAGCTTGGGGAAGCGATGGGCACTGTCAAATTAGAAGCGATTGGTGCGCCCGGTGGCGGTATCGCCTGCGACTGCAATTCGCTGGGATATCAGGCGCTCGCCGAAGCCATTACCGCCATACGGCCCGAGTCACAACCGTTCTCGTTGACGGGAACACTGCCGTACGTGCGCTTTCTACAGAAGAACGGCTTTGACGTGCAAATCACCGGCTTCGGGCGCATGGACACCTACCACGCGCCCAACGAGTTCGCCGAGCTGAGCCACATGCGCGACGGCTTCCGCATTCTGTGTCATATTCTGGAACGGTTCGGATGAGCCTTGCGAAAAACGGTTGTCTAAGGAGAGTCATCATGGTCGAAATTACCATTCAAGTCCCAGAGGCGCTTGCCGAACGAATCGATGCCGTCCGAGAACGACTCCCTGAAGTGTTAGCCATTGGTCTTAAAGAACTGCCTCCGCTGCCTAACGAAGTCTATCGCTATGTCCTGGAATTTTTGGGAAGTAGCCCCTCGCCCCAGGCAATATTGGATTTCGACCTGACCCCTGCCATGCGCACCCGTGCGAGTGAATTGCTACAGAGAGAATGCACTAATCAAGCAACAGCAACAGATGCTGCTGAATTAGACGAATATGTTCGTATCGACAATATTCTCTCTACACTGAAGACCGGAGCCTTGCGAAAGAGACAAGTGGCTTCGTAATGGCAACCAACATTGCCCGAGACGTGCGTAGGTCAGTGATAGAACGTGCTCAAGGACGCTGTGAATATTGCCAGAAGCCCGATGATCGCGAGTTTAGCCCTTATCGTCATGAGGCGGATCACATCCTCGCGGAAAAGCATAGTGGCACCACCGAACTCGGCAACCTTGCGTATGCCTGCTTCCAATGCAACCGCCATAAAGGAACAGATATCGCCTCCCTCGATCCTCACACCAGCGAGGTGACTCCACTTTTCCATCCGCGTGTTCACGTCTGGGATGAACATTTCACGCTCATCGAAGATGGGACCATCGTGCCTCGCACGGCAGAGGGCCGCACGACCGCTCGGCTGCTTCATTTCAACGATCCTCTTCGCATTCAACAACGCGCTGACTTGATTGCTATCGGCAAGCTCCATTCGAGGTGACTCGGCAATCGTGCTCAGCCTCTCGTGATTTCTGCGACGCTCAGGCAGAATGCCGCATACAGTCGAAGATATGCAGGAGGGTTAGAATGCACTGGACCTTGCCTCCCGATGAACAAGCCATCGTCTCACAAATCGCCCGCCTCGCCAGCGAGCGATTCGCGCCGCGCGCGGCACGTTATGATGCGGAGAATCGTTTCCCAGAAGAAAACTACGCGGACCTGCGCGAGCACCGGCTGATGGATCTGACCGTTCCTCAAGAATACGGCGGCAAAGGCTTGAGTTCCCTCGCCTTCGCACTCGCCATGCGCGAGCTGGCCAAGGGCGACGGCTCTACCGCGCTGACCTACAACATGCACGCCACCATCATGCTCATTATTGCGCGGCTCGGGTCGCCGGAGCAAAAAGAACGCTTCTTCGGCGAGGTCGTCAGGCGCGGTGCTATTTTCGCTTCCCTCGGTTCGGAACCCAACACTAGCCCGAGTGCGCCAGTCTTCTTCATCGAAACGTCACTCAGGAAAGTCACGAACGGCTACCGCCTCAATGGACAGAAACATTTCTGCTCGTTTGGCAATGCCGCAGACTATTTCTTTGCCTTCGTGATGATGGACGGAGCGACGCGCGTGCGCGATGGACTCTTGAGCGTCATCGTGCCCAAAGGGACGCCGGGCACAACCGTGATTGAGACCTGGAATGCGATGAGTATGCGTGCCACAGCGAGTCATAGCGTGTCATTCAAAGATGCGGAAGTACGCGAAGAGGATGTGATTGGCGCTCCCGGTAGCGCGTTTACCAGTGGCGTGGGGAGCGAATACGTCATAGGTTACGCCGCCATTTACCTGGGGATCGCTGAAGCGGCTTACGACTTTGCCTGTGAGTACGCCCGCACCCGTGTGGTCAAACCTGACACCAAACCCATCGGCCACAATCCGATTATTCAGCGCTACATCGCCGAAATGAGTGTCCTGCTCGAAGCCGCGCGGCAGCTCACCATCCACGCGGCACTCACCCCTGGATTCGGCTCGCCGGAACGCATTCTCGCCGTGAATCAGGCCAAATATTTTGCGGTGGAAAGCGCCATGAAAGTGACCGATCTGGCGCTCCATGTCTGTGGCGGGCGCGGGCTGTTCAAAGACTATCCGCTGGAACGTTACTATCGTGACATCCGCGCTGGCGTCGTGATGAACCCCAGCACTGACACGCTGCTGCTCCAGATTGGCCGGGCAGAACTCAACCTGCCCGCACCACAGGGGTAAGCCGCGTGTTTGCCGCTTGCTGACCCCCTTGAGTTGCCACGGTCGTTAGAACCCCTGAATATACGTCGCGATATCGACCACCGCCTGCGCATCAAGAGGGGAGGGATAGAGGCGGGGCATCTTCGCCGAAGGGTTCTCGATCCAGTTAACGGTAGTAGGGAAATCGAGTCGCGAGCGCAGGCCGGTCAAGGCTGGGCCAGTACCACCTTCGCCGCTCCTCCCATGGCACGCAGCACAGTTCTTACCGAACAGCTCCTTGCCGCGTCCTGCATCTGGGGCAGCTGCTGCAGCAGCGATTGTGGTCGGAGCCGCAGGCGCAGCGGACTGCTGTGCGGGTGCCGGTGCTGCCGAACGTGTACCATCGGCAAGCGCGTAGAGCATCAGCGTCGGCCTTCCTCCCTCACCAAAGGACATGCGCGAGACGTTGCCCGAAGTGAAAGCCACATACTGTTTCCCGCCGAGCGCATAGGTGATCACACCGCCGGCGAGCGCTCCGCCAGTCGCCGTCTTGAGCAGGAGTTTGCCAGTGGCAGATTCGAACGCGAGGAAATTGCCGCCCATGTCGCCAGTGAACGTCACGCCGCCAGCCGTCGGTGTGATGCCCGCCACCACAGGCGTGTCGGCATGGTATTGCCACCGCACCTTGCCGGAATCAGGATCAACCGCCGTCACCCACCCGCCCCAGGTCGGGTCCGACTCCCAACTCCCGGCGACAAAGAACTTGCCGGGCTGGTAATCAACCTCATCAGACTTGAGAACCGCACACCAATCGACCGTACCCACTACGATTTGTTTCGCGAGATGATCGTAGGCTGGGCCATTCCATTCGACGCCACCAAGCGGTCCCGGGCAGGTGTAGACGCCCTTCGAGGTCGGTGCCCGATCCGGCTTCTTGATCGTGGTCACTGGAGTCAGAAAGATCCGTTTTTGCGTTTCGCGATTGACGCTATAGAGATACCCATCCTTGCTACCGATCGCTACCATCGGTTCGCCGGAGCGGTTCCAGTACAACATCGGTGCTGCCGCCAGATCGAGATCCAACCCATCATTCGGCAGCATCTGATGCCACCACTTGAGTGCGCCGGTGCGCGCGTCGAGCACAACCATACTGTCAGAGAAGAGGTTCGCCCCGGGTCGGTGGCTCGGCACGAAATCGGGCGCAGGGTTGCCGACCGGCACGAAGACCTCGCCACTGGCCATGTCGAGCGTATACGTCGTCCAGCTGCCGCCGCCGCCGTAGCGTGCGCTGCTCCTATCCTTCCAAGTTTCGGCACCAACCTCGTTGCCACGCGGGATCGTGTAGAACCGCCATACCTCACGGCCACTTTCTTGATCGTAGGCCATGACGCGCCCACGAATCCCCCAGTCGCTGCCGGCTGACCCAATGATCAAAAGCCCTTGCCACACCACCGGCACCGCGCTGAAGAATTCTCCCTGTTCTGGATCGCCCACCTGCTGCTGCCAGAGCGTCTTCCCAGTCGCCGCATCAATGGCGAGCAGGCGGGCATCCGGCGTGCCACGAAACAGTTTGCCGTTCGCGAAAGCCACACCCCGGTTAATCAGGAAGACGCCTTCCTGCTCAGGCTTGTAGACATTGCGCCAGCGTACCGTGCAGTTGGTCGCATCGACCGCGAGGGTGTCATACGAGTTGGTGAGGTACAGCGTACCATCAATCTGTAAAGGCCCAGCTTGAAACGTGCCTGACTCGTCCACCTGGAGGCGGCAAACTTCTGTGAGCGATGTCACGTTCTGCGCATTGATCTGATCGAGCTGCGAGTAGCGCTGGCCGTTCACCGTCCCGTTGTAGCTCATCCAGTTGGTATCGGCTGGGCCAGCGGCAATACTCACGCCTGGAGCGAACATCGTGGACATCAGCGCCAAGGCAGTTGCCATGCTACGCCGCAGTATTTTCTTGTCTGTCATCATCTCTCCTCTCTTTTCTCTCCTCGGTTTCACCTTCAGAACCCTTGGATGTACGTCGCGATATCCACCACGGCCTGCGCATCGAGTATGGAAGGATAGAGACGTGGCATCTTCGCTGAAGGGTTCTCGATCCAATTGACGGTCGTCGCGAAATCGAGCCGCGAACGTAGGCCGGTCAGTGCCGGACCTGTACCACCCTCACCACTCCTCCCATGACACGCCACGCAGTTCTTACCAAACAGCTCCTTGCCACGGCTTGCGTCTGGGACAGCGGCTGCAGCAGTTATCGTGCTCGGTGCCGGCGCTACTGCGGCTTGCGGCGGCGGTGCCGGCGCTGCCGAGCGTGCGCCATTGGCAAGCGCGTGGATGAGGAGCGTGGGTTTGCCATTCTCGCCAAACGATAAGCGCGACGACACATTGCCCGAGGTGAAAGCGACATACTGTGTACCGCCGAGTGCATAGGTAATCACACCACCTGCTAAAGCGCCGCCGGTCGCCGTCTTGAGCAGCGGTTTACCAGTGGCGGATTCAAAGGCCAAGAAATTGCCATCCATGTCCCCAGTGAATGTCACGCCGCCAGCCGTTGGTGTAATGCCAGCAACAACGGGGGCATCAGCGCGATACTGCCAGCGCTGGGCACCGGAATCTGGATCGAAAGCTCTGACCCAGCCATGCTTTGCATCATCCAAGACATAACTCCCAGCGAACAGGAATTTGCCGGGCTGGTAATCAACCTCATCCGACTTGAAGAGCGCACACCAATCGACCGAACCCACGACAATCTGTTTCGCGAGATGATCGTAGGCAGGCCCATTCCATTCCACCCCACCAAGCGGCCCTGGACAGCTATGCACGCCCTGGGTCGTCGGTGAGCGATCCGGCTGTTTGATCGTCGTCACCGGGGTCTTGAACACGCGCTCATGCGTTTCGCGATTAACGCCGTAGAGGTAGCCGTCCTTGCTGCCGATGGCCACCATCGGTTCGCCCCGGCTGTTCCAATACAACATCGGTGCCGCCGCGAGATCGAGATCCAGCCCGTCGTTCGAGAGCATCTGATGCCACCATTTGAGTGCGCCGGTGCGGGCGTCGAGCACGACCATACTGTCGGTGAAGAGGTTCGCTCCTGGTCGATGAGATGGAGCAAAGTCGGGTGCTGGGTTGCCAACCGGCACAAAGACCTCGCCACTGGCCATGTCGAGCGTATACGTCGTCCAACTACCGCCGCCGCCGTAGCGTGCGCTGCTCCTATCCTTCCAAGTTTCGGCACCTGTTTCCTTGCCACGCGGGATCGTGTAGAACCGCCACACTTCACGGCCACTCTCTTGCTCGTAGGCCATAATCCGCCCACGAATCCCCCAATCGCTGCCAGCCGAGCCGATAATCAAAAGCCCTTGCCACACGACCGGCACGGAGCTGAAGAATTCTCCCTGTGCTGGATCACCAGCTTGCTGCTGCCACAGTGTCTTCCCAGTCGCCGCATCAATGGCGAGCAGGCGACCATCAGGCGTGCCGCGAAAGAGTTTGCCGTTCGCGAAGGCCACACCACGATTAATCTGGTAGACCTCCTCTTGTTCGGGTCGATACACATTGCGCCAACGCACCGTGCAGGTGGTCGCATCGACCGCGAGAGTGTCGCGCGCGTTAGTGAGGTACAACACGCCATCAATCTGTAGGAGCCCAGCCTGGAACGTTCCCGCCTCGTCCACCTGGAGGCGACAGACTTCGGCAAGCGAGGTTACGTTCTGCACATTGATCTGATCGAGCTGTGAGTAGCGCTGGCCGTTCACCGTCCCATTGTAACTTAGCCAGTTGGTATCGGCTGGACCGGCAGCGTGGACTGCGCCCGAGAGCGGCACGAAGACCGCGATCCCGAAGGCCATCGCGAGGCAGCGTAGTCTCAGGTCCTTCAACTTCATCATCGTCCTCCCCTCGTCTCGTTACGAGCTGTTTCTCTTGCCAAAGCAAACGCCAGCAGCACCATCACTTCGCGGTCGCTGGTTGTAAATGCCCTGCTGGTTCTCGTTGGGCGGAGGTACCCGAAGGTAGCAACCAAATCAATGCCCAGGGCAGTAGCGGCAACACGCTGACGATGTGCATAGCGGTTTCTACCCCCCAGACATCGGCCACTTTCCCCAGTGCCATCACACCCAAGCCACCAGCACCAATCCCCAGCCCAGTCATCAAACCAGCCGTTGCACCGAGGCGGCCTTTCATCAGTGTCTGCGCAATAACCAAAGTCACGGAAAACATCGGTGACAAACACGCCCCAATGATCGAGAGGATGACAATACTCATCGGTCCGCTCGAGCGCAAGAAAAGAAGCATCAATGGACACAGCACGCCCATGCTCAGCACGAGAAACTTCTTATGCCCGATGCGGTCGGACAGCGGTCCGGCAATCAACGTGCCCACGGCTCCAGAAATCAAAAACAATGAAAGCAGCGAACCGACGACAATCGCATTGTCCCCACGCGCCGAGAAATAGAGAGGAACATAGGTCACCATGCCGGAATGCACACACGCACCGAGGGAAACGACACCGAGAACAATCGCCAAGGCATAGGGTGCTGGTGCAGCGGAGGAGCTACTGAATTGTTGCGCCATGCTCTCGTTATTACGCGACAGCCACGGCAGCGCCCACATAAACAGCCCGCCGACGAGCAGTCCAGGCACCCACAAAAGCAACAGCCCCGGTTGACCAAACATGGTCAAGCAGAACGCCACCACCAAGGGTCCGAGACCGTAGCCGATATTCCCACCTACCGAGAAGAGCGAAATCCCAGTGGCTTTTTTATCGCCAGTGGCAAGGTACGCCGTCTTGTACGCTTCGGGATGGTAGCTGGCGATGCCAATACCGCTAATAAACACTAAGACCAGCAACCCGGTAAAGTTCGGAGCCAACCCAATCGTCGCCATACCGCAGGTCGCGGCAATCACCCCAACCGGCAGCAGCCACGCCCGCGCACTGCGATCTGAGAGATAACCAAATACCGGTTGGATCAGAGAAGACGACAGATTGGCAACCAGCACCAGCACTGCCGTCATAGTGTAGGACAGATCGAACGTGCTTTTGAGGAAAGGGAGCAGCGCTGGCAACGCACCGGTGTTGAGGTCCACCATCAGATGCCCCAGCCCCAACAACGCCAGGACCTTCTTGTTCATCCCTTGTGTCATGAGATCCCCTCGCTTCCCGCGCGGCCGCTGTTGGCTCGCGCCCGTATGTTTGCTCTTGCCTTGATGCAGACATGGTCAGGAAATACGTCGATCATACGTGGCGAACGTGGGGATTGTACACCAGAAAGGACGAAAAGGCGAAAAAACTCCTCCTAGTGCTGTCGTCAACCATGCGGGCTTCGCCATCGAGCATTTCCCTGGCACTTCTTCGCTCGATGCGGAAATTCCTTTCTTCCCGCCGATCTTCCGTTACTTTGAAGAATGAATGGATATTCACTGATATTTCGGGGATGTTTCGCTTGTCATTTGAATGGACGTTCAGTCAAATTTCTCTTGACAACACATAAAAAAGGAGAGATAAAGAGAGGCCCACAGCACGGAAACCTTAGGACCTTTCAGGTAGGAAAAACAGAGAGCCATGGCAATCTACACCGTATTGAGTCGCAAAGTGCTGGCTGGTTTTGCCGAAGACTATGGACTCGGCAAGCTCACGAAAACGTCTGGTGTTACCGCTGGCTCGGTCAGCACGCACTATCTGCTCGAAACCCAAAAAGGGAAATTCTTTCTTAAAATCGACGAGGCGAAGCGTCGCTCAGAAGCGCAGCACGAGCTGGAACTCTTGCTCTTCCTCCGTGCGCACGGCTTTGCCTGCCCACGGCCACTCGCGAACCGCGACGGACGTTTTTTAAGCGACTATGAAGGCAAAACCGTGTCGGTGTGTCCGTTCATTGTTGGCACCGTCGTCACCGAGAAAGACTTCTCGCTCAGTCAGTTGGAAAAAACCGGTCGGGCACTCGCCTCGCTCCATCTTCTCGGACAAACCTACAAAAGGCCGCTGGAAAATCGCTTCTGTTTCGAGCGCATTGCCGATCTCTACCCGGCAGTGAAGACACACTTGCCCCCTCATTTCCGTCACCTTGTTCATGTCCTCGACGATGAACTCAATTATCAAGCGCACTTTGCCGAAGAACGGCTGCCGAAAGGTGTCATCCACGGCGACCTGTTTGCCGACAACATCCTCTTTCGCACAAGCAAAGTCGCGGCAGTGCTCGATTTTGAAGCGGCAGGGCACGGGAAATTCATCTATGACTTGGCCACTGCCATAAACGCCCTGTGCTACATCGACGGCCACTACCTCAGTGACCGCTTCGATGCCCTTGTTCATGGTTACCAAGACGTCCGCACGCTGTCACTCGGCGAATGGGACGCCTTCCCGAACGAATTGCGTTTCTCTGCTCTTCGTTTCACTATCACTCGTCTGAAAGACTTCTTCTTGCGGCCAGTCGATGCTCAGTTCCGCGTGCATAAAGATTTCAGAGACTTCTTCGAGCGTCTCCAAGTACTGCGGCGCGAGCGCAGCGGTGGCATGGACCGCCTCCTCATGGCTATGGCGACCGGCTATGACTACCGCCAGTACCAAAAGGTCCGCTCTCAAAGCCAACCCGCAAGCAATCTCCCGGCGCACCGTCAAGGAACGAATGGACGAGCGAGGGTGCCGGTCCCCGGCCTCACTTCGGAACGCCGGCGTCTTCAAGTCGCCCATTAGGCTCGTCGTTTCCAAACTGCTCTCCCCGCTCTTGTCAGATCCTTTTTGCCACGTCATCATGCCTCAGTGTTTAAAAAGATCTTGATTGCCAACCGAGGAGAAATCGCTAGCCGCGTTGCCCGCACGTGTCACGAGATGGGCATCGCCACCGTGGCGGTTTACTCTGATGCCGACTTTTCCTCTCCGCATGTGCATGCCGCTCAAGAAGCCGTCCACCTCGGGCCAGCTCCAGCAACGGCAAGCTACCTGAACGTTGACGCCATTCTCCAAGCAGCTAAACAAACCGGCGCAGAAGCCATTCACCCAGGCTATGGGTTTCTCTCGGAAAACGCGGCCTTTGCTCGCCGCGTGGAAGCCGCCGGGCTGACATTCATCGGCCCATCTCCGCACTCCCTCGAAGCTGTGGGCAACAAAATCTTTGCCCGCCAAACTGTGGCCAAACTCGGCGTGCCCGTCATTCCAGCGCTGGAAAATCCGTCTTCCGACCCGGCAGTCCTGCACGAACAAGCGCAGACGCTTGGCTATCCGCTCTTGATCAAAGCTGCCGCCGGTGGTGGCGGCAAAGGCATGCGCATCGTACGGCAAGAAAAAGATCTCGCCGACGCGGTTGCTGCCGCGCAACGCGAAGCGACCGCCGCCTTTGCCGACGGGACGGTCTACCTCGAACGTTATCTCGAACGCCCGCGCCACATTGAAGTGCAGATTCTTGGTGACAAGCACGGCGCTCTTATTCATCTGGGCGAGCGCGAATGTTCGATTCAACGTCGCTACCAGAAAATCCTCGAAGAAACTCCGTCTCCAGCCGTGTCGGCGGAGTTACGCTCGCGGATGACAACAGCCGCGTTGAAAGTCGCGAAGGCTGCTGGCTATTACAACGCTGGCACCGTTGAATTCATTCTCGATGCAGAAGGGCGGTTTTACTTTCTCGAAGTGAACGCTCGTCTGCAAGTCGAGCATCCGATTACCGAGTGGATCACTCGGCTCGATCTGGTCCGAGAACAGATTCGTATCGCCGCTGGCGAGCATTTAGGGTTGCGACAAGAGGACGTGCAGACGAAAGGCCATGCGTTCGAATGCCGCATCTACGCCGAGGACCCAGCCAACGGATTCTTTCCTTCGCCGGGCAAAATCCTCGCGTGGCGTGCGCCGCTTGGTCCTGGCATCCGCGTCGATGCTGGCGTCGAGCAGCACACCGAAGTCTCAGTCTACTACGATCCGTTGATCGCCAAATTTTCTACGTGGGGGCAGGACCGCGAGCAAGCGCGGAAACGCATGGAAGCGGCGCTGCGGCAAAGCGTGGTCCTCGGACCGACTACCAACGTAGAGTTCCTCCTCGACCTGATTGCCCATCCAGCGTTTATGTCCGGGGAGACCCATACCGGCTTTTTGACCGAACATTTTTCTCAGTGGCAACCACAACAGCGCACCCAACTCCTTGAAGCTGCCCTCGCTGCTGTCCTCGGCCAGTCGGTGACAAGCCGCACGGAAGCCACGCCGCAGGCCGGACCAGAAACGCCCTGGCAACGCCTCGGCGGATGGCGCATGGGTGCGTAGTCTTCGTCTCTCGTGCCGAACTTCTGAAAAAGCAAAAAAGAGAAATGCCGCGATGAAAACGACTTTGCATGCCAACGGACAATCTCTGGCGGTCGAATACGACAAACAGGGCAACGACTATGCACTGGTTATCGACGGACAGCCGGTGCAAGCTCGGCTCCTGGCCGCGTTGGACGGCTCGCTCACGTTATTGGTGAACGACAAGCCGCTACGCGCACACGTGGCTCGCGACGGGCAACGCACCCTCGTTTCTATCGAAGGACGGGTCTACGAATTCTCGCACGCGCCGGAGAAGAAGGCGAGATTCAACACCCGAGACGCCGGCCGGCTCGACCCCGAGATTCGCTCACCCATGCCGGGCAAGATCCTTCAGGTACCAGTCGCAGCAGGAGAGCAAGTCGAGGCCGGACAAACTCTCGTCGTGGTAGAAGCTATGAAAATGGAAAACGCACTGAAAGCCGAGGGAGCCGGCCACGTGAAGAAGATTCACATCTCCCCCGGCGATTCCGTCGAGCTGGGTCAGCTCTTAGTTGAGTTGGAGTTCAGCATTCCTGAAGTGGCAGCACCTCAAGCAAACTGAGCACCGACCGTCAGGCCAGTTTGCTTGGCAAATTCTGCAGCAGCAATCTTCCCACCTTCGCCACGCACTTTCTTCGCAATCAGCACGCCGCCGGGAACGGCAATATTCACATCTTCTGCCCCGATTTCGAGCACTTGCCCGGGAGCTGCAGTCGTCGCTTCGTTGCGGAGGCGGCAATCGTAAAACCGCACCATCTTCCCTTGCCACGTCGCATGCGCCCCGGGTTGGGGGTCACAGCCGCGGATCAGGTTGTAGACCGTCAATCCTGGCTTTGTCCAGTCAATACGTGCGTGTTCATCGCCACACGGAGGGTCGTAATTGGCGAGCGACTCATCTTGGACAACACGCGGAGGGTTGCCAGCTTTGATGAGATCCACGGCTTCGGCAATTGCCTCGACACCAACGGGAAAGAGTTTATTGAAATAGATCGTGCCGGTAGTCTCGTCGGGATCGACCTCCACTTCCTTAGTCAGCAGGAGCGGGCCAGTATCAATCCCTTGATCGACCCAGAACAGGGAAATCCCAGTCTTTTTCTCGCCGTTAATCAGCGCCCAGTTGATCGCACTGCGTCCACGATACTTAGGCAGGAGCGAGGGATGAAAACAGATGCTGCCAAAGCGTGGGGCATTAAACACCGGCGGCGGCACGATTTGCGTGACAAACGCCAAGATCGCCAGATCCGCCTGTAACGCTGTAAACTGCTCCAGCACTTCTGGTGTCTTCAGCGTCTTATGTTGATGGACGGGAATGCCCATCTGCAGAGCACGTTGTTTCAGCGGGTCGAACTTTCCGCCCGGGGCATCAGGCGGACAAAAGACCGCCAGCACTTCTTCGCCTCTCCCCACCAGTTTCTCTAAGGTCTTTTCGGCAAACGCCGCTTGCCCGATCAGAATGATCTTCATGACTTCCCCCTTCTTTGCTCGTTAAGTTTGCGATTTCTCAGCCTGACGTAAGCCAGGAAAAAGTGTCTGCAAGGTTTCTCCCACGGCGCGGCCCACGCGGCTGGCCTGCTCCGGCTGAGCGATGATGCCATTATTGATTTCGAGTTCAAGATAGACGAGTCCGTGTCGGTCGCCGTGACTCCGAGCGCTGAAGATCAACCCATCCATGCCTGAATACGGTTCGTTATATCGCACCCGGTACTCGTGCCGATGCAGGCGCTGACCAACTTCCTGCGCCACGTCCTCGTATTTATCGAAGAGTACACCAATCTCGAACGGTCGTTCCTTCTTCCCCAGCACCGGGGTGAAACTGTGAATGCTGAGCAACACGGTCTCCTTTTCCCTACGCTCATGCAGCAATTGGTCGATCGCAGCATGATAAGGCTCGTAGAATGCGGCGATGCGCTGCTCTCGTTCGGCATCTGACACCTGTCGATTGCCATGAATCTGTGCGCCATCGCTCTCGCCGACAATCAAGTCGTGGTCCGACAGATCGCGGTTGCAGTCAATCAAGAGGCGGGAATAGCCAGAACACACCGCCGGTGCATCGAGCGTGCGTGAGAGCGCCTCGACCACCCAGCGTGCGCCAATGTCCCAACCAATGTGGCGGCGAATTTCTGCGTCGCTGATCCCCAAATTACGGTATCGTTCCGGCACGGCATAAGACGCATGTTCACAGGTTAAAACAAGGGAAGAGTTTCCCGTGGGATTCAAGAGATCGAAAACTGCTCCGTCGTTCATGAACTTCACCGCTTCCTCACTTACTGAAGAGTCGAACAACTTGCAAGCCGTGCGTTTATAGAACCGTGTTGACAAAAAGCGCTGTTGTCCGTTATAGATTAAAACGTTTTTTGCTCCCGGCGACCAGCTAAGGAGGACCTATGGTTCGACGCGAAAAAAGCAACTATATGATCCAAGCGGTTGCTCATGCCCTCGACGTCCTCGAACAATTCCATACGGACGGAGAACTCGGCGTCACAGAACTGAGCAAACGCCTGAAGCTCCATAAAAATAACGTCTTTCGGATTTTGGCAACCCTCGAATCCCGTGGCTACATCGAACAGAACCGTTCTACGGAAAACTATCGCTTAGGCACGAAATGTCTGCAAATGGGCCAGACCTACATTCAACACATGGGCCTGCTCCAACAAGCGCGCCCAATTATGCTTGAAGTCATGAAAACCTGTCACGAGAGCACGTTCGTGGCCGTCATGCGCAAAGGACAAGTGGTACCTCTCGAAGTGGTCGAGTCGGATCAACCCGTGCGCATTGTGTCGCATATTGGAGAAAACCTCCCACTGCATTGTACGGCGGCTGGAAAAGTCCATTTGGCTTTCGAGCCGGCAGAGGAACTGCAACGTTCCCTCGCGGAGATGCTTCCGCAATATACCGCGCACACCATCGCCAGCCGCGACCAGCTCACAGACCAATTGCAAGGCATCGCTGCCAGCGGCTACGCCATCGACCACGGCGAGTATCAGACCGACGTGCATTCCGTTGCCGTGCCCATCAAGGACTACACACGGACGGTGGTGGGCAGCCTCGCCATCAGCGGCCCGGCCTATCGGATTCCCAACGAGCGCATCCAGAACGAGATCATCCCACTCGTGACCAAAGCCGGGCGTGACCTTTCGAGCCGCCTCGGCTACAACAACGGCTAGCGCGGTCAGTCCTTGACACCAGCAGGACGACGCGATGAATTAGGGCGGTCTTTTGACTCGCCCTCAATCAATTTTCTCACTGTAGGAGGAGTATCCCCGTGAAAACACTCGTGACGGTCAAACGGGTCCCCGACCCGGAGACCACGATCCGGGTTAAACCTGACGGGTCCGGCATTGTCACCGACAATATCAAATACGTCATTAATCCGTTCGACGAAATCGCTATCGAAGAAGCGCTGCGGATCAAAGAGAAACAAGGCGGAGGTGAAGTGGTCCTCGTGAGCATCGGCGGCAAATCGGTCACCGAACAACTCCGCACCGGCCTCGCCATGGGAGCAGACCGCGCGATTCTCGTGCTCTGCGAACAACCGCTCGATTCCCTCGCGGTTGCCAAGCTGTTGACCAAACTCGTGGAAAAAGAAACTCCCGAATTGGTCCTCATGGGCAAGCAAGCGATCGATGACGATTCCAACCAAGCCGGGCAGATGCTGGCTGCATTGCTGGAATGGCCGCAAGCCACGTTTGCCTCAAAGATTGATTTTGCTGCTGACCAAAAATCGGCGACCGTAATCCGCGAGGTCGACGGCGGTCTCGAAACCATCGGGTTTGCGCTTCCCGCCATCATCACCACCGATCTTCGTCTGAATGAACCGCGCTACGCTTCGCTGCCCGGCATCATGAAAGCCAGGAAGAAAGAGATCAAAGAAATCCCGGTCGCCGATCTCGGTGCCGACATTACCCCACGACTCACCGTAGTGAAGATGGCACCACCGCCGAAGAAAGAAGCAGGGAAAAAAGTCGAAACCGTGCAAGCCCTGCTTGATCTCCTTCATACCGAGGCGAAAGTCATTTAAGGAGCAGCTATGGGCAACGTTCTTGTTTTTGCAGAACATCACAAAGGTAAATTTCCCAAAAGTACGCTGATCGCCATCCAGGCGGGAAAAGATGCCGCCAGCAAACTCGGCGGCAATTGCCTCGCGGCAGTTCTCGGCTCTGGCGTTGATTCCCTCGCGCAGGAGATCGCCGGGTATGGCGTGACCAAAGCATTAGCTGCCGACGACCCCGCCCTGGCGAATTATTTGGCGGATGCTTACGCGGCCACCCTCGAACAGGTCATCAAAGCCCAGGATGTCTCTCTTTTGCTGGCGACCTCCACGGCCATCGGCAAAGACCTGCTGCCGCGCGTCGCTGCGCGTCTCGGAGTCGGCATGGCCACCGATATTGTTGGCATCAATAATGACGGCACGTTCTTGCGCCCGATGTACGCTGGCAACGTCATGGCTACGGTCGCGCTCGAAGACGCAGTCAAAGTCGTGTCCGTGCGCGGCACCGCGTTCGACGCAGCACCGCAAGGTGGGCAAGGTGCTGTCGAAAAAGTCGCTGTTTCTCTTGACGGTTCCGTTCGGAAGATGCAGTTCGTCGATTTCAGTGAAACCAAGTCGGATCGTCCGAACCTCACCGAAGCACGGATTGTGGTCTCCGGTGGTCGTGGTCTCAAATCCGGTGAGAATTTTACCGTGTATTTAGAGCCGCTAGTTGACGTGCTCGGTGCCGCCATGGGTGCCAGCCGCGCAGCCGTGGATGCTGGGTTCGTGCCCAACGACTTG
>SYOC01000295.1 GCA_005804965.1 Pseudomonadota bacterium
ACAACTTCCCTCGGGTCGGCGTACAATCCGCTCGCAGGGAGGGGAAGTGTATGGAAACCCGGACTCGCTGGACGATCCTGTGGCTGCTGGTGCTCGTGAGTGTGGTCCGCAGCATGGATGCGGTGAATTTCTCGGTTGCCGCCAAACAGATTATGCCGGAGTACGGGTTTTCCAACGTACAGATGGGTATGTTGTACACCATCTTTACTGCTGGCTATGCCCTGTTTCACTTACCGGGTGGTTGGTTGGGTGACACGGTTGGGCCGCGCAAAATGTTGGCCTTGGCCATCACTTGGTGGTCCGTCTTTACGGGAGTGACGGCGATTGCTGGCGATTGGTGGCTGGCAAGTCTCATCGGACCGTTGGGCTCGTTCATGGTCGTGCGTTTCCTCATTGGCATGGGAGAGGGCGTCGCTTACCCGAACTCGGCGCGCGCGGTTGCGAGCTGGATGGCACCGCACGAACGTGCCTGTGCTGGCGGTCTAGTGCTAGCGGGCATCGGCGTCGGTTACGGCTTGGCTCCGCCGGTGGTGTCGTGGATTATGCTGCACTATGGCTGGCGGCCGGCTTTCTATGTCTTTGCTGTTGTCGGTATTGGTATTGCCGCTGTGTGGTACTCCATGGCAACAGATCGTCCAGAGGAGCATCCTCGCGTCTCGCAACAAGAACTCCAACATATCCGTAGCGACGGAATGCAGATGGAAGGGTTGGCCACGCCGTGGCGGGCGATTCTGACCCAAGCCAACATATGGTTTCTGATGTTAGCGAACTTCGGCTTCGGCTACGGTGTCTACATCTTTCAGTCTTGGTTCTATCTGTATTTGGTCAACGTGCGCGGGTTTTCCATTATGCAGGGTGGGCTGCTGACGACCGGTCCGTTTATCGCCGTCACTATCTTGGGGCCGATTGGTGGGATGTGTTCGGACATGCTCACGAAACGATACGGCGTGACCGTTGGCCGGCGAGCGGTGGCCGTCGCCGGACTGTCGTTGGCTGCGGTCTGTTTGTACCTTGGGGCGCGGGCTGCGGACCCGTATGTCGCTGTGGCCCTGTTGTCGCTGGGCGATGGCTTTCTCTATTTCGCTGGCGCAGCTGGGGTAGGGACGGTCATCGACATCGCTGGGCCGCACTCTGGGACGGTGTATGGTCTGACCGTCACTGCTACACAGATTGGTGGAGCCGTGGCCCCGACTTTAACACCGCTGATCGCAGAGCGGTTTGGCTGGGAAGCGGCATTGCAGTTTGCTGGGTTCTTGGCGCTCTTTTCTGCTCTGGTCTGGTTGTTTATTGACGCGGGAAAAAAGATCATAGCCGTAGGTGAGAGCCGCCCTGTCGGAGAACCTACGACCGCTGTGCGCTGAAAAACGAAAGCAAAGGAGCAGAGCGATGACACTCGAAGAGATGGTACAAGAACTGTGGGATCGCGAACGCATCAAAGAACTCACTCATGAATACGGCTTGGCTATCGAGGCGCAAGATGAGGAACGCATGGCGAGCCTGTTTACTGAAGATGGCGCTGTCGATTTCAGTTCTCTGGGGCGGGGCGTGACGCGTGGGCGGCCAGCGCTGAAAGAGTTTTATCGCGCGACATGGCCGCTGCGGGTACGGCCCTTTTTCACTAACCACGTCATTCGTATTCATGGCAGCCACGCGACTGGCACGTGTTCCCTGGAGAACCGTGCGACTCGTGGAGACGAGAGCCTGATCGGTGCTGGTCGCTTGCACGACGAGTACGAGAAGGTGAACGGTGAGTGGAAGTTCAAAGCTCGCCGTGTGGAAATGTTCTACTTCGTGCCGTTGTCCGAAGGCTGGGCGAAGGCGACGGAGCCAGGCAAGTTGTAAGCTAGGTGTTACCCTTCAATTTTTACCGGAGACCTGTCCATGCCTGATATTGCTTTCCGTTCCGCTCTCGAACTCGTGGTAGCAATTCGTAACCGTGAAATCAGCAGCCGTGAATTGCTCGACCATTATCTGAAACGTACCGAACGTTATAATCCGGTAATTAACGCGATTGTGACGCTGGATGTGGAGGGTGCGCGTAAACGAGCAGACGATGCCGACGCCGCGCTGGCACGCGGAGAACCTTGGGGGCCACTGCATGGGTTGCCCATGACTGTCAAAGATACGCTAGAGACGGCAGGGGTGCGGACGACTGCCGGCGCGCCGATCTACAGTGAGCATGTCCCCACCCACGATGCCCTGGCTGTGGCTCGTCTCAAAGCTGCTGGGGCGATTGTTTTTGGCAAAACCAACACACCGGTGTTTGCCGGAGACGTGCAGACCTATAATCCGATTTTCGGGATCACCAACAACCCGTGGGATGTCTCACGCTCTCCTGGTGGTTCGTCCGGCGGCTCAGCTGCAGCGCTGGCTGCTGGACTGACTGGTCTGGAACTGGGTAGCGATATTGGTGGTTCGATCCGCAACCCCGCGCATTACTGTGGAGTATTCGGACATAAGCCCAGCTTTGAGATCATCCCGATGCGTGGCCATATCCCTGGACCACCAGGGTTGTTGACGGGTACAGATATTGCCGTGGTTGGTCCGCTGGCCCGCAGTGCCAAAGACTTGTCCTTGGTCCTGAGCTTATTGGCCGGACCGGATAACGATGAAGGTGTGGCATGGCGCTTAGAGTTGCCGTCGCCGCGTCGTGGAGCCTTGCGTCAATATCGAGTGGCCGCCTGGCTCGATGACCCTGCTTGTCCGGTTGATAACGAAGTGCGTCAGCAGCTCGAAGCAACAGTTGCCGCCCTGCGCCAAGAAGGCGTGACTGTTGACGAGCAGGCACGCCCGGGATTCTCCTTTGCCGATGCCCTGCGCACATATTTGAGCCTGTTGTGGGCAGCCCTTTCGCCAGGATTGGAGCCGGAGGCGTTCCTGAACCTTGTCGAGATGAGTGGCCAACTCCCACAAGGCGACGACAGCTTGCTTGCGCAACTGGCGCATGGCTCGACGCTGCGTCAGCGCGACTGGATCATCCTCAACGAAACTCGCGCTCGATACCGGGCGCAGTGGGCGGAGTTTTTCAAAAGCTACGACGTGCTCCTCTGTCCGATTACACCCACGACGGCGATTCTTCACAACCACAGCGAGCCCATGATGGCACGGACGATACGAGTGAACGGGCAAGAGCGCTCATACCTCGACAACGTCGCCTGGGCTGGTGTCATCGGCATGGCGTATTTGCCAGCTTCTATGGTGCCGGTAGGATGCACAGCCCGAGGTTTGCCGGTCGGCGTGCAAATCGTTGGTCCGTACTTGGAAGATCGCACCACGATCGACTTCGCCCGTCGCCTTGCCGAAGTCATCGGCGGATTTGTCGCGCCTCTGGGCTACTGAGAAGGGAGAAAACCATGTTGACTCTTGTTGCTACCTATCGTCGCACGATTCACGCCTCCCTGGAACGTATCTGGGAAAACGTGCGCGATTGGGAACATTTGCCATGGCTGCATCGCGCCTTCTTTTCCCAAATTACCCTGTTGGAAGAAACTTCCACCTCGTGGCGAGCGCGTGTGGTTATGCCGCCAGTCACCGCGCCGAGAGAAGCCCTGGTCGAGGTCGAAATGGATCAGCCGCAAGCACGGTATTGGAGCCGCACCTTGACCGAGCAAGGGGTGGGCGGAGAAATCCTGACAAAACTGACACCCGTCAAGGAGCGCGAGACGCACATCGTCGTGGAATTTCGCGGGCTGGTCGCCAACCCACAGCACGCCGAGCAATTGGGTGCGATGTATCTGCGGCTTTACGAGCAACTGTGGGATGAAGACGAGCGGATGATGATGCGCCGACAAGGGTTGATTGATGCAGGGCGCATTGGCAGCGAAGCGAAACCGAAGAAAAACAACCGAACGTCAGAGCTAACTCAACAACCGTGACGCAAAGGCAGGCCTTGCCGGTGTGCGTACTTGCCACTTGCTACTTTGCGCTTTCCTCTTCTTCCAGCCACCAGCGATTAATGTCGAGTTCTATAGCGTCGAACGGCTCAGCACGCACCGGCTCCTCTCCGTCGTAGGTATCGAGAAGAAGCCAGCGCTTTTCCTCTAGCCGGTAGACTTCTAAAGTGCGTGCCAGCGGATCGACCAGCCAGACATGACCGACCTGCTCGCGTGCATAGATGCGCATCTTACGGATGCGATCCACGCGCATTGTGCTGGGCGAGAGAGTTTCACACACCCAGTCCGGCGCGAGTTCGGTATATGGAATGTTTCCTAAAACCGGCATCCTTTCTCGTCGCCATCCCGCCAAATCCGGCACGATGATGTGCCGACCAAGGTGGAGTTCCGGCTCGAAAAGTATCCACCATCCTCCTGGTCCCCCCGGCCCTCCTGACCGTCGAGAAAAAGGGCCAATATCCTGGTTCAAGGAAGAGGTCGAATACGCGTGTGGAAATGCTGGTCGTGGAAATGTGAACAACTCTCCATCAAGGATTTCTGCGACTAACGTGTCGGGCACCTTGAGGAGATCTTCGTAGGTTGCCTGTCGGCGTGCTGTGCTCATGACGGGACCATACCACAAGCTTTTCTGGCAGCGAAAGCATTAGAGTTTGCTTGTGGCCGCCTCGGCCTGCTCCCTACACGCAGTAACAACATCCGCTGGGATGAGTTTGAGCGCCAGGAACACGAGACCTGGAACGATCACCAGATCGTCGAGATGACCGAGCACCGGGATGAAGTCGGGGATCAGATCGAAGGGCAGCAGCACGTAACCGATGGCGAGCGCGAGGAGTATTTTCGCCAGTCTTGGTGTCCCTGGATCTTTGCGGACGAGCTGGTAAACGCGCAGCTCGTGTTTGAGGGTAGCCGCTATGGTTCGCAGCCGTCGTGCGAGGGGCGGTTCATCGGGAGTGCGCATCGTGAATATGAAAAAGCAGCTCATCCAGCCGCTCGATGACCACATCCGCCTCGACCGGCCAAGTGGGGATGCGACCGTTCGTCAACAACGCGGTGAGCGCACCGGCTGCGCGTCCGGCGTCGGTGTCGTGGCGATAATCGCCGACCATCAACAGATGCTCGGTCGCCACGCCTAATCGCTCCGCCGCGTAATGCAGACAAGCGGGGTCGGGTTTGGGAGATGCGTCATCTCTTGATACCAGTACGTCAACGTCGATGTCCAAATGTCGGCAGACCGCGACCAGCGATGTCCGGCTATTGCGCGTGACGATGGCGGTGGGAAACCCCATGTCGCGCACAGCGTGCAGTGTCTCTTGTGCGCCGTCGTTCCACTCGGCATTCTCGACCCCGTCCTGTTCGAAGGCGTCGATGATCGAGTGAGCACGAGCTTGTTCGGATGGTGGGAGCTGCGCGAGCCACGCCAGAATATCGCCCTCGGGAATCTGGAGCTGCCGGCGCAGCTTGGTGAAATCGAGATAGGGCTTCGTCAGCGTGCTATCGAGATCGAAGGCGATAGCCCGCAGCGGTCGTGCTGAACCATGCAAGTGGATGGTGTAGTGAGATTTCATAGGGGGTGTCGGGGATTAGGGGTTAGGGATCGGTTTCTATTTTGACTTTTGCCCTTGCCCGTTTCCTGTTGCCGTGCGTTGCAGCAGCGTACGAGCTTGATCGACTACTTGCGAAAATTTCATGCGCAAGGTTCCCTTCTTTCTCCTTGTTTCACCCGATTTACCTTCTTTGCCAGAGCCGAACAAGGCGAAGGTCGCAGCAGAGCCACAAGCGCAAGCGCACAAAGAAGTCGGGCAACGTGCGCAGTAGATAAACTGTGACCCCCAAGGTCAACACGCCGAAAATGAGCGCGATGGTATCAGCGTGAATCTGGAGAATATCGCGGAACAACCACAATACGCCCGAGGCCAGCAGAATGCCGATGGTATTGAGAAAGTTGTTGGTTGCCAGCAAGCGGCCTTTTTCCTCGTGCCCGCTTTTCTGTTGGAGCGAGGCGTTGAGCGGCACGATGAACAGCCCACCCGAGAAGCCCAAGGCCGCCAGGGTCACTGCCACGACGACGTAGGACGAGGCTGCATACGCCAAGATGAGCGAGAACACGCCCATGCCGATGGCACCGAGCGGCACGAGTCCAAGTTCGATCTTCTCGCCTGATAAGCGCCCTGCGGCGAAACTGCCGGTGCCGATACCGATGGCAATAAAGGCACTCAACAACCCCACGCGCAAATCGTCGAGCCCCATAATCTCTTTGCCAAAGAGGAGGATATTCATCTGCATGAGGGCACCGAGGAACCAGAAATAGGAAATACCTATGACCGTCGTCCACAGCGTGCGGTCACCGCGCAGCCGCCGCAAACCCAGTGCGATTTCTGCAAACGGGCTGAGTTGGAGCGCGTGATGGGCACGTGCTGCTGGTACCACTGGTATACGCAGACTTGCCAGGGTGCCGAGGAGAGCGAGCACGATGGTCAGAGCACCGATCCAGCCGAGACGATCTTTCCAGATGGCGAAGAGAATGCTGCCCAGCGAGGTCCCGAGAATGATCGCGAGGAAACTACCCATTTCCAGTAGACCGTTGGCGCGGGATAGAGAGCGGACGGCAACCAGTTCCGGCAAAATCCCGTACTTCGCTGGGCTAAAGAACGTGGCTTCGAGTGCGAGCAGAAAAAGCACAACCAGCATGAGCCAAAACTGTCCGAATACCAGGGCGAACAACCCGACCGCCATGGTGAGAATTTCCAGTACCTTCGTGGTGACCAGCACCGCGCGTTTGCTGTAGGCGTCGGACACGTGTCCCGCGTAGCCAGAGAAGAGCAGGAACGGCAGGATAAAAATCGCGCTGATCGCCGATAACGCGCCTCCACCAGATGCACCCGAGGCGCTGACCGCGAACAGCGAAACAACGATCTTAAAGAAATTGTCGTTGAACGCACCCAGAGTCTGAGCGAGCACTAGGCCG